>JAHYIR010000001.1 GCA_019429305.1 Candidatus Cloacimonadota bacterium
AAAACTGTTATATCCGATAGCACCTGGAGTATTAACAACCACGCCGGCAACACCTTCGTTACCGTTAGCACCAATACCAGTAGGCCAGTTAACACTGGTAGCATAACCGATGTTTGTTTCCCATTCTTTGGATACTTTAGTTAAATAACTTGTCCAAAGATTAGTAGTACCTGAGCCGTCTGAACGGTGAACGACTTGAATCGGCAATCTGGGGAGTCTTTTCCCCGGATTAAGGTCTTGAATTCTCTTATCATTCCAGGTTTTAACCTTTCCTAAAAAAATGTCAGCCAAGAGAGGACCGTCAAAAATCAATCCTTTCTCTATACCGGGAAGATTATAGGTGACAACCACATCAGCCAAAGTAATTGGCATATTGAAAGCTTTACCACTGGTATTTTGCTCGATGTTTCTCATGACATCGTCGGAAAGAAATGCTTCGGTCATGCCAAACATTATGGTCTGCTCACTGAACTGGCGAATACCGCCACCAGATCCTATTGATTGATAATTTATAGTTACTCTACCGTTGGTAACATCACGATACTCATCAGCCATAGCTGTCACTAATGGTGCAGGGAAAGATGCACCGGCACCTAAAAGCTCAACTCTTCTTTGTGCTTCTAAACTAATAAAACTGAAGCATAATAGAATTACCAAAAAAAGTAAGGTTATTTTCCTCATTTCTAAACTCCTTAGTTTGTTTTAGCGGAGAACTATTTCTCCACATACTGACACTTAAGGGTTACCAAATATTTGTTAATAAAGTATAAAGGAACTGTTAAACTTGGGTTAGAGTTGAGCAGTGGTATTTGACAGCCTGAATAGGCAGAAATCTTATAAAAGAATACCTAAAACATGTAAAATTGAGTTCTTTGCCGAACACCAGTAAACAGATAAGGCATTATAAAACAAAACTGTCTGAGTGCATCATTTTAACATTATCTTAACACTTCGATTATTGGCTTTTAACATACATAATGTAAAATTGAGTATCTGTTAACTTAGTAACAGAAATAACCTTAGATAGTTTTAATTATGTAGAGGATGAGAAATCTAAGGTTTTAATCTGTTTTATAAAAGGAGAAGAAAATGATAAAAGAGAAGATCTTGAAACTAAAAGAAAAGCTAATTGCTGAAGCAAACATTGTTCAGATGATGATAGAGAAAAGTATTGATGGTTTAATTGAGGGTTACTCCGATAAACTGTTTGAAGTTATGAGACACGAAAGTGAAATAAATCAAATGGAGATCGAGATCGAAGAGTTATGTACTAACACAATAGCTCTCTTTCAACCGGAAGCCAAGGATCTGAGAACTGTCCTGATGATATATAAAATCAACAATGACATTGAACGAATCGGTGATCAGGCAGTAAATATAGCAGAAAGTAGTCAATTCTTGATCGAAAGACCAGCTCTGAACTTGATTAAGACTATTCCACCTATGGCAAAAGAAACTATAGGGATGATACGAGACAGTATTTCAGCTTTCGCTGATGAAGATACTAAACTCTCTATGAGTGTTTGTGTGCGTGACTCTAAAGTGGATAACATGAATGAAGAGATCATAAAAGAATTAATAGAGGAGATGATCAAGGATCCTCAAACCGTTGAGAGAGCCTTTCATCTGATCAGAATCTCAAAGAACTTAGAAAGAATTGCTGACTTATCAACTAACATTGCCGAAGATACAATCTTCATGACCGCTGGTAGGGTTATAAAACACCATCAGGAAGCTTAAGAAGAAAAACTAATATTACTTATTATGACATTTGATTTCACTAGCTCTTCTACAAACTACGATTCGTGAATACTCACGACAATTAGACTTGACTTGAGACGTATCTCTTAACATCAATCATTACTGAGGTATAAATGATGAAGGTTGTCATACAAAGAGTAGAGCAAACAGTTGTCAAAGTTGCTGATCAGGTGATCGCATCTATGGGTAAAGGACTCTTGCTGTTGCTTGGAATTGCTGCAGAAGACGATGGGAATCAAATTCCTTGGTTAGCAAAAAAGATAGTTGAATTGAGGATCTTTCCTGATCAAGAGGGCAAAATGAATCTGTCGGTAAAAGACATCGGTGGCGAGATCCTCTTGGTTTCACAATTTACTCTTTGTGCTAATACAGATAGAGGTAGAAGACCAGATTTCTTTATTGCTGCTGAACCGGAAAAGGCAGAGAAATTGTATGAAGAGTTTGCTCTTGAATTGGAAAAACACGGGATAAAGCCAAAACTGGGAAGTTTCGGTGCCTACATGAAGATCAGTCTTACTAATGACGGACCGGTTACTTTTGTTTTGGAGAGATAGAAGAGATTAATTCCTCAATGCAAATAGACGCTATCTTCATACTTCACCAAAATGGATTGCTATATAGAATTGGTTTTACTATTTTGGTGAAGGAGACTCAGGATGATATAATTAGAGGATCAAAGTGATCATTAAGATCTCTGAAACGTTAATGTATCCTATTATCAGCTAAAAATTCCGATTATCATTGACGTTTTTTTAGAGGATGATTTTTTGTTTAAAAAAAGAAAAAATAGGAGTAAAAGGGGGACTTATGTCAAGAGTAAAGAAAGAAACGATGGATGGTAACACTGCAGCGGCTCATGTAGCGTATGCCTTAAGTGAAGTAGCAGCGATATATCCAATAACACCTTCTTCGCCGATGGGTGAGCTTTCAGACGCTTGGTCAGCTGAAGGTCGTAAGAATATATTTGGTTTACCTGTTGAGGTAGTTGAATTACAATCTGAAGGCGGAGCTGCCGGGGCAGTACATGGCGCCTTATCAGCAGGAGCGCTAACTACAACATTTACAGCATCACAAGGGTTGATGCTGATGTTACCTAATATGCACAAGATAGCGGGGGAGATGTTGCCTACGGTATTTCATGTCTCTGCTCGATCTTTAGCTTGCCAGTCGTTATCTATATTTGGTGACCATTCCGATGTTATGTCGGCACGCAATACCGGCTTTGCTTTAATGGCAGGAAGTTCAGTACAGGAAGTACTCGATCTGGCTACGGTATGTCATTTGGCAACTCTCAAATCTAAGGTACCGTTCTTGAACTTTTTTGATGGTTTTCGTACCTCCAATGAAGTACAGAAAATCGAGGTGATGGATTATGATGCTCTCAAAGAACTCGTTGATATGAAGTATATCGAAGAGTTTCGCTCTCGAGCTATGAATCCCGAGTTACCAAGAGTAAAAGTTGGTGCACAGAATCCTGATGTCTATTTTCAGGGTAGAGAAACGGTAAATAAATATTACCAAGTCACACCTGCTATTGTGCAAGAATATATGGATCTGTTTGCTCAAAAATTTGGCAGACAATATCACTGTTTTGACTATTTCGGAGCTCCTGATGCAGATAGAGTTATTGTCGCAATGGGAAGTGGTTGTGATACTATCGATGAGACGATTCAATACCTGAATAATCATGGATATAAGGTTGGTCTGATCAAAGTAAGATTATACCGTCCTTTTGATGTTGAGAGATTTTTAAAGGTTATCCCCTCTTCTGTTAAGAAGATAGCTGTTCTGGACAGGACAAAAGAACCGGGTTCGATTGGCGAACCTCTTTATCTCGATGTAGTTACTGCTCTGCAAGAAAGGCGTGATATAAAAGTTATTGGTGGTAGATATGGTCTATCATCAAAGGAATTTACGCCGTCGATGGTAAAAGCTGTTTATGAGCATTTAAACGATAAATGTACTCATGGTTTTACGGTTGGTATTAATGATGATGTATCCAATCATTCCATACCGATAAAGGATCATATCAATACTATCCCTGAAGGAACAATAAGTTGTAAGTTCTGGGGTCTCGGTTCTGACGGAACCGTAGGAGCAAATAAGAACTCGATCAAAATAATCGGTGATAGTACCGATATGTACGCTCAAGGTTATTTCCAATATGACTCCAAAAAATCTGGTGGTATAACCAGAAGCCATCTGCGATTTGGAAAAAAGCCGATCCAATCACCTTATTTAGTGCAAAATGCCGACTTTATCGCCTGTCATAATCAGGCATTTATTGGCAGGTATGACCTTTTAGAAGGAATTAAAGAGAAGGGAACATTTCTGCTTAACTCTAATTGGACTGCAGAGGAAGCTTTCTGTAAGTTAACCGAAGATATGCAGAAGACGATTATCGAGAAAAAGATCAAATTCTATAACATTGATGCCTTGAAGATAGCTACTGCAGTTGGCTTAGGCAATAGAATCAATTCTGTGATGCAAACTGCCTTTTTCCTGATCTCAGGTGTACTGGAGAGACAGGAAGCAATCAAATTGATCAAAGCCGCTATCAAGAAGACCTATCAAAAAAAAGGTGAGAATATCGTCAAAATGAACTGGGAAGCAGTTGATAAAACCGATGAAGCACTGAAAGAGATACCGGTACCACAAGAGATACCGGGACAATGTTCTGATCATAAAAAACTCGTTCCTGACGATTCGAACGAATTTATAAGAAAAGTTATCGAACCGATAATGAGAGAGAAAGGGGATGAAATACCTGTTTCTATGATGCCTCTCGATGGTTATGTCCCTTCCGGAACTACCAGACTGGAGAAGAGAGGAGTTTCAGC
Source organism: Candidatus Cloacimonadota bacterium (assembly GCA_019429305.1). Lineage (NCBI taxonomy): Bacteria > Pseudomonadati > Candidatus Cloacimonadota > Candidatus Cloacimonadota bacterium. The sequence goes on from JAHYIR010000001.1 coordinate 4,602, forward strand.
GATAGTACCACATTGGATATCTGAGAAGTGTATCCAGTGCAACCGTTGTTCGTTTGTCTGTCCACATGCAGCTATACGAGTCAAACTTATCGATAAAAAACTACTCGATAAGGCACCAAATACTTTTACCACACTGGAAGCTGCAGGTAAAGACAAGGATAACTACAACTTCAAGGTTCAAGTATATATAGAAGACTGTCAGGGCTGCCGCAACTGTGTTATCGAGTGCCCTGTACAGGCATTAGAGATGAAGCCGGTAGAAGAAGAAAGAGAAGCTGGAGAATTTAACAATGAGCTCTTCTTTGAATCTTTACCGAATGATGTGATCGGCGATTCCGTAAAAGAGACTACCGTCAAAGGTAGCCAGTTCAAACAACCGTTATTGGAGTTTTCCGGTGCCTGTGCAGGATGTGGAGAAACACCATATGTTAAACTTATTACTCAGCTCTATGGTGATAGAATGATCATTGCGAATGCTACTGGTTGTTCTTCAATCTGGGGAGGCACTTTCCCGAGTATTCCATATTGTAAGAATTCAGATGGGGAAGGTCCAACTTGGGCTAATTCGCTCTTTGAAGATAATGCCGAATATGGCTTTGGGATGCGGCTAGCAGTCGATTCCAATCGTCGTATGTTAGCTCTCAATATAGACAAATTACTGGAGATAGGAACTGATTCTGAGCTGATAAAAGCTCTGCAAAAGGCAAAAGAACTCTGGAAGGAGACCGGAAAAGAAGCCAAAGAGAATGTCAAATTGATCAAGAAGATGTTGTCTCAGTCATTGGGTAACGAAAAAACCGATCCTTATGTTAAGAGAATTATAGAGCTACAACACTATTTCATCCAAAAGAGTGTCTGGGCATTTGGTGGTGATGGTTGGGCTTATGATATTGGGTACGGTGGTCTTGATCATGTGCTGGCTTCCAATAGGAATGTGAATATACTGGTTATGGATACAGAAGTTTATTCCAATACCGGAGGTCAGGCATCAAAAGCAACTCCCTTAGGAGCGGTTGCGAGATTTGCTGAATCAGGGAAAAAGACAACTAAGAAAGATCTCGGTATGATGCTGATGAGTTACGGTTATATCTATGTAGCTTCAGTAGCCATGGGATACGATAAAAACCAGCTCACTAAAGCTATCATCGAAGCCGAAACTTATGATGGTCCTTCTATTATAATAGCTTATGCACCTTGTATAAATCATGGTCTTGATATGTCATTGACCCAAAAAGAAGAAAAACTGGCAGTAGATTCCGGTTATTGGATACTGTACCGTTATGATCCTCGTTTAAGAGAGCAGGGGAAAAATCCGTTACAATTGGATTCCAAAGAACCTGGTGAACCGGTTACTAAATTCCTCGATAATGAGAAACGTTATAGTTCTTTGAAGAACACTTTCCCAGATAAGTTCGACAATTACAGGGGAGAGATCGAAAAGTTCGTTAAGGAACGATACACTGCCTATAAGAGAATGGCTCAAGAATTCTAAATAGAGTAAACTATATCGACATAAATAAAAGTCCTCGTATTGAACGGGGACTTTTTTTGTTACAATAAATCTATAATATTATTAAGAGAGGTAAGGTGATTTATTCTGTAGATCTCTCTGCTAACTCAATGTATTACATATTTATGAAAAGTCTGAGAGAAGTATTTCTATCTCAGGAATCATACTTGACAAAAAGAACATCACTTTTAAGAGGATTATGGAGCTAAGGAGCTCTTTTAATATTATTTTTAGAGGATATGGTTTTGGAAACATTAGATTCTAAGGCATTAGCTGACAACCTTGCTGCGACCAAAGTTGCCGATATAATACTCGATAAGGATGCGTTGTTTTTGCTTTCCTTATCTGATGAGTATTATGGCATTCAAGAGCGTTGTAAGCGCTTTTTAGAAGAGTTATATCACCCGTATGTCAATCCCGATACAGTAATATTAATGATGCGGCAGTGTGTTCTGGGAGATTTGTGGCTTTATGTGCAAGTGCCAGAATCTACTAATGCTATTAAGGTTATAATTAAGCTGTTTAAGAAACTGGATACTGTATGTAAAAAACCAAATCAAGAAAAACTCTTAATTCAGTTGTTTTTGGAATTTGTTTCAGCTCTTTCCGATCACAGAAACTTAACAATTAATGTTTTAGACAATATCAAAATCATATTACAAGATTGGATAAAGCATAAGAAAGATGTTTTTATCCGATTGAGTGGGTTGTGCCGTAAAAGTCTGAATCGTTTGATTACTTTTCAAACAGAAGAGGATATTTTTTTTCAGATAGTAAAGAATCTCCTGAAAGAAAGTCTAAAATATTGGGAAAAGAACACAGATATTGAGAGTTTATACAAACGCATAGGCTCATCGAATAACGTAAGTATCGTTGAGCTAAATAATGCTATCGGGAAGGATTATTACCAGAACTGGCTGCGGAAATTGAGATATAGAAAAGACATGAGCTCCTTGAGTGATATACCTGCTTTCAATGATATAGCTGCTCAACATCGCGATTTTCTAAGAGAGTTTACTCATCTAACTGAGAGGATACATTACATATTCTATCTTTTAAGTTTGCCGGGTATGGTTGATTTGCGAGATCATCTTTTATGGGATCTGAACCGGCAATTGGCTGATTTAAACAAAGAACTCTCACCGGAAGAAATTTTATCAATGCTCGATTCTCTGTTTAAAGCTTTTAATGATCTTCGACAAAGTCATCTTACTATTGTTTTGGATTGTCTACATACCATCGGTAAAACAGTTTTATCAGGAGAGGATCAAGAACTAAAAAACACTCTACTGCGGAAGATTATTGACTTAGGATTTACCCCTCCGGGAGATATTCACATAACTGATGACTGGCAGATCGAGGTAGATAAAAACCATATAAAGCATCTTAGAGTCTATTTGGAGTTAATAGCGATTGATCCCCTACAATGTAAAAACCTTCTGGCTCACATGATCATTAGTCTCACTCGCCAAGGTGTATTTATTTCCGATACCGATCTTTTTCAAAAGGATGTATCGTCTTTCCTGAACTCTGACATAAAGCCATTGTTTGTACAAATAAAACATCTCTTACGTCTTTTCCCTGTCTTTTTCAATGAAATTGGAGCAGAGGGTGAAATACGAGATATCAGTACAGAAATAGATGAAATAGGTCATCGCAATGACCGTTTGATACATTTCCTGCGTAAACAATTGCATAGTGAAAGTAACAATACTCACATACTTTTGATAGAAAAGATCTTAGCATACTGGATCGATCTGAATCCTAAACATCTCAACAAGATTATCCCTGAAGATGTAAAAAACTATATTCAGCGGCCAGATGAAAATACTAGAAAGCAGAGTAAGATCGTTAACCATTTTCTACAAGATAAAGGTTTTAGCGCTGAGGAACTTTTAAGTCTCTCTTGGCAGAAAGTTCAAGGATTGTTTGAAGATAGAAATGATGATTTTTTTCTAAAACGCTTGAAGTTGCTTTGCTATTGTCACTTTCTTCTCAAGGATAAATACAATTTAGACCCGCATGACGTAATAAAATTTCTCTCTCATTATAGCTTTTTTACTGCAAAAGAACAAAATCGGCTACGGCATTGTTTGGTCCGTAAGGATTACGAAAGTTCAATCCGTCTCATGCTTAACTATATTGAAAGACTAAATATTACGATTTTGGACTCCAAACAAAGTACCGGTTGGGAAAACATTTATTACAAAAGACATATAGCCGCAGGGATTCCATCTATGTACGGTGTTTATAAAGAGCCGAAATTGGATGCTATGGGAATGGTATTTAGACTGGAGAATGTAATTCGCAGACTCTTTGAAAGGAATATTGCTCAGTTAAACATACATTATATAAATGGGAAAACACTACGTCGGATTATTCGCATTCTTGACCTTTATGACTATGCAATGAAGCAAGAGATGGTAACTAATGATGCCTTTAGTTCTGCATTGGCAATGTTGAGGTCAGTAGTGAATATAACAAATCTCTCACTTGACCAGTATTTAGATATTTTCAGACTACTGAAAGATAGTATAAATGAAATAATTAACGAATACTATTATCGATTTTACGATAGTGAGATTAAAAAGATCAGCCAGCTTTATAAAAGCAAAGAAGCATCAGAAATTTTTGCTGAAGAATTTTATCGTAATCTGTTCTCGACCTCTTTCTTGGTGCAAGGTTTGGATAATTTTATAGCTAGCATATTAGATTCACTGGAAGAGATGAAATACCTATTTGCTTCAAACGATATATCTAGAGTAATGTCATATGATCCGGATAAGCTTTTTTTCCATCTTTATACCAAGAATTCCCGTATAGAAAATCAAGTGCTCTTGGGTTCAAAGGCATACTTTTTGAAGAGAATGTACCAATATGAATTTCCTATACCACCAGGTTTTGTTATCACTACTGATCTGTATAGATATCGTGATATCATTAATACACATCCGAATATCTCTAATGAATTTGACGATCTTTTATGGCAAAATATTAAGCGATTAGAGCAATATACAGGTTTACGATTAGGAGATCCGGAAAGACCATTGATCTTATCTGTTAGATCTGGTGCTCCGTTAAGTCTTCCCGGAGCTATGGATACTTTCCTCAATATAGGACTGACTGATGAAATTACATTGAAGCTTTCCCAAAGACCTAATTATGGATGGACGGCTTGGGACTGCTATAGGCGATTAATTCAAAGTTGGGGAATGGCTCATGGTATTGACAGGGATGATTTCGATGCTGTTATGATCCGTTTCAAAAAGTTGTACCAAGTCGAGTTGAAAACTGAGTTTACTGATGATCAGATGCGTTTAATGGTTGATGAATATAAGGCTGTTTTAGCAGAAAATGACATTTACTTAGAACAAGAACCATTTATGCAGGTTTATAAGGCAATATCGCATGTTTTGGATAGCTGGAACACTGAACGAGCAAAACTATATCGACAAAAACTACATATAGCGGATGAATGGGGTACAGCTGTAATCATTCAGAAGATGGTGTTAGGCAACATATCTCTTGACTCCGGAACAGGGGTATTATTCACATATGCTGATTGGAATCCACAGCTTGGGATCTGTTTGAATGGAGATTTTAAATTGTGTAGTCAAGGTGAAGATGTTGTGGCTGGTCTGGTACATACTTTACCGATTTCAGAATCACAAAGACAGCAAGGACAGCATTCAACAGAGATATCTTTAGAAAAAGATTTCTCGGAATTGTATCATGCATTGTTGTCTTATGCGAAAAAGCTGATTGAAGATCGCAACTATCCTCATCAGGAAATTGAATTTACCTTTGAAAGGCCCAATAAAGAAAAACTTTATATCCTCCAAACAAGAAATCAAGTTATTCATAAAACACCGGATTATAATGTGTTAGCTTTAGATAATAGCAAACGTAAACTGATCGGAACTGGTATAGGGATAGGGAAAGGTGCTGTTAACGGTATAATTGTAATTACTAAAGAAGATATTGAGCGTTTTGCTAATAAGGATTCAGCATTGATTCTGGTTAGACCTGACACAGTTCCGGATGATATGGATATGCTATTCGAATGTCAAGGTTTACTTACTTCCCGAGGAGGTGTAACTTCCCACGCTGCAGTGACTGCTACACGACTTGGATTAATCGGAGTAGTGAATTGTCGCGAATTAGTAGTAAACGAAGAAGTAGCAACTTGTCGCATTGGTAATTTCAGTTTAGTAGCTGGCGATAAAATTGCTTTGGATGCCACCAGTGGATCTATCTACTTAGGCCACTATCCATTAAAGAGTGTAAATGCATTAAGATAGTATAAAATATAAAGGAGTATAGAAAAATGGATCTTAGTTTAAAAAACAAAGATTTACTCGGTATCAATGGTATGGGTAGAATTGGTAAGCTGTTGTTGTGGAACCAGATTCACCTCAAAAAATTCGATGGTATAATAGTGAATTGTGGACGTGAGATTGGAAAAGATCTCGATGATCTCATTCAAGCTGTTGAGACGGACAGCACTTATGGTTCTATTCATAAGTTTCTCTATGGTATGACAGGAAAAAAGGCATCTATTACTATCTTAGATGCAAAGATGCCGATACTGGAAATAGATGGAATTCCTGTAAAAATTCTGCGGAAAAATAGGAACCCTAAAGATATAAATTGGTTAAATGAAGGTGCAAAAATTGTTGTGGATTGCACCGGCAACTTTCTTGATCCAACATTGACTGCTGAAGCAGGTAAACCCTGCCTGCGTGGACATCTGGAGGCAGGAGCTCTCAAAGTTATTTGTAGTGCACCTTTTAAAATAAAAGCCGGTTCTAATAACAGTGCAGATTCTAAGACTATGATCTACGGAATAAACCATCTGGATTATGACCCAAGGAAGCACCACATAATATCTGCAGCTTCCTGTACAACAACGGGTTTAGCACACATGATAAAGCCACTATTAGAGAATAAATTAACTTCACGTGTAGTGACTGCCTCGATGAGTACGATACATGCCGCAACAAATACACAGTCCATTTTGGATAGTTTGCCCAAGACAGCAGCAACTGATCTTCGAAAGACACGTAGTGTTTTGAATAACATCATTCTCTCTACGACTGGGGTCACAAAAGCTTTAGAACAGGTGATGCCTATTATTAAACATATTGGCTTCATGGCGGATAGTGTTCGTATTCCTACTAATACCGTTTCTTTGATAAATCTGAATGTAACTTTTTATACTCAATTGAATGATTTAGGAGATCCCATCATCAACCGTAAAGTAATCAATGATGTTTATCAAGCAGCTGCAAATGGTGCACAAAAAGATCTTTTGATATATAGTGAAAGACAGAATGTTTCAGCTGATCTAATTGGTACAATGGCAGCAATTGTTATCGAAGCACATGAAACCCATACAAGAACAGGATTTATAGATTTTCCACCTGAAGCATTAGCTCTTCAGGGAATAAAAACTGATAAGATGCTGGAAATGCCGGTAACTCATGCTAAGATATATGGCTGGTACGATAATGAACTGGGCTCATATGTGAACTGCCTCTCCCGTCTGACTAACTATATTAAAGAAAATTCTTTATGATAGACAGAAGATTTATTGACTAATGATTTAGATAATGGGAGTTAAGCTATTGAGGGAAAATGAATAGAATTAAGGTATTGTCAGAAGAGGTAAGTAATAAGATAGCTGCCGGTGAGATTATTGATCGCCCTGTTTCAATAGTAAAAGAGTTGGTAGAAAATGCACTCGATGCAGAGGCAACAAAGATCACTGTTATTATTGAAAATGGTGGTAGAAAGAAAATTCAGGTTATTGATAATGGTCTCGGAATGAGTGAAGAAGATGCTCTTTTAGCTTTTGAACGGCATGCAACCAGTAAGATCCGCAATGTAGAAGATATAATCAAAATCTCTTCTCTTGGCTTTCGGGGAGAAGCAATACCGAGTATAGCTTCTGTAAGCCGTCTGGAGATGATAACAAAAGATGAAGAAAGTGAAACTGCTACGAAGATAGAAGCTGAATTCGGGAAGATAAGAAATGTTAGTAAAGTGCCTGCTAATAGGGGTACGGAAGTAACTGTACAAAGATTGTTCGATAATCTACCTGCCCGTAAGAGTTTTCTTAAATCAGAACAGGTGGAGTTAAAACATATCACCGATTATATGCATTATCAGGCACTGACCTTTCCTGATATCCAGATAAGATTGATTAGTAACGGACAGGAGAAATTAAACTATCCGGCTGTTAAAGATCAGACACAACGACTCTCAGCTGTATTAGGGAGTGGTTTTTACAAACAGGATTTCGTGAAGATTTCAGCAAAAAGTGACCAAGTAGAGATCAATGGATATATTGCCGGTTTAGAGGAATCAAAAGGTACTTATGATGATTACCGCTATATCTTTATCAATGGCAGATTTATTAGAGACCGCATCGTAATTCATTCTATTAGAGCAGCTTATGAGCCGTTTATAAAAAAGTATCGCATCTATCAACAGGGGAAAACACCGCCATATATCCTATTTTTGAACATTGATCCTGAGTTGATAGACTTTAATGTTCATCCGGCTAAGTTAGAGGTTAGATTCCGAGATCCGCATCTCGTGCATAGCTATCTTAAATCTACTATTATTCAAGCTTTATTGGGCTATCAGGAGAGCAAGTTCAAGATCGCCAAAGAAAAGTTTGATCTAACATATCAGGGGGGAAGCCCAAGTATCCTTGAAAAGCAGATGCTTGCCAAGAAAGCCAATAAGAAAGAACTCAGGCAGATGAATGTCATTCTGAATGAGCTGTATCAACCCGATATCTTTAAATCAGATGCTTCAGAGGGTGGGACGACAGTAAATATAGCACCGTTGGAACAGAGAGCTATTCCTGCGGATCTTTATCTACCTCCTGAAGAAGAGGTTGTTAACCCTTGGCAGCTACATAACAGCTATATTTTAGTTCAGAGTGAGGATGGTTTGATCATGATCGATCAACATGCTGCCCATGAAAGGATCATCTATGAAAAAGTTTTCCATAGGATGTGCGGAGTACCTGCAGAATCGCAAAAGATGCTTTTTCCGATTGTTGTTGATATACCCCCAATACTCAGACCGACAGTCTCTATTATGTTAGAAGAAAATCCGGAATTATTCAATATGGTTGGCTTCTCTCTGAAAACTTTTAGTGGGGATTCGGTTGTTATTGATGAAATCCCGGTAGAATTGGGTAACTGGGATGGGGGAGAGGTGTTTATTGAAATTCTATCTCAATTACAAGATGAATATAAAGAAACAGAAGATTTTCGAGACAGTATCGCCAAAGCAGTAGCCTGTAAAGCCGCTATTAAGGCAGGAGATAAAATATCCCGCAAAGAGATGCTGCAACTTATAAACGATCTTTTTGCCTGTCAGGTTCCTTATTTCTGTCCACACGGCAGACCGGTACTGATAAAATTCACTCTCACCGATTTGGAGAGAAAATTCAAAAGAATATGATCCCTTTAATTATCATAGAAGGTCCGACAGCAGCAGGGAAAAGCTTTTTAGCTATACAGATAGCAGAAGCTTTGGAGACAGAAATCATATCTGCGGATTCAAGACAGATCTACCGCTACATGAATATTGGTACAGCAAAACCAACGAAGCAAGAAAGAGAAAGGATAAAACATCACTTAATTGATATTGTTGAACCCAATGAAGAATACAGTGCCGGTCAATTTTCCTCTGATGCCGATACAATACTAAAACAACTAAACTCTGAAGGGAAAATTCCCATAATCTGTGGTGGTACTGGGTTTTATATAAAATCACTTCTGGAAGGGCTTTTTGCGGCACCAGAAATACCTGAAAAAATTCGTACTGATCTGGAAGAATTAGAAGACAGCAAAGGGACAGATTATCTATTTCAAATGCTGTTAAATGTTGATCCTAATTCTGCAGATAGGATCCATCAGAATGATAGTTATCGCATCAAGAGAGCATTAGAAGTATGGATTGCTACCGGTAAAAGCCTTGGAGAACATTGGGAGAATCAAGAAAAAATTGAAAAGAAATATAATACTTGCAGGATAATGGTTACGGAAGACCGCCAAATACTTTATGAGAGAATAAACAGTCGCCTAGAAAAGATGATCCAAGATGGATTGATCAATGAGATAAAGCAAATATTAGAAGCCGGATATAGTGAAGATGATCCGGGGATTACCTCTGTAGGGTATAGAGAATTCATTCCTTTTATTAAGGAGAATACTTCATTTCTTACCTGTCTGGAAGAAGCAAAGAAAGATACTCGCAATTATGCCAAACGTCAATTAACGTGGTATAGAAAGGTTTTTTTCGATATGATTATTCATATTACCGACTACAAAGTACATGACCTGCTAGACAGGATCAAATATTTCTTGGAAAGTGAAGATAAAGCATTATCTTGAGTAGAAAGAAGCTAATTATGTTAGTTTTTTTTGGAACAAAAATATAAAGGAAGGTAAATAATGATTGTTGCCAGTGTCAACAATTACGATATTGATGAAAGAGAGTTTCTGGCCGAATTGAACAGATTGCTCCGAGAAAAAAATCGACAGCAAGTTAATGCCCAAATGAAAGAAATCGCCTTAGATAATCTCATTAGCGGTGCCATAATATTAGAAGAAGCACGACTTCAGAATCTGAGTGTTTCAGAAGATGAAGTACAACAGGAGATGATAAACTTCCAAATGTGTTTTAAAACTTCTGAAGAGTATGAAGAGTTTCTCAAATCAACTGGATTGACCCATGAACAGATGTTACAGAGACTGTATGATAAGATTCTAGTCCGACGTTATTTGGAAAGTTGTGTTTCAAAAGAGTTTGATGTGGATGATCAATATCTTCGAGAGTTTTATGAAAAAAATATCCTACTATTCAATACAGAATTGATGATTCGAGTTTCACATATCCTGACAACCTTAGACAAGGGATTGGCAGGATCTGAGGAATTACGACAAGAGATTAAAAATCCTAAAGATTTTGACCAGGTAGCGAAAAAGTGTTCTGAGTGTCCAAGTTGTTGTCAGGCAGGAGATCTGGGGTATATAGTCAAAGGTAAGATGGTCAAAGAATTCGATGAGACTGCCTTTAATTTGAAAGTAAATGAGATCAGCCAACCGGTAAAAACAAAACATGGCTATCATATAATTATGGTTACCGAACGCAAAGAACCGGGTACGCTTTCGTTTGATGAGGTAAAAGAACCTCTAAAAAAGAGATTATGCCAGATTGAATATGAGTTGGAAGTAGATAGACATATCAAAGATCTAAGGGATAAAGCAGATATCTATATCAATGAAGAATATTTCGGTTTTAAACTCAAGAAAGGAGCTCTTTAAGATGGCTTTATTAGGTGTTAATATTGATCATATTGCTACCATAAGACAGGCAAGATTGGGCATTGAACCTGAACCTTTACATGCTGCTCTTATTGCTCAACAAAACGGGGCAGACCAGATTACTGTTCATTTAAGAGAGGATAGAAGACATATCCAGATCAGGGATGTTAAGATGCTGCGAGGTATAGTACAAACAAAACTGAATTTGGAAATGGCACTGACTACAGAACTTATAGCCATAGCTAAATCAATTAAACCGGATACGGTCACGCTTGTACCTGAAAAAAGAGAAGAACTCACTACAGAAGGGGGGTTGAATCTCAATATAAAAGGATTGGAAGATAGCATCAAAGAGCTTATAGATAACGGAATTGAGGTAAGTCTCTTTGTCGAACCGGATCTAGAAATAATAAAAACTGCTGATAGACTAAAAGTCCAAGCAGTAGAGATACATACCGGAACTTATGCCAATGCTAAAGATGAACAAGATATTAAAAATGAACTAGCAAGGATTTACAAGGCAAGTAAAGCTATTAAATCTGCAGGCATGAGAGTTGTTGCGGGGCATGGCATAAATTACCATAATGTGTTTGGATTAACTGCCTTAAACATAATAGAAGAGTATAATATTGGACATAGCATTGTCTCTCGTGCAGTATTCACAGGTCTTGCAGAAGCCGTTTCTACCATGAAAAAGTTTATTTCCTGATCATCGTTTTTCCAATGAAAATAAGATAAATAATTTCCCTTTAGAACTAGTGATTATGCGGTGTGATGGATTATAAGAAGAAACTATACTCTATAGAATGGTTAGTTATACCGGCTCCAGATATTCAAAAAGCCCGCATTTTTTATAGTAATGTTTTTAACTTTCAATTAACAGAATACAACGAATCCTTTACTCTGTTTAAAGCCGGTAACATCAGTGGTGCTTTGGATAGTAGTTTAAAACCATCCATCAATAGTCTCAGTTTTTCTATTACAGTGGATGATATACTAGAAGTATCCGATAAAATTTTACAATATGGGGGAGTGATCATCAAAGAAACGTATTCACTAGGGGGAAATCTTGGTGTTTGTGCGCAATTTGCTGATCCCAATGGTAATATTCTCGAACTCTATTCTACAAAATAATCATTAATCTTATGAAGGGGAAAGTATGTCGATTGAAATCCGAGAGATAAAATCTCAACGAGAGGTTAATCAATTTGTCAAGTTACCGGCGAAATTGCATAAAGATCATCCTAACTGGGTTCCACCTATCCATTCTGAAGAAAAAAAGCTACTTGATCCTAAACAGAACTTATCCCATTCCTATTGTGATACGATCTTTGCTTTAGCATATGAAGAAGATCAGATTATTGGCAGGATTGGAGGGATAATTAACAAACGCTACAATGAAAAACAAAACTTGATTAATGTGCGGTTTACTCATCTGGAGTCTCCTGATAGAATTGAAGTTACCCGAGCTCTGCTAAATTTTATTGAAAACTGGGCGAAAAAGAAAGGAATGGAGAAAATCATCGGACCGATGGGATGGACTGAAGAGGATCCGGAAGGCTTTATGATCGAAGGATTTGAACATATTCCCAATCTGGTCACTTATCAGAACTTCCCCTATATTAACTACCATCTGGAGCAGTTAGGTTATAGCAAAGAGATGGATTATGTAGTTTATAAAATAGATTTGAAGAACGCTATGACTGATTTTTATCGGAAAGTTTATGAGAGAGTGAAGCAATACAAAGAAGTAAAACTCCTTGAATTTCAAAAAAGAAAAGCTCTGAAGAGATACATAGTGCCAATATTCCGTTTAATGAATGAGTGTTTTATCAATATCTATGGTTATTCCGAACTCGACGAAGAAGAAATGAAACATTTAGCGAAAAGATATATTCCTGTTATAGATCCCCGATTTGTCAAAATCGCTGTCAATAATCAAGGTGATGTAGTTGGCTTTATTATTGGAATTCCTAGTTTAGCAAAGGGTTTGATTAAGGCAAAAGGACGACTCTTTCCCTTCGGTTTTTATCATATTCTATCAGCTCGGAGAAAAGCGAAAAAGCTCGATGTATATCTCGGTGCTATTAAAGAATCTTATCGAGGTAAAGGAGTTGATATTTTGATGGGTTATCACATGCTAACATCAGCTATTGCCACCGGTTATGAATACATAGACAGCCATCACGAAATGGAGACGAATACAAAAGTCAGAGCTGAAATGGAAAGAGTAGGTGGACAAGTATATAAAAGATTCAGACTCTATCAAAAGAGTTTAATTTAGGTTTTTACAGAGATTTTTAGAGAAAATATCTCTTTTTAGTTATACCGATCGACATTTTACCTTTACACCTTCTATCATAATTATCCTCTCTGTTAAGGGTTTACCTGATTCAGGGGGAAAATCCCTTGACGTTAAGACTGTTTATTAAGAAGGGTTTCATTACAAATTCATAGTAATTTTCAGCATCTTGAATACAGAGCTTCAATCTAAAGGATAGAACCTGATAAAATTAAGAAAATAAAAAATAGATAAGGAGGCCATAAGATGGCATTAGAAGTGATGAAATCTAAAATTGCCAAAATGCAAGAGAAACACAACATATTATTAGAGTACTCCTTTGATGTAGTTGAGTTGGATAAAGGATACGCCAATCGCTATCTGCGGGTAGATCTAATGAAAAAAGAGGTCACTATTCAACTGGTTACCGAACAGATGAAGGATCTTTGGGTTGGAGGAAAAGGGTTTGATCTTTGGTTAACTTTTAAGGAGATTACCCCTCAAACTCGTTGGGATAGTCCAGAGAACCCTATTTGCTTCTCGCCGGGTCCTTTAGGTGGTACTACATCTTTTCCGGGTTCCGGGAAAACCTTAGTTACAGCAATATCGCCACTGACCAATATTATGATCGACAGTAATGTCGGTGGATATTTTGGACCTTATTTGAAATTTGCTGGATTTGATGCTTTGTTGGTCATAGGGAAAGCAGAAGAAGATGTTGTATTGGTTATTGATGCTGCCAAAGGGAAGATCAGGATTGAAACAGCTCCGGAAGAACATCTCGATTCACATATCTTAGCTGAAGAGCTAACTGAGATGTACGCAGATAATGAGTTAGACAAACGTAATGTTGCTGTAGTTTCTTCTGGTAGTGCTGCCGCTTATTCTCGAATAGCTATGCTTAACTTCTCATTCTGGGATTGGAGAAGAGGAGTAACGAGGTTTAAGCAGGCCGGACGTGGTGGCATTGGCATGGTATTTCGTGATAAAGGATTGAAAGCTATAGTAGCCAAGAACCTTGATATAACTCCCGCTTGGCGTATTGAAGAGAGCAAAGTTGCCCATCTGTTACGTCCTGAAAAGATATCTATTCAAGAAGATGAAGGAGATATAACCAAGATTATAGACATAATCAATAAATGGCATAAAGATGAGGAATATGTCATAGAGATGATGCAGGACATCCAACAAGAGTTCAGACATATATCTCAGACAGCGATTGATCTGATCAATAAAGAGACCGGCAAACCTAAAGCTTACCTTTATCATATAGCAACTTTCTATAAATCACTCTCCTTGGATGAAAAAGGAGAATTAAATATTCAGGTCTGTATGGGAACTACCTGTCATGTAAAAGGTGCTGCCCGAATTATTGACCGTTTCGAACAGATCTTAGGTATTAAGTGTGGTGAAACAACGAAAGATAAAAAATACTCCTTAGAAGCTGTTGCTTGTCTGGGTGCTTGCAGTATTGCGCCGGTCATCAAAATTGGTGAAAAGGTAGTAGGTAATGTACAGGTAAAAGATGTCGAACGGTTGATCAAAGACCCTGAAACAGATCAAAGAGAAGGAGAACAGAAATGATGAAGAATATAAGTATTGATGATCTGACAAAAATTGCCGGTTCTGAAAAAGAGCGCTGGGCAAATTATAAAGGGATGTTGATGGTCTGTACTGGTACAGGTTGCGTTTCTGCCGGTGGTATGACGATTAGAGATAAGTTCGTGGAGGAACTTAAAAAACATAATCTTTCGGAAGACTATCTGACTGTTGGAACAGGTTGTAACGGATTCTGTGCCGTTGGTCCTATCTGTGTAGTGCAACCGGATGGGATCTTTTATCAAAAACTAAAATTGAAAGATGTGGAAGAGATAGTTGAATCCCACCTTAGTAATGGTGTTGTAGTAGAGAGATGCCTGCATAAAGATCCACTCAGCGGTGAAGTTAATGAAAAGATGAAAGATATCCAGTTCTTTACTAAGCAGTATTTAATAGCATTAAGAAACAAAGGGTTAATTGACCCGGAGAATATTGATCATTACATAGCTCGTGATGGATATCAGGGACTAAAGAAAGCTCTGACAGAACTTACACCACAAGATATTATCGATTTAGTTAAGAAATCTGCTATTCGCGGAAGAGGAGGCGGTGGTTTCCCTGCAGGTTGGAAATGGGAAACTGCTTATAAAACTGCCCAAAATAAGAATGAAGAAATCTATATAGTCTGTAATGCAGACGAAGGGGATCCCGGTGCCTATATGGACCGAAGTATAATTGAAACTGATCCTCATACTGTTCTGGAAGGGATGATAATCGGAGCTATAGCTGTGGGTGCGAAAGAGGGATTTATCTATATCCGAAAAGAATACCCACTGGCAATGGAGAGATTGCAGAAGGCGATTGAACAAGCCCGAGAATATGGGTTACTTGGGAAAAATATCCTCCAAAAGGGTATCGACTTTGATATTCATATCCATCGTGGAGCCGGAGCATTTGTCTGTGGTGAATCGAGTGCTTTAATGGCTTCGATGTCTGGTATGGCAGGTGAGCCGCGAGCCAAGTATGTTCATAATGTTGAAGTTGGTTATCGTGATAAACCGACAGTTCTTAATAATGTGGAAACATGGGCTAATATTCCGGTAATAATCACTAAAGGAGCTGAATGGTTTGCCCAAATAGGTAGCGGAGATGTTAGCGAGAACCCTTGGAATGGTTCTTCCGGTACCAAGGTTTTCTCTTTAGTAGGGGATATTCACAATACCGGTTTAGTTGAAGTCCCTATGGGTATAACCTTGAGAGAGATTATCGAAGAAATTGGCGGAGGAATACCTAATAATAGAGAGTTTAAGGCAGTACAAACAGGAGGTCCTTCCGGTGGTTGTTTGCCAGCTAGTAAACTCGATATGCCGGTTGACTTTGATTCTTTAACTGCTGCAGGTTCAATGATGGGTTCCGGTGGAATGA
Organism: Candidatus Cloacimonadota bacterium; assembly: GCA_019429305.1. Lineage (NCBI taxonomy): Bacteria > Pseudomonadati > Candidatus Cloacimonadota > Candidatus Cloacimonadota bacterium. The sequence continues at coordinate 20,707 of JAHYIR010000001.1, forward strand.
TTGTTATGGATGACAAAACCTGTATGGTGGATGTAGCGAGATACTTTGTCGATTTCCTGATAGATGAATCTTGCGGAAAGTGTACACCATGCCGTGAGGGGCTATTTGCTCTGAATAAGATTCTTACGAGAATTTGCAACGGCGAAGGAAAAGAACAAGATCTCGAGGAGTTAAGGTCATTATCGGATACTATCAGAGATGCCAGCTTATGCCAGTTAGGAGGATCGGCTCCCAATCCTGTACTAAGTACAATGAACTATTTCATGGATGAATATATCGAACATATTCGAGAAAGAAAGTGTCGTGCCGGAGTTTGTAAACCACTGATCAAATATTCTATCAGTGAAGAGCACTGCACCGGTTGTACGTTATGTGCCCGCAATTGCCCTGTAGCTGCTATAACAGGTGAAACCAAGAAATTGCATGTTATAGATCAAGAAAAATGTATTAAATGTGGTATCTGCTACGAAGTTTGTAATTTTAATGCTGTGGAGGTGAAATAATGAGTAATCAAATGGTCACAATACTGGTAAATGATAGAAAAGAACTGCAAGTTCAACTGGATACTTTTTTACTTAAACCAATATTAGCTGCTGGAATAGTAGTTCCTACATTATGTTATCACAAAGACTTAACTCCGGACGGTTCTTGTAGATTGTGTGTATGTGAGATAGAAGTGAAAGGGAAGAGAAGGTTAGTCACCTCTTGTAATTACCCTGTTAGGGAAAACATCAAAGTTTGGACAGATTCAGAGCGAGTTAAACAGCATCGCCAGAAACTAGCTGAGATGTATTTAGGTAGATGGCCAAATGTCAAAGTGGTACAAGATGCTGCTAAACAATGCGGAGTAACTGACGGATCAAAATTCAGAAGTGAGTTGACAGAAGAAAGCGATAAAGCATGTATCTTATGTGGTAAGTGTGTCCGTGCGTGTAAAGAATTCATCTTGGAAAGAATAATAGATTTTGCCGGAAGAGGAATAAAGCGTCATATAACTATGCCTTTTGGACAGGTAGATAAACACTGTATCGGCTGTACTTCATGTGCTTATGTCTGCCCAACCGGAGCTATAGAGATCATTGATGATATGAATCATCCCGTTGATCCAAAACTCATTCGTGATCACGGAATGAAGGTCAATGCCGAAATGGCAACTCTTGATAGCCATCAATGTTGCATGCGTGAAGTGGGAACAGCAAATATCGTAGAGGTTATGGACCGATATGATCTGTTACCGGTTCATAATTTCAAGTATGGTTCTCATCCCGATACACCCAAAACAGATTCCATCGTTTTGAGGAAGAAGTATTTTACTCAGGAACATGCAGATGCCTGTTGGCGTGGTTGTTCTATGGCTTGCTCTAAGGCAGTAGATGGATTTGAATTGAAAACAGGTCCTTATAAGGGAGACAAAGTTGTAGTTGATGGACCGGAATATGAAACAGCAGCAGGTTGTACGAATATGGGTTGTTTCGATCCCGATTTTGTTGTAGAATTCAATTTCTACTGCGATACTTACGGAATTGATACAATATCCATGGCAACAGCAACTGCCTTTGCTATGGAATGTTATGAAGCTGGGATACTCACAAAAGAGGATACCGGAGGCAAAGAACTCAATTTCGGCAACGGAGATGCAGTTCTGGAATGCTTGCATGAGATGTCACGCGGAGAAGGTTTCGGAGTAGAATTGGGACAGGGCATTAGATATCTGAAAGAAAAGCTCCAGAAGAAATATCCTGATAGAGCTCAATGGTTGCACGATATTGGTATGGAAGTAAAAGGTCTCGAGTATTCGGAATATGTCAGCAAAGAATCATTAGCCCAACAGGGTGGTTATGCTATGGCTGTTAAAGGTCCTCAGCACGATGAAGCTTGGCTGATCTTTATGGATATGGTCAATAACCAAATACCGACATTCGAGGATAAAGCAGAAGCGTTATATTATTTCCCGCTGTTCAGAACTTGGTTTGGCTTGATGGGTCTCTGTAAAATTGTCTGGAACGATGTAGTCCCTGCCGACAATGCAAAAAAATATCCGCCGCAAGTAGCGGCAAAAATACCAGATCACGTAGAAAATTACTGGAAGTTCTTTGAAGGGATGACTGGTAAGGAGCTCGATGAACAGAAGATGTTAGATCAGTCAGCAAGAGTTCATAACTTGCAAAGAGTTATGAGCGTTATGATGGGTTATGGCAAAAGAGAAGATGACATGCCACCTTACAGGGCTATGGGTCCTGTTACAGAGGAGGAATACCTATCCAGAGAAGATCGTTATGATAAACAACTTCAAGAAAATCTGGGAGTAGATCCGACAAAACTATCCCTAACAGAAAAGATGGAGATGACCCGTAAACATCGCTTTGATCAATATAATAAGTTAATGGATGCTGCCTATGAAAGACGTGGTTGGAATAAGCAAGGAATTCCTAAAATAGAGAGATTACAAGAATTAGGAATAGATCTGCCTGAATTAGTCGAGATTGTTCGACCATTTCAATAGATCAGAGAAAAGGTACAGATTGAAGTCTAAGTTACATAAAAAAAGGAAAAGAATAAAACCGATCAGGGGTAGAGTGCGATGAATATCGAAGATTTATTCTTAAGAAATGTTCCCAAGATGAGAGAGAAGCTAAAAGCCAACAAGGTTGGTATAGCAGGGTGTGGTGGTTTAGGAACCAATATAGCTGTTAGTCTTGTCAGAGCAGGCATTGGTGAGATACTTCTTGCTGACTTCGATAAAGTGGAACTATCTAATCTAAATCGTCAGTATTTCTTTTTGGATGATATAGGTAAAATGAAGACCGAAGCATTAAAAGAAATCATACAGCGGATAAATCCGGAAGTGAAGATAACGACGATAAATGAAGAACTTACTCCCCAAAATGTCGTAGAGATTTTCTCTGATATAGATGTAATGGTAGAAGCGTTTGACTTGGCAGACAGAAAGTACTGGCTCATTGACAGCTGGTCTCGTCATCACAAAGAGATCCCATTGGTATGTGGTAGCGGAGTAGCCGGTTATGGCAAGAGCAACGAATTAAAAATGGTTCGTATCGGTAATCTCTATGTCTGTGGTGATCAAAGATCAGATATGAAAGATGGACTCTGCTCTGCCCGAGTTGCGTTAGTTGCCAATATGCAGGCAAATACAGTCATTGAGATCATCATGCAGAAGGAGTTTAAATGATAACTATCAATAATAGAGATAAACTAAACTGGCAACAGGATCTGACAATAAAAGATATACTAAAAAAAATGAATTATGATTATAGTTTGATCAGTATTTATCTGAACGAAGAATATGTACCACCGGAAGAATATGAAAGTAGAGAAATCCCTGATGATTCTTCTGTGCAGATCATACATCTGGCACATGGTGGGTGATTAACAAAGCTTAGGGTTTTATTTAGTTAAAGAAGAACCAACGAATTCCTAAATTCCAGTGAATCCCGGCTACAGGATAACCAAAGACTGCATCTGTCTCCAGAAGATTCTTAGCATCTGCCTGAATATCGAATAATCTAGTGATGCTGATTCTAATATAACCATCAAGGACATTAGTTGCCGGTACTTTACGGATTGGCGTATAGTACTCTTCTGTATGAAGATATATCAATCCTGCTGTAATAGCATTATTATGCAGTAGGTTATAACGGCATTCCAGATTTGTTTTACCATACCAACGAGGCAGATAATCGAGTTCATTATTCACATTTGACGTCACAAAACCAGCTAATAACCAATCGGTAACTCCCAAGCTTTGGGTCACTTCAAATTCTCCACTTACATAAGGTGTAGATAAATCTACAGTCTTTTCATTTCCTGAACTTATCAGTTCTTCTTCCGGATCAAGAAAATCATCCAAGTAATGATATGATAATCCGTATTGCCTCTGTTTCCTCTGCCCAAATGATGTTTTGAAGTGCCCAAATGATGTATTGATATTCAATGTTGCATAAAGATCGTTTTTGATCAGTGTACTAACACTATTTTGTTGATTGAATCTCGGTTCACTATCTAACAATCCTAGACCAACGGAGTACAATTCAGCTGGGTGGTAACTCAATTGGCTGTGGGAATGATAATTAAATCCCATACCGGAAAATGCTTCTGTTTCAAATTTTATCTGATCACTACCGTAGCTATACCAGATTTTTCTTATATCTTTATGTTTTGTAGTCAGATATGGATAACTAAAGAATTCTGTCTCATCAATATCAAAATATTCGTATTGGAGATTGATCCGGTGATTTCGCCAATGTAAAGTACGGTTGAGCAATAATTGATAAAGAGTCCTCTCTGGTCTTTCTATTTCTGGTATCTTACGGTATTCCATAGTTTCATACCTTAAACCTAAATTAAGATATGGATTTTCCCAAAATACTGAATGTTCATTGATCTTCTCTTCATAGGGAAGATTGGTAATATACTCATATTGGTTGCTGATTTTTACCGGCGGGATATCCTGACTGATAAAGAGAGAGTTCCAATAGAACCTATGTCTTCCCAAAGGATATTTCAAGTTAATTGCTAAATTGGTGCTTTTTTCATTAACCCCCATCCAGAATCCATCCTGAAAAAGAAGCGTAGCCCAGATCTGCAGATCGTCAATGTTTAGAGCGTTGTTCTTTCCCAGATTGATATGAGCAAAGTCCATATCAAGAAACCCGATTCCTGCATAACCTTCAATAAAGGTAACAGGAAGAGTATATTCAGTTGAACTGAAAGACCAGCTATGTTTTGAAACATCTGCTTTATAAAGGGGATAGTAATTCTGGAAAATATGAGAAGACAGAGTTTGTGACGGAATTATGGAAAAATTGTCTCTCTTGATATACGGTACTCTTCTCTGCCATGATATGATATGATAATTTTCACAATAAAATGGTTCGTTGACTAGATTCAAAGAATGATTGATCGGTTCTTGACGCGTATCAATGAATTTTTCTATCTTGTCCTGTAATCTTTCTATCTCTGCCGTATCTATCATGATTGTGTCGGCTAAGGCGATCTCTTCGTCTATCTCCAAAAAATCAGGGATGAAATTGACTTCGACAGTTAACAACCCGATGGTCGGTTCATCGTCTCTGTAAGCCGGCTCAAAAGTCCATTCCATAACGTTAGCTATTGCCAGACTATCCAGTTCGGGGACAGATTCTATGATACCAATATAACCAATGGTACTGTCAGCCAGTACAGTAACCTCTAATACAACTCTGCCCATGATCAATTCATCTTGCAACTCTTGCGGATAATAAAGAGGGGTACGATTAATAACTTGCGGGGGGACAATTTCCGAATTATCAAGTTGAGCGAGGATCTCGCATCTGATACAAGCATATAATTGAGTTGGGAAGATGTTAAGGATAATCGATAGTATTGTGATAAAGGTTAAAATGATCAGATACTTCTTCATAGCCAACCCTGTTCCTTATACCACTCATAAGTTTGTCGCAACTCTTCTGTAAGGTTACTCTCTAAATCAAATCCGAGAGATTCTTTAGCTTTTCCAACGTCACAGATCCAATTTCCTTCTTTCATTTCTCTTACCTTCTGCAAATTGATCAAAGCAGCTCTCTTGCTTAACCCCCCTTTAACTTCTCCCCACAAGGCAACTGGATAGACAAGAAATTCAGGAATTCTAATACGTAAAGTTTTCTTTCCCATTGCTTTTTCTAAAGCGCTGATGAAATCTTCCCAGCTATAAAATGAGCTGCAGGAAGCAAAAAAGATCTCATTAAAAGCTTGGGGATTATCGAAAGTTCTGTATACCATATCAACCAGACCGGAGATATGAATGAGACTGATGTATCTCGGTCGAAAACCAATGATAAAAGATATACCGGAGCGAACGAGTTTAAAATACTGCAAGAAATCTGCATCTCCTGCACCGAAAACAGAAGCAGGTCTGATTATTGTCCAATTCTTACGACAGTTATTCATTATCTCTTCTTCTGCCAGCAGTTTGCTTCTACCATAATAGCTGACAGGTAAACACTCCTCATGTTCTCTCTTCCCGGCAGTTCCTGTACATACTCCTGCTGCTGCCTGACTACTGATAAAGACGAATTGCTTGAGCGACTGGATCTCATTGAATATTTTTACTAAATGGTTAGTAAGTTCAACGTTCTGTTGATAGAATTGCTGCCAGTTCTTACCTCGAGTTATGGCTGCGTTATGAACGATGATATCTTGATCATGCAAAACAGATTTAACCTGTTCACTATCCCAATAGTCAACTTTAGTTGCTGTATAGTTTTTAGGTAATAAGGACAAATTGGCAGTGTGTCGGACTAAACCGGTAACCTGACACCCTTTTTCAAGGGAATATTTTACTAAGTTACTACCAACAAAACCATTGGCTCCGGTTATCGCGACTTTAAGCATATTTTTCCTATTCGAATCTCTCTAATAATAATTGCTGATTACTATTAAATAGCAAGAAATTGAGTCAAACTTTTTGTTGCAGAAAGACCGAGGAAAACACTTCTTCGTGGCTGCTTCCGAGCTCGACGAAGTCATTCATAGGAAGGATCTATTTCAATAGCAGCATTTTCCCTATAGTTTTTTCTGTCTCTGTTTCTAACACAGGGAAGTAAATCCCGCTTGGTAAGAGATTGCCCTTTTTATCTGCTCCATCCCATACGATAGAATGGTCTCCGTTTTGTAAAGAATCATCAAGAAGGGTTACTATACGGTTCCCTTTAATAGAATATATAGAGAGATTGACATTCGCCGATTCAGGAAGACTGAACCGAATTGTAGTTCGATAGTTGAAGGGATTCGGATAATTCGTTATCTGTAAAGATTTGCTCGGGATAATAAATTCTTCTTCCGTAGAGACCTCATCTATCTCATTTCTGTATCTGAAAACGCCGTCTCCTATAGTGCCAAGAAACAGTTCATCTAATCCTTCAAGAGCACGGTATTCTAAACTATAAGTCATTCTTTTGCCGAATCCACCGTTTACCACATCCCAAGTTTCTCCACTATCAGAACTAATATAAAGGAGAAAATCTTCATAGACATATCTTTGATGCGATGAAGCATAGACGATCTGATTATTATGTTTGCTGACAGCCATTCCCCAGATATCAAATTCACTTTCCATCATTACAGTCCAATTATAACCACCATCAGTACTTTTAATCACTCTGCCTTCCATACCAACATAAAGTGTTTGATCATCAACAGGATCGAATGCTATAGATTCAGAGGCATTATCTCCGCCAACTAATGTAGCAAGGTTGAATTCTAACCAGTTATCACCACCATCATAAGATTTTAACAGAAATGGGGTCAAAGAACCATATTCTCCGCCAACTCAGATAAGATTAGGATGTTCAGGGTGAATTTTTACAAAATGATATCCTAAAGCTATCATACTCCAGTCTCCGGCTACTAATTCCCATATGTTAGAGGGTTCAATCAATCTGAGAACATAAGATATACCGGTAGAAAATATTATATGAGGAGTTTCCGGATGATAGTCTATAGATAGAGTTTGAAAGTAAAAATCATCGGGATCTATCCCTTCAGAAAAAGGATACCACAATATTCCGCCATTATCGGTTCGAAGAATAGGGTGTTCGGAATTTAAGAAACTCATTCCGGCAATTATAGTTTCATGGTTCAATACTGTAAGACAATTAACATATTGTTCTTCTAATCCCAGATGAACCCATAAGGTGTCTTCTTGATCGATGTTCTTTTTATAGATACCATTATCTGTTGCTGCATAAAGATACTCTTCATAGATTGTCAAATCGAGTACAAAGTGATTAGAAAGGCCAAGGTGAGTCCACTCACTAAATAATGAACATGTCGTTAACGACAATAAGAGTACTAATAAGATAGTTTTCATAGCATATCCTCCTTATTATTTCATCACCCACAAAGATGCCTGTAGTTAACTGTCATAAGCCAATTTGTCAAGTTATTTATTTATGCCCTTATCCTATTAATCGATGCTCATTTTGGGCTTAGTTCTAATTTTTATCAAGAGATGATTTTGTTAATCTACAGAGGATTTAGAATCATAAGCAATCTTATTATAAGATAGTTGCTATAGCAATAATTTCAACAAAAATTAGTTACACTTCTCTGAATTCAATACTTATTTTAGTTGACATTTCGGGTTGATAAAATATGAAGCAGTAACGCCGAGCAATATGGTCTAACCCATTTGGAATGATCAGTTGCCGATAGGGTAAAGAGGGAAACTTCTTTGCCTCCCCTGTTCTTCTTTAAGAAGAGAAGATTTTGGAAAGGTGAAAAAAGCAAATATGAACACTTCCTGGATCTTCTTTCTTTGAGATAATAGTATAGAAATTAAAAGAGGTTACTTTGTCACGTTGGTTGAGTAAATTTTCGACTCAGGATTTGATTATCATAGCGATAATAGCGGCTCTCGGTTTAGCGGTAAAGCCGGTTATTACCCCTATTGTGCATCTGGTTTCTGCACCACTACTGATCCCCGGCGGTTCTTTAGCGGGTGGTTTCTATATGCTCTGGTTCGGTTTGATAGTTGTATTGGTTCCCCGTAAAGGTTCGGCAATTTTAACTGCATTTGTCCAAGGTGTAGTTACTCTGATCATTGGTCATTTTGGTCATCATGGGGTGATGAGCATTCTGATCTATACTGCACCGGGAGTTGCTGTGGAGGTTGTTGCTTTGTTCTTTCGAGATAAGAGTTCTGTCATTGCCCAGACAACAATCTGCGCCGGTGCTAATCTTGTCGGATCGTTACTGGTAGCACTTCTCATAATGAGATTACCGACGATTCCATTGGCAATATCTCTCACAACTGCTTTGATTTCAGGTATTGGAGGTGGAATAGTTAGCTATGCTATCATAAAACAATTAAAAAAACACCGGTTCGAACTACTCACAAGAGAAACAGAAGGAGATAGTGATTAATGAAGCGAATTTTCTTGATCATAGGAATACTATTGTTCCTAATTGTATTGAGTTTAGTCATTTATCACTACTTCCACGAATTTGCCGGTTATGAAATCTATGGGGGAGAAGCAACCTTTAGCTTGATCCGGGAAACAGGGAATTTAGTTGATATCTTAAAACAACACGACGCAGGGGAGATTTACGAGATTCTTATCTTCGATGAGCAAAACAAAACAATAATTATTCAGGAAGAAAACTTAGCCGATTTTCAGGTAAAGAGAGGAGTAAGAGGTTTCTTTTTATCTGATCTGCTGACTAATACCAGATTAATTGATGTTAAAAGGATCGTTATTCAGACCAATAACTCTCATTTTGGAGTTTATCATCTCAGCTATACCGAGGAACTATCTTTTTATCCTATCTATGATTTGATCAAGGAGATGATCTATTATCAAGGTTCTGAAGGGGCTAGTTATTTTTATGGTAGTTATAATCCATCTGATGAAGTATTTACCGTTCCTATAGAAGCTGATTCTATCCTCTTTGTATATAGTAGCGGTGAAGAAGAGTGGAGAATAGTCGATTCTCCAGAGAATTTCTCTGTTTATCAGGAGCTAATCTTTTCCTATTCTCCTGATCAACAAGAGAGAAAGCTATTGAAAGCTATCTGGGAAAAGCCACCTCTACTCTCAGCATTAGATATGAATGCGAAATTAAAACAAGCTGTGGGAGAGAAACCGACTTTAGCAATCTTTATTGACGGTTTGGGCTATAAACTTTGGAATTATGCTGAGGAGATGGGATATACAAATTCTTTCCCTGAGATGCTAATTTTGCCTATGAGATCGGTCTTCCCACCAAAAACTATCTATAACTATTATGCCTTTGGAACAGGGGATTTATTACCGGACAATCTATCAGAGCGGAAAGAGATTTTCGCAGATCTCTTCTTTTCAGGAGTAAATGGTGTTATTATTGAAGGGGAGATGCAGATCTTCTTTTCGCCTTATGAACAAATACTACATACAAAGCAAGCTCATTATGATAATATCGATGTTAGGATCTTTAACTCTGCTCTGGAAGTCTTAAACGATTATGATTTTGTCTTCATCCATTTTCACGACATCGACAATAATGGGCATAGATTTGGTCCTTACAGCAGCGAAGTACTGGAAGCTATTCAGAGAACAGGCAATTTTATTACTGAGTTGAAAAACAGATGGAAAGGAAGCTTTTTTATCTTCTCTGATCATGGGATGCACTGTCATTATGAAGAAGATCAGAAAAATTGTAGTGGAGCTCACTATACAGCACAAGCAGAAGATATTATCGCAATTTTTTCGGATATTTCTGAAGATATCTATCAAGGAGTATTAGATGAAAAACAGTAAGAAAGCATGGTTAGCCATTTTACTGGTCTTAATTATTTTGAGCGCAGTTTTGTTATCATTGATCTATATACGTTATCACGATTTAGAGCATATCAACGGACTGCAGATCATTTGGGGAGATCTTACTATTCATCCTTCCCACAACGATTTAGAAAATATACCCCTAACGACCATTAAGATGGATAACAGGGCTGAATTTTATGGTTATCTGGTAAAGGATCTGATCAATTATTATAGTATCAAATGGGCAGACATAAGCGTAGTTTACTTCACAGCTCGTGATGGCAGTAGAATAGTAGTTTCAAAAGATGAAATAGAGAGCAGAGATGTCCTGTTAGCTCTTGATTATAGTGAATTCCGTTTAGTTTTTCCGCAGGACAGTTTTCCTAACAGATGGCTAAAAAACATTATCTTAGTGGAGTTGAAGTAACTAAAAATGCTCACTTTGAATAACTACACTTTTCGTTATCCCGGTGATGATAAATTTCTCTGGCAGCCGTTGAATTTTTCTTTTAATCGAGGAGAGATCATTCTGATCAAAGGTAGTAACGGTAGTGGGAAAACCACTCTACTATATAGCTTATGTGGAATAATCCCGCAAGCAATAAGTGGGGAGATGAAAGGTGAGATTCTTTTCAATCAAGAATCAGTATCAAATATACCTCTCAAAGAGATTGCGACGGAGATCAATATCCTCTTTCAGGAGCCGGACAAACAGATTTTTATGCCCTTTGTAGAGGAAGAAATTGCCTTTGGTCCGGAAAATCTCGCTTTGGATCGGGAAGACATAAAAAGAAGAATTGATAATCTTCTTGATAGGTTTGATATAGTTGAACTTCGTAAAAGAGCTACCGCCTCTCTCTCATACGGAGAAAAAAAGTTGGTAGTTTTAGCGGCGATCTTAGCGATCTCACCCGCTGTTATCCTGATTGATGAATTTTCGGCAGGCATAGGTGATAATATGATAAACCGTTTTGTATCTTATCTAAGGGAACTGAAGGATGAGGGGAAGACAATAGTCCTCGCTGAACACCATCCTGCTGTGAGAGAGATAGCAGCTAAAGTTATTGATCTCGATGCATTGAAATATGGATAAGATTTATCGCATCTCCAATCTCTCTTTTTCGTATGAAGAAGAGATCAATGTTTTTTCCGCAGTTAACATTGACTTACCCTCAAGTGAGATATCTGTCATCGTTGGCAAGAACGGAGCCGGCAAAACAACATTAGCTCGCATTCTGACCGGATTAACAAAGGGTTATACCGGATCGATCTTGCTGGATAATATCGAATTATCCAAGCAAAGAAGGGGAACGATCATTGATCAAGTTCTCTATGTAAAGCAAGATCTGATCGGGAATTTTATGGGTATTACACCCGATGAAGATCTGATGATCTGGCAGAATAGGTTTATTGAGGAGGATAATAGAAAGAAAAAACAGGATAGAGAAAATGCTCTTTATCAATTAGGGATAACCCACCTATTCAACAAACCTGTTTGGGAATTGAGTTACGGTCAGAAAAGAAGATCAATGCTCTCTGTTTCATCACTCTTGGCTAACAAATTCTGGATCCTTGATGAACCAACGGCATCTCTCGATGAACAGGGTATCTCACTGTTAATGAAGTTAATAGCAGAAAAAAAAGAGACTAACAGCGGGATGTTAATTCTGACACATAGACCGGAACTCTTTAATAAATTAACCAATAGCGTCTATTTCATAAGAGAGAGCCAAATAATCAAAAACTCTCAATCTTAGAGTTGGTATGCACAGACTAATAAATGTCCGAACGATTTTGTTAACAGCTCTAACGCTTTCTAGTATTGCGGTTTTCAGACAAAACATCTTAACACAGCTAATGGTGGCTTTTATAGCTATCCTGCTCCTTATGCTACAAAGAGACAGAAGATCACTATTCGGTAAGCTAATTGGTAGGATAAGGCATTTCTGGTTTGCTATAGTAGCGATAATTATTCTTCAGATCTTATTCAGACAAGATGGAGCTGTCTATCTGAGTATCTGGTTTGTTAAGGTTACCGATGTAGGGGTAATGTATGGTCTATCTGTCGGGATGAGGTTGATTAACCTGATCCTGATTGCCGGTCTCCTGTTTAACATCTCATCTTCCGAGTATATGCTCGCTTTCAAAGCTTGGAGAATACCCTACGAGATCTCCTTTCTGGTAACTACGGTCATCCGTTTCATTCCCGATTATTATCGCCTGTTCATTGCCTACCGTGAGACGATGTATCTACGGAATATAAATCTGAAAGAATTAAGTATCAGAAATAAATTATCTGCTCTGGTATCCTTGTTGATCCCGGCTCTGACAACCAATTTGGCAGATGTAAAGTATCGGGCTATAGCTCTCGATCTAAAAGGATTCAGATATTCCAAACAGAGAACTAATCTTTACGAATCGAAGCTGAAAGCCCATGATTATCTGATACAGTTCATTACACTCGCAGGATTTGTTTTACTTATTGTTTTTATCTTATGAAGAGAATCAGCAAAACAGATACTGGTAGCATGATTATAGCGTCGAGAGACATTTTACTTGACGATAAAAACCGGCTCTTATTTTTCTGAACTTAAGCTGAAGTGGTGAAATTGGTAGACACGCTAGGTTCAGGGTCTAGTGGGTGAATTGCCCATGGGGGTTCGAGTCCCCCCTTCAGCACCAGTTTTGTATTACCTGATCGATTTAATACATTATGATAGATAATTGATATGAAAAGTACTATAAGTTTTACTCCTGTTGATCAACCATGTAATCTTCAAAACAATTTTTCTCCTTGCTAATCCTTTCGTAGGAGCATCTATGTTTATCCTTTTTTTAATCTGTGCACATCGGTGGTTGATGCTTACTTTCATAACTATTTAGGGGATCAGCAGGATATTTATCAGGGAGTTCTATTATGACTAGATTAGAAAAGAAAATCATCAGTGAGATCGATCATGCAAATGATATATGGCAACTCTTCTCAGAGGGGGAGAGGGTGCTGTTAGGAATATCCGGAGGTAAAGACTCAATTGCTCTCTACCATCTCTTACAAAATTATCAACTAAAACTGGAAGCTCTCCATATCAGATTGAGTTCTCGCTTCAGTATCGACTTCATTACCCAGAATAACCTTACAGATAAACTTGAGGTCATCGAGACCGATATCTATGATCAAATTAAAAAGTCTGATAACAGTCTCAATACATGCTTTGTCTGTTCCAGAGAGAGAAGGAAGAGAATACTGGAGTATGCTAACGATAAAGGTATCAAGAAGATCGTTTTTGGTCATCACCGCAATGATGTTGTGGAAACCTTGTTGCTCAATCTTCTTTTCAGCAGAGAGATCAGTACTCTCTTACCAAAGCAAACTCTTTTTGAAGGTAGATTTGAAATTATCAGGCCCCTTTATCTGGTTGAAGAACAACTGCTAATATCTCTCCAGAAAGAGAAGGGTTGGCAGATATCTAAACCGGTTTGCGAAGAATCAATATCCTCCAAGCGCCAGTATATGCGAGACCTTCTTACCCAAATTCAGGACCAACATCCAAAGATAGATATCAGAGATAACATCTTCTCTTCTTTAAAATCGGTAAAAACGTCGTTTATGCCGTTCCCATTTATAGAACAAGGAGGAGGCCGAGATGAGGAATAAATATTTGCTATTGACACTATTAGATATTATCTAATAGATATGAAAAAGAATACTGAAGGAGGAAAAATGGAGAAGGTTGAATTATTAGAGGCAATTAAAAAAGGAATCATGGCAGAACGGGACAGTATCGAACTCTATCAGAAAGCTTTAAACAGTGCTGAAGATGAAGAAGTGCGATCATTTTTTCAGGAAAGGGTCGAAGAAGAAAAACAACATTATAACTATCTTGTGAATTATTCTCATGATATTGAACAGGACAAAGATTTAGTAGATTATACACAAGATCTACCCGATCCGGATCCAGCAAAGATATTCAGCGATTCATTTCTGAAAAGAATTGGCGAAAAACAGACCCTCTTTTCAGCTATTTCTACAGCTGTTTTATTAGAGAAAGATTCTCTACAACACTATAAAAACTTAGCTCAGGATGCCGAACAACCTGAGTTGAAAAGCTTTTTCAGCAGAATGGGACATTGGGAGACCCAGCATTACATCGATGTTCTCAACATCCAAAAAGAGGCAGAAAGATACTATTGGGAATTAAACGAGTTCGAACCTTTTTAAAGTAAGATTATTTTTTAAATAATTCCGGATTCTCTTCGATAAACTGATCTTTGAGTTTCCAAAAGGTAATGTCTTTGGACAGTTTTTTCTTACTATAACAGTAACCAATAACCGATACTATAAGTGCACCAATTGTATTAACAATGAAATCTCTCATAGTATCTAAAACCCCTAATCTGGTATCGAAAACCCCGTACACTTCTTCTAAATTACGTGCTTTCTGCATGTTAACACCGAATAGTGTGTCAACACCAAATTCAAATATTTCCCATAATACTCCTACTGTCATAGCGAAGCAGAAAGTGAAAAGAGCAATGAAAAAGGGGCTGAGTTTTACGTGAATATTCTTATCTTTATTGAGGGCATAGATCAACAAGAAGCCAATATATCCCAGAATAATGGCAGAGATAGAATGCAACATACTATCCCACCAACTATACCGGTAAAAGTAATTCTGGATCTCACCCAGATACATAGAAGCAAAGATGAAAAGGAGGATTATTATTTGGAACAGAGCAGGGATATGGATTTTCGTTCTTTTAGAAAAGATAGTCGGTAAGAGGAAGAGTAAGAGTGTCAGGATGGCACTGAGTAATATCTCCCATTGATAATTAATGAAGTTGTAAACAATGGCTGCAATGGTTATAACAATAAAGAAATAACGCATTATTGGTTCGATCTTTTCAGCAATCATTTTCTTCCTTTTCATATTGAAATCTTCCTTGAGGTTACTTAAATACTTATTCTACCTGCTTAGTTCGAATGAATAAATAATATACTGATGGAATAATGAATAGTGTCAAGAGCGCAGAAACAATTACACCACCAATACTGACAATGCCCATTGCCTGCCGGAATTCCCTGGCAGCAGTTCCGATTCCCAAAGCCATGGGCAGCATTCCCAGAATTATAGCAAAAGTTGCCATTACTATCGGTTTTAATTTTGTAGGACAGGCGATGAGCAGAGCTGTTCTGACTTCATCCCCGCGTCGGACAAGTTGATTGGTATAATCTAGCAGAAGGATAGCATTATTGACTACTATTCCCACCAGCATGATGATAGCCATCATGGAAACTATATTCATGGTTTGACCTGTTACAAAGAGAGCCAGAAAAACACCGATCAGAGCCAAAGGGAGAGTAGCAAGAATAAATATTGGTTGGACAAAACTCTCTAAGATAGCGGCGAGCAACATATAAGTCAATAATACAGCCAAGATGAATGTTCGGATCATATCTGTTATTGTTTCATCAAGCATTTGGCTTTCACCACCCCATTCTACACGAAATCCCGGTGGTAATTCTACTTCATTTGTGATGACCTGATTGATTTGTCCGGTTATGTCACCTAAAACAGCTCCACCTGTTAGATCCCCTGTAAATTCAATGGCAGCAAATTTATCTTTGCGGAAAAGCATACTGGAGCCGGTAGCAAAGTCTAAATCTGCTAACTGAGAAAAACTATAAACTCCGCTTTGTGTAACAATAGGAAGGTCAGCTATTTTTGCCGGAGTATCATAAGAAGGGCGATCAAGCAGCACTTTTACATCGTATTCCCTATCTCCTTCCCGATATTGTGTTGCGACTAATCCCTCAACTGAGGAGCGGAGATTAATAGCCAGTTCTTGACTCGTCACTCCAGCCGCTGACATCCTGTCTAATCTAGGTTTGAAAGTCAGCTCCGGTTTTCCCGGTCTTAATGAAGTATTTAGATTGGCTAAGCCGGGTATATCCTTTAGCTTATCATAGATTTCTTGGGACATTTCTTCTAAGCGATCTAAATCCTGTCCCATTACAAAAAAGTTGATCGGAGAATCTCCACCGCCTATAGATGAAATGGCTGAAACTCTTATTTTGGTATTAGGTATTCCGGATAAATCTTCAATGAATATATCGGCAATCTGTCGAGTAGTTAAATTACGCTCTTTGGCAGCGATAAGATTGACACTTGCCCGAGCTACGTTGCTTCCGACATTTAGAGTACCGATGGAACCGATATTAGTTAAGATAAAATCTACTTCCGAATGTTGAGAGATAATATCTTTAACTTGCTCCATTACAAGTGCTGTCTCGGAAAGATCATAACCTTCCGGTAGCTCAACTTCTACTCTAATATTTCCTTCATCGAGAGATGGTAAAAACTCAAATCCTACAGCAGCAGCAATAAAGAAACTCAGGACTAACAAAATAAATACCGAACCGACGAAAGAGATCGCGATCTTGCGGTTTTTTATCAAGAATCCAAGGATCTTTTTATAGAATGCTTCCCATTTCATGAAAATCTTTTCCATCTTCTTACTAAAGCGGTTATCTTTCTGATTTTGTGGCAAAATTTGTGATGCCAGCATAGGTGTAAGAGTAAAAGAGATCAATAAAGAAAACAGAGTAGCGAAAGTTACTACCAGAGCAAATTCGGTGAAAAACTGACCTGCCATAGAAGTCATCGTTGCTATGGGTAGGAAAACGACAATATTGGTCAGAGTAGAAGCAATTACAGCAGTTGCGATCTCGGAGGTGCCCAGATCAGCGGCTACTTTACGAGTATTCCCCATATTCTTGTGACGAAAGATGTTTTCCAGTACGATCACTGAGTTTGTAACCAAGATCCCTACAGCGGTTGAGAATCCCATCAAGGTCATCATATTCAAAGTAAAACCGGCGATCTGCATCAAAATAAAGGTTGATATTATGGAAGTTGGCATTGCCAAAGCGACAATAAAAGTGGAGCGCAGATCATTGAGGAACAAGAATAAGAGGATACCGGTAAATAGTATTCCGAGCAGAATATTTCCCATAGTATCGTTGACTGAACTTTCAATAAAGTCGGCTCGATCAGTCACAATATACAGCTTCATATTTTCCGGAAGTTCTGCCAGGATATCAGGCCATTCTCTATGTACTTGTCTCGAGATGTTAACCGGGTTACCTTCCGGACTCGGAATTAAGCTGAAGCGAATGATGTTATCTTCTCTAACCCCTGTTCTGTTATCAAAAAAGATAGCTCTTTCTCGAATTTCAGAACCGGTATCGATGATCTCTGCGATCTCATGTAATTTTCTCAAACCGGAAATAGTTGGTATCTCCAGATTACGAAGAGTTTCCAGATCTCCTATTTGTCCTTGTAATCTAACGGCAAATTCCTGTCCTCTTTGTTGAAACTGTCCACCCGGCATATCCATATTGTAAGCAGCTAAGATTCCCGAGAGTTGAGGCAAGGATATGGCGTTCTGTTCTACAGTTTGACGATTCAGAACTACATGGATCTCCCTTTTCTGACCACCGCTGATCTCGACTCGGGCTATACCCTCTATTTGTGAGAAACGATCTCTTAATCTTTGATCGGCATAATCATACAATTCGGTTCCACTGACCTCGCCACTGAATACTATATCCATTACCGGAATAGCAGAGATATCCCAAGTTAGAGCAATCGGTCTTTCGGCATCTCGTGGCAGTTCATTCAGGATAGCATCGATTTTTTCTTTTACTTCTCGGATCGCTACTTCCTGACTCTTTCTCATACTGAAACGCATCATCACAAAAGAGACATTTTCCATTGAATAGGTTTGGATAAAATCTACCTGACTGATAATGGAAACTGCATCTTCTATACGACGACTGATCTGGGATTCGATCTCTTGAGGACCTGCTCCGACATAGACAGTCTGTACAACAACAAAGGGAAAATCAATTGCCGGCATCAAATTGAGGGATAACCCTAAATATGCTAAAACTCCAAAGACCAAGAAAACCGAGATTAACATCGTGATCAGTACCGGTCTTTTGATAGATACTTTTGCTAAAAACATATTTTCACCTAACTTTCAATTCTTATCTTAATACCGTTACTAACTAATTGAGAACCTTCCTTGATGAGAATATCTCCTACTGCCAACCCTTCAGCGATCTCGTAAACCATGCGATCGTTAGCTCCGAGTTTGACATATCTTTTAACCGCATTACCATTAGCGACAATAAACACATAATCGCCCTCAATATCCGATTGAATGTATTGTCTCGGAACAATGATTGCCTTATCATTTCCGTAAGTTATTATATCTATTGATACCATTACCCCTGAGAGTAGTAAATTCTCTGGATTGTCAAATTCCAGATCGACACCAAATGCTTGACGATTACCGTCTATAGAACGGGCAACTTGAACAACTCTACCCGGCAGCTCCTGTTCCTGCCAGCGAGCAACAGCTCCTAATCCCGGTCTAACCGCGTTGATATCTCTCTCAATAACCCAGACCTTCGAACGATATCTATCTATCTGGGAGATAGTGATCAAGGGGTCACCAAAATTAGCTGTCTCAGTCTCTCTGAAATTTATTTGGGTAACATAACCTGCTATGGATGCCTTGATATAGATCATTTTGCTGGCAGCAAGGTAATTTGCCTGATTGATACTCTTCATGGTCTCTAACTGATCGAGTTCCTGTCTCGATATGCCACCCTCTGCAAAGAGGACACTCATTCTTTGATAGGTCTGTTCAGAGCTTTCAAAAGCCGCTTTTGCCTGCCGATATTGTGCTGAGGGACTATCTTCTGGGAAGGTTAACAACAACTGATCCTTCTCAACATAATCACCTACCTTGACCAAAACAGTTTCAACTCTGTCACTGAGAAGAGATGTCACTGTAGTTTCTCTGATCCCATTCAGGTTCGCATTGTAGCTCAGTATCAGCGAAAATGGCTGATAGACTATCTCCTCAACCTTGACTGGAATACCATCTTCCTGATGGATCTGTTCAATATTACGCATATTGTTATCATCATTGTTTCCACAAGCTGTTAAGAGAAACAACAAGGAAACGAGCATCAAAAGAAAACTGATTTTGTTCATATTATATCTAACTCCTAAAAAAGATTTATTGTTTAAAATATTATACCCATTGATTTGTGCAGAGCTTTCTGCGCCATGGTTATCTCATAAGCTGCCTGTAAGTAAGCCAAACGAGCTATTTTATGCTCTAACTGGGCATCTAATACCTCTAAATTGATACCGACCTGACTCTCGTAACGAGCAGTGGCAATGTTCAGACCTCTCTCTGCTAAACCGATCCGCAAAACCTGAGTTTCATAATTCTTTTGAGCATGAGCCAATCGTAAATAAGCATTCCTGATATCTAATTCTATCATATCTTGGAGATCTAAATAATCCAACGTTGCCTTGTTATACTGATGCCGAGCTTGAGCTGTCTTTGCCCGATTTCCGAAACCTTTGAAGATCGGGATCTGTATTCCCAACATTACTTGATAAGAAGAACCGAAATCGTCCGGTTCCCAAGTGAATTTATTTATATTGGAAAAACGATTATACTCCGCAGAGAGGGCTACATTAGGCAAATAATTACCCCGTTCTGCCCGCCAATTGATTTCATACATATCTCTGACCGCTCCCGAAAGATACAGCTCTATGCGTTCAGATTTGCCGCTTTCAATTGCCTCATCCAACTCGACTTCTATCTCTGGAGGAACTGCGATCTCTCCCTGTAAGGTTAGATCATAATCAATACCTAATCCGAGATGTTTTTTAAAACTCTCCTGCCAGAGTGAATAGTTGTTTTCTGCTTCCATTAGTTGAGGTTGCAGCTTATGGAGTTCTAACTCTGCCCGAATAAGATCAAATTCCGATACCAAACCCTGTCCGTACATAGAACTTATTCTATTATAATGCTGCTCTGCCAATTCCAAAGCTTCCCGGTTGATCTCCACGACATCGGTTAGAAGCAAACCCTGATAGAACAGATCGGTCGTTTCATAGATCAGGTTCTGCTTAGTTAATTCATAACGCTTGGCTTCGACTGTTCGATAGATACCGGCTGCTTTGATACCACTGAGCAGTTTACCACCTAAATAGACAACTTGGTCGAGTTTTATCTGACCAAAGAAATTGGTCTCATCCTGTTTTTGCTCCGGAATAAGCATATTGAAACCCTGTTCAATATAAGCAGCTAATAGTTCATCATCTTCAGTGGCATTCTCTGATAACTCATCGGTTATGTTAAACGCCGGGGGGATCATCGAACCGGGCAGCTCGGTTCTTAGCAATTGATAACCACCATTGAAGCTTATCTGAGGGAGCAATGCTGATGTCACTTCTCTGTAAAACTCCCGGGCGATCGCTATATCTTCCCCTGCCGATCGAAGAGATAGATTGTTCTTGATCGCCAATTCTATACTGTCTTCCAGTGTTATACTGATTAGTGATGATGTAAGTAATAAGATTAATGTAAACAATATTATAGTTTTCACTTGTCCTCCTTGTGGACATCTATGTTGATCAAATCAGCTATATTATTCACGAGGATAGAGATGTATTTGTCCCGAGTATTTTTTTTTGTAAAATCCTTACCCAAGAAATCCTCAAAGAGTTTTGGGAAAAGACCCGGATAAAACACTGCAGAGAGTACTTGTACAAGAACTATTTTCTTTTCAGGTAATGTCGAACCGGGAAGTTTTTCACTGATCAAAGCAAAAAAACGATTCAAGAAATCACTAAACCTTCTTACAAACTCCGGATCATATTTACCATGAATAAAGGCATCGTAGAAATGTGCCTTCATTAAACCCCGATACATAAACATACCTTCGATAGTATCACTAAGATAACTCTTTAATGCTTTGAGAGGATCTTTTTCCCATAAGATCTCATAGACTCTAAGGTTATTGATAAACGCCTCATCAAGGGTTGCTTTTAAGGTTTCCTCTATCAAATTTTCCTTAGAACCAAAGTAATAGTTGATAGCTGCAGGATTTACTTTGGCTTTATCGGCGATCTTTCTTACTGTTACTTGCTGGATCCCTTCCTCTTCGATACACTCTATCACAGCCAGAATTATCTGCTTGATTATTTCTTCTCTCATCTCTCCTCTCTTCTTAAACAATTGTCTTAAACGATTGATTCAAACAAGTGTTTCAAAAAATGTTTTACCCCTTTCCCTGTCAAGATTTTAAGAGATCCAACTCTCACATCCCCCCCATTTTTTTTCTAAAAGCATGACAACTGCACCATCTGATTAGCCGATCCTTTGAATGGAATCTTCGAATACCTCTTGAAACACTCGAATATTTCAGCTGCCACATTAGCCAAACGGTATAGACAAATACCTTCTGTTTTCCTAGATGATTCTTCCTAACAAGCATGAACTATCTCTTTCGATTATTAATCCGTTGCTTTTCTGCGAGTTGTTGATTTCTTACCTTGGGGTATAGCCTCTCACAACTTTTCTTTAAACTGACCTTTTCTTCCAACTTCATTCCGACATGGTTAACAATTATAGAAGATTTTTCAATATATCCCGTACGCTATCACAGGAGAACTTAAACCCGGGCAAAGTGAATTCATTAATGTAGCCGGATAGCTCTGCTATTGATAGATAGTATCAAAGAGATTTCTTATTCTAATAATGAAGAAGGTATCACAGTTCTTGGGAAGAGAAAATCTGTCGCCTAAAAAGTATTCACATAACAGACTGGAAAAGGCTTTTACAAGTATAATGAAGTACTGGAATTCCAGATAGAAAAGGTCTATGACTTCAACTGAAACATACGGTCAAAGCTGCTGCAAATATGCTTCGCCTCGATAACCGGATACACAATCAACCCTTACTCCGCTGGGTGTCTCATTCTCTACGGTAAATACCCTGAAGAAAAAAGGGGATGCGAGATTTATAAAATACTATTTCCTCCAGTTATTTGCTTTTACTCATTTCAGATAGAGCATTTTGCGAGTTCTGTCATAGTCTCCGGCCTGTAGGCGGTAGAGATATACCCCGCTGGGGAGGTCTCCGCCCCTGGTAGTTCGTGGTGACCAGATCACCGAATGCTCTCCCTGTTCCAATCTATCATCTATCAGGGTAGTTATCTTCTGCCCACCGATATTGAAGACTTCCAGTTTTACCTTCTCTCCCTTATCAAGATAGAAACTGATCCTTGTCTCCGGATTGAAGGGGTTGGGGTAGTTACCGAGGAGTTCGGTTCTGAAGGGGATAATTTCAGGTTCGGAAGAACTTAAGGACGGGGTTGCCAGTACTCGGTTGGATGGTCCGGATTCTCCCTCATCATACAGTGCCGTGACATAATATCTGTAGGTGACCTCATTGATCACATCGGTATCAAGATACTCGGTGACAGCGAGTAACTCCTCGTTGATCTGCTCATCATCACGATAGACATTATATCCGAGAAGGGTTCGCAGGCTGTCGGGCGGCTCGTGCCAGTTAAGGGTTACGATCTTATCACCGGGAGTAGCAGAAAGAGAAGCAGGGGGAATGAACTCGAAATAGAAAGTCTGCCAGCTCAGATAGGGGTAGCCGTCATTATGGAACATATAGACATCTTCAACCCAGATATTCTCGAAATCCCAGTTGATATACACATTGTCCGCATAGGGATAGGTCATCTCTTCGGTAGTTCTACCGTATGGGAATCCGGCGTATGGGAATCCGGTTGTCTCTGTATTGTAATAACAATTCCAGGGTGCACACTCCCAAACAAACCCCACTATCGGTCCTCCATACTGCTCTGAACAGGTGATAGCACCGGTAACGTAGCTGAGGTCCATATATGTACTCCATGCCATTCCTGCTATTCCGCCGACATAAATACCACCGGAAACCTCAGCATGAGTATATAAATTATTGGTCTGTGACCAATTGATATACCCAACCAGCCCGCCAACATAACTGCTTCCGGAGACAGACCCTTTTGTATAACACTTTGTTACTTCAACGCCACTGTTATAGCCTATTAAGCCTCCAACAAAATCACCTCCGCTTATGTTCCCTTCCACGAAACAATTTTCGATTAAGCCGCTTTCTGCTGCCTGACCGGCAATCCCGCCGACATGTTCATCCCCTATAACCGTGATATTGGTCAATCCCAGGTTTCTTACCGTTGCTCCATAGCTTATACTGGCAAATAGTCCTACTCCCCATCCCTCCGGGCGGTTAATATAAAGTCCGTCAATCTTATGCCCCTGTCCGTCAAAATGACCTTGGAAACTGTAAAAATCACGTTCATTTGCAGGCAGGATACCACTCTTGTTTAACGGTCCACCAAAATCATAGTTTTCTCCTATCGGTTCCCAGCCCTCTCCGTCAAACCAGTTGATGGTTTCCGAAGCATCGATATCGGATGTCTGAACAAAGTAAAGACCGTCGGTTTCGTTATTAGATTGATAGACGGTTATCCAGTAGAGATTCTCCAGGCAAGCTATCTGATAAGGATTGGGCTCTGTCCCGTCACCGGCGGGTGGTACAGCGGTCTGGGAAAAAATACTTACGGTTAAAAGCAGTAGAACGAGTATAGAGTAATACTTAAACATTTTTTCCTCCTGATAATCGGGTTACCGACAGAGCAATACTCTGCCGGTAACCCTTGTTGTGTCAATGTTTAATTATGCTCGTCATTTTATAATGAGCATCTTTTTTACCTGTGAATAATTATCTGCGACCAACCTTTAGTCATCTATATAGTCGGATAGATCCGACTATATAGATGACTAAGGGTAAGAGAGAGATATAAAGCATTAAGTAGAGGCATATTAAGCAGATTAAAAGAAGTTTTTTGAATATCTGGATGTTATTCTCAAAGTGCTTTACAATTCTCCAAGGATATTTTTCTTTGTTGGAAAATAATTGAGGTACTATAATTGAAAGAAATAACCTATCGTATAATTAAAGAAGCTGATAATGAGCAGTTAGTGAAACTATACCGGACAGCCGGTTGGTGGAGTGAAAAGAATGATAACATTGATTTTTTGAGTGATCTGGTAAGAAATTCTTTTCTCTTTATCGGAGCATATGATGGAGAGGATCTGATAGGAATGGGTCGCAGCCTTTCTGACGGGGTAAGTGATGCTTATATTCAGGATGTGACAGTTCTACCGGAATACCGGAAAAGGGGTATAGGTGGCGAGATAATCAAGACAATAGTCAAGAATCTGCATGCCAGAGGGATAAAATGGATTGGTTTGATCGGAGAACCTGGAACCCAGCATTTTTACGAAGAATTGGGTTTTTCTAAAATGGTTGATTATATACCGATGCATTATAAAGGTAAGAAATGATCAGTTTTGATATCAGCATGCTTCGAAACGTTAAGATCGAAGATTATGAAGAAATATCGGTAGTATTGAAGAGGTATCCAACATCAAGAAGTGCGTATGATATAGTAAATTTGATGATTTGGGGTACCCAGTTCAAATCACAATGGACAGAACATAATGGAAGACTACTTATTTACAATGAGCTTTGGACTTGTATTCTTATGCCTTTGGGATCTTATCCATCTCCCGATGAGTTAAAAGAGATTGCCCGGGCATTTTATAATGCCGGAAAGTGTAGCTCCATTTCTTATGTAGATAATGAATATGTAGCACAATTTGGAGATCATCTTCAAGAATTTGAAGTTGTGAAAGATCTTAATACTGCAGACTATATCTATCTCAGCGAGAGATTAGCTAAACTTAGCGGGAAGAAGCTGCAAAAAAAGAAGAATTTGATCTCTCAGTTTCTCAGGGCAAATGGAGATTATGAAGTGCATGATCTAAGCCCGACCGATGGAGAAGAGTGTCTACAGTTTTCTGATGAGTGGAAAGAAGAGCATCCGGAAGACAAAGAAAAGGGTTATAAGTATGAACGGGAAGCCATGAGACGCGCTTTCCAATATTTTGACAGATTGGCTCTCTCTGGCTTGGTTATCAGGCATAACAAGAAAATTATCGCCTTTTCTATATTTTCCGAACTGAAGGAAGACATGGCGATCATTCATTTCGAAAAATTTGCCAGAGATGTCAAAGGTTCTGCGCAAATAATCAACTGGGAGACAGCAAAGCATTTAAATAAGAATTATCAGTATATAAACCGAGAAGAGGATATGGGCATTCCCGGACTGAGAAAATCGAAACTTTCCTACCAGCCATTGATGCTCTTGGACAGCTATAAACTCAAGAGGAAGAAAAGTGAACAAATGGCGAAAGTGAATGCTGGTGTTTAATTTAAAGATAAGGAGTTGTGATGTATAAGTTAAAAGTGACAACCAATTTTTCTGCAGCCCATCGCTTAGATGGTTATCAGGGCGATTGTGCGAATCTGCATGGACATAACTGGCGTGTTCAGGTCGGAATTATATGTCTGGAACAGGATGATATTGGCTTAACGATAGATTTTAAAGAGGTTAAGAAAAGATTAAATCAGGTTGTTTCCGAATTAGATCATAAACTATTAAATGATCTCCCCTGGTTTCGTGATAAAAATCCGACCTCTGAAGAGTTAGCTCGTCATCTGTATAACAGAGTAAAGGAATCATTTAATGATCTTTCTTGCCAGATCGCAGAAGTAGAGATCTGGGAATCGGAAAACAGTTCTTTGGTGTATTCAGAATAATTGAGATGCTGAAAATAGTCGAATCCGAATTTATAACCAGTGCTGTAGAGAAACGACAATACCCGGAAAGCCCCTTTCTGGAGATTGCTTTTGCCGGAAAATCCAATGTCGGTAAGTCTTCGTTGATCAATGTGTTGCTCAACAGAAAAAAGATAGCTAAAACAAGTTCTACACCGGGTAAAACAAGATTGATCAATTTCTTCAAGGTTCGCGTGATTCGATATAATGAGCAACAGGAGAGAATCGGAGAGGGTTTTTTCTCGCTGGTTGATCTGCCCGGTTACGGTTATGCTAAAGTCAGTAAAACCGAGCGTGAAAAATGGAAAGCAATGATCAAAACCTATCTGGAGTCGAGACCTGAATTGAGATTACTGCTTTTGTTGGTCGATATCAGACATAGTGCCGATCATAAGGATAAGTTAATGATCGAGATGCTGGAAGCTTATCAGCTGCCTTATATCATAATTGCTACTAAAGCGGATAAAGTTCCTAAAACTACTATTAATAAATATCTAAAAGGGCTCAGTCGCGAATTTGGTAAAGACAGGGGAGAGTTCTTGGCAGTTTCGGTGTTGAATAAGACCGGAATCAAGGAAATGCTCGAAAAATTAGAAGAGACACTATTCTAAGATCGTTGTAAATTTATGATTGGATAGTCTCTGTATTGTTTGCAGTAGCTTAATGTTGTGCGTTATCGTTTTCCTGTTTCAGTAATTTAGCTAATTTATTTCCCACATATGAGATTTTTTTATCTCTCTCAGCCCTCCAATCGTAGATGACAAATTTTGTCAAAGTCATGAAATCGGGAGATTTATCTTTTAATCCTTTCTGCAAATAGATCGAGAGGATTTTTCTTAGAGCCATCATCAGGGTTCGTATTCTTTTATCGGAACCGGTCATTATCCATTCCCTAATATATGGATAGGTTTCTGCAGGACGGGAACGAACAACCTGTAAAAGGATATGAGTGACTTTCTTCTGTACCTCTAAACTTTCATCATCTAGCGCTCGGGTTAAAAAATCTAGAACAAAGGTCGGATCTCTCTCTGCCATTAGTTCCATGCCGTGAAAAGAGATGATTCTTTTCTTTTCTATATCGGATTTAAGCCATTCCGGCATCATTTCCTTCATTACATTCTGGTTTTTCCGCCACATCTCATAAATAATACTTTCTACTTCCCATGGAACTGATTCATAATTTTTTTCCAAGATAGCTACGATATTTTTGGGGTCATTGGCGTAAAGGTTATAGAAAAAGAAAAAAGCAGTTGCTCTGATGCCGTATATTTTGTGTGTTAACATTTGATCGGCAATTTTTGTAATCTGTTTCTTGTTTTTGTAATTAGTCATCAACTTACCGACTAATTCTCTAATGAAATAATTCGAGGTTTTACTCAATTCTTCTAATAGTTCCATAGCAGCTTGTTCTTTTTTCTCATCAAGTAAAGCAAATGCTTTATTAACTTCACCTTCGATATTTTGCATTTGTAGAGCATCAAGTCTGCCGACATCTTTGATTTCAATCATAGTTTACCATCTTTATTGATTTCTTTGTTTCTGTTGATTAAATATGCCTATCTGGGATGAGATAGCTTTCTATTGTTAGTTTTTTACTCACTTCAATAATGTTCATCTAAATTGTAATATTGATTATCCTCTCGAATGTGGCATTTATATCAATAGCAGTTAAGGGATTCCCTTAACAAAATCTATGTTACAAATGAGTTGGAATCAGTCAATCTCTTTTTTTCATGCAATGCTCCCAATTCAGCTATTAATCTCGATCAGTTGAACCAATTTTACTGAAGTGTTTTTCAGTTTTCACTTGATAATTAATTGCAGTATAATTATTAGTCTTACGAGACATTAATTCTGAGTAAGTGCTATTATAAGGGAGGAATAATGCCAAAAATAGTTAAAAGGTCAGTTAAAGCCGGGTTACCCCCGGGTACTCTGATTCATATTGGAGAACAGAAAGTTACCGATATCAAGATCACATCCATCCATTACAATAACTCTCAGGTCTCGAAGGAAGAGATCAAAGAGTTTTCCAGTGACTTGATCAGAAAGGATGATTTTGTGCAATGGATCAACATCGATGGATTGCATAATGTTGATTTGCTGAAACAGATCGGTACTACCTGTGATTTGCATATTCTAACCTTGGAAGATATTCTCAATACCGAACAAAGACCAAAGATCGAGGATTATGGGAACTACTATTTTATAGTAATTAAAATGCTCTCTTATAACAAAGAAACTCATGAAATAGAACAAGAGCAAGTCAGTGTTATAGTAAAAGACAATTTGGTAGTTACATTTCAGGAAAGAGAAGGTGATGTATTTGATCCGATCAGAGAAAGGGTCAACACAGTCGATTCCAGAATAAGACGCAACGGTGTTGATTTCTTGCTCTATGCATTGATAGATGCAATAGTAGATAACTATTTTATCATTCTTGAAAGAATAGGAGACGAGATAGAGGACATTGAAGAGACTATCCTTTCTAACCCGTCTGATGAAGTGATGCGAAATCTCTATATGCTGAAAAGAAATGTTGTTTTAATGAGAAAGAACATCTGGCCAATGAGAGAAGTGATAGGGTTTTTAGAAAGAACAGATGTCAGATTGGTCAAAGAAGGGAATAAGGTATATTTCAGAGATCTATATGACCATACCATACAGGTGATTGACAATATCGAGAGTTTGCGAGATTTGATTGCCGGTATGGTAGATATCTATCTATCTACTATTAGTAATCGTATGAATTCGGTAATGAAGGTTTTGACTATTATTGCAACAATATTTATCCCCTTGACCTTTATTGCCGGAGTTTACGGAATGAATTTTGTCAATATGCCGGAACTGGAATGGAAACTGGGATATCCCCTTGTCATAGCGATAATGATAGGGATCGGTTTAGTTATGTTGCATATATTTAGACGTAAAAAATGGCTATAAACAATAAAAGTGAGGTAAAAATGAAGTATTGGCAACCAGTGGAGATAACAGATAAAACTTTCTATAACACAAGATTGGGACCTCTACAGATCTTGCTGGTCAAGGAACTCAATGAATTGAAGATATCCGAGAGCCGGCTAACAGAAGAGGAGATGATAGAGGAAGATTGGGAGCAGATTAGTAGGAAAGCAGAGAAATGTGATCCACTTGATTCTTCAAATTGGAAAAGATGGATTGTGCCAGAAGAACCTTTGAAATTGAAATTCATTCCGGTTATGCCTGATCGTCCTGTAGTAGTAAGACCGGAGAGTGCTATTCAGATCTTGCCCGGTAATAAGACCCGCTTTTTTGTTTCAATCCCTGTTTGGGTTAGAATTGCTACAGAAAAGGATGAAACTCTGACCGATATTCCAACTCTTATTCCTTCCAATACTTGGTTTGGTGAACCACTTACCGGCGAGCTTTGTTATGCGGTTAAATCAAAGACAATTACCAATTTTGAACACCGGAAAGTGAAAGTTTATACTGCAATCTGCCCTATTTTTATTGAGAATCATTCTCCTAGTAACTTCTTTTTTAGACGAATATCTATCCATACAGAGTTTTTGGGTATATATGCCGGGCAGAAGCACCTCTGGACAAATCAGCTCGATGTTAAGATCGAAGGTGATGACCAGAAGAGTTACATAGATTTTTCAGAATCTGCTCCTGAAATAGAGAAGATCAGCGGTCAGTTGTCTGCACCACGAGAAGTGCCTACTAAAAAACTTTATCGTAAGATGTTTGCTGATCTACCTTTTATTAAGGGCTAGGAGGTTGTATGTCATCAATTATTGAAACTATTGCAAGCTGGCTGACTCCGGAAAATTTAAGAATAGTCATCAAGATAGCTATAATCGTTTTTATCGGAATCCCTTTAGTTAAAATAATCGCTAATTCTCTTGGGAGATCGGTCGGTAGAAGAAAGAGTTCACTACAGAGTGAAATGCTGATCAGAAAAACTATTTATTATTTAGGTCTGACGATCATATTCGTTACTCTGCTCAATATATTTGGTTTTAATATCTCTGTACTGCTTGGAGCAATAGGAATATTTGGAGTTGCTCTCGGCTTTGCTTCTCAAACTAGTGTATCCAATATTATCAGTGGTATTTTCCTGATTACGGAAAAACCGATAGAAATCGGTGATGTAGTACAGATAGGTACTACTGTCGGTATAGTTCTCTCAGTAGATTTATTGTCAGTGAAATTGAGAACTTTCGATAACAGATTTGTGAGAATTCCCAATGAGTCAATCATCAAAACGGAAATGGTTAACATCACAAGATTTCCTATACGGCGACTTGATCTGGATATTGGAGTTGCCTATAAAGAGGATATTGCCAGAGTTATTAGTATTCTAAAAGATTTAGCAGCAAAAAATCCTTACTGTTTAGAAGAGCCAGAACCTATGATCTTTTTGAATAACTTCGGCAATTCTTCCATTGATATCAGATTCGCCCTCTGGTTTGAGAAGAAGGATTTGATCAATCTAAGAAGCAGTATTATGCTGGCGATAAAAGAGAGATTTGATGCCGAAGGTATTGAAATACCTTTCCCACACATCACTGTCTATACCGGAGAAGAGGCAAAGCCGTATCCTATCAAACTTACTGAAGGGGATAAAAGCTCAAAGCCGAGTTAGCTTCCAAGTATCCTTTTCTACGTGAATTAACTCGACATCAGCTTCTTTGAACATCTGTTGAGCTAATTGGTCTGGGTAACCGTCAAAGATATATACTGTCTTAATCTCAGCATTGATAATCATCTTGGCACAAATACTACAGGGGTGGTTAGTGCAGTACATCTCTGCTCTTTGGGTTGTACTGCCATTGATGGCTGCCTGAATAATGGCATTTTGTTCGGCATGTATTCCGCGACATAACTCATGTCTTTCACCGGAGGGGATATTGTTCTGTAATCTGATACAACCCGTGTGTTCACAATGGGCAATATGCTTGGGAGCTCCATTATATCCGGTTGATATGATCTGATTATCTTTAACTAAAACAGCTCCGACTTTACGTCTAATACAGGTAGAGCGCTGTGAAACTAAAACTGCCATGTCCATGAAATACTGTTGCCAAGTTGGTCGATTTTCCATATATACATCCTTCTTCAGTATATGTTGAACTTTTAATAAAGACACTCTATGTCAAGCAGAGATTTATGTTTCCTGAAAGTTAATGTATAATAGTTATGTTAGAAATCCAAGGAGTTAACAGAGAAACAGCATTCTATTTACACATAACCGTACAAAGTTCTTTACATGAAAAATAGGTCAGCAAAACTTGCCGGTAAGAAAAAATCACAAAAGAGTAAGGTATAAATGAATAGATCAAAGCTTGTAGAAATAAACCTGCTGTTCATAATTGTTGGAATGTTAGTTTTATCCGTAAATAGTTGTAGTAGATGTTCTCCAGATGAAGAAATGCATTTCAGAATTAACGAAGAACTGCTGGGAGAGACCTTTGCCGATTCATTGTTAGCTATCGAGTTGCGAATTCCAGTTAACTGGACTGACATTACTGAAGATATTAAGATCTTAGTAGAGTCGAGATTTGAAGACGCTCAGCTCGATTTTGAGCAGGGGCTTAAATTTCAAAAGGGATATGGTAACTTAGAAGAGATGGCATTCATGCTTATCTTTGATTTTGATTATCGGAAAATTAGTGATGACAAAGAAGAAGCGATCTTAACTTTTTTAACTGACTTCGCTGAAGTTACAGAAATATTTCAACAGGGGACTTACTTGTTTAATGATTTTCGTTTTCATCAACTAACATCGAGAGAGAACGATATTATCAATATTAAATTGTTAGGATACGGTCAGGAAGAAGGTGTTTTCTTGCTTGATTATTACATTCATGAACCTAAATATATGAATTACATTGCAACTATAGAGTCTTCCATCGGTTCAATAAAACATAAGTAAGCGGAGGTAATATGCTGAAAAAAGGTGTTATGTTGACTATAGCACTTATTCTTTTATTGAGCTTAATTGCTTGCAGTACGCATGTACATACTGTTGGTAGAGGTCCTCAAACCGGGCAAGAAGTTCAAGCCCGCCAATGGTATATTTTATGGGGTTTGGTACCCATTAATACCGTTGATACTTATCAGATGGTTGCTGGTGCAACTGATTATGAAATCAAAACAGAACAGAGTTTTCTTGATGTAGTTATCAATTTCTTTACAAGTTCAGTTACCGTTTATTCAAGAACAGTAACAGTAAAAAATAATCCTACAATCAGAGAGCCATGGAAGACTCTTCATTATTTTTTAAGGAGTTAATAAAATGACAAAGCGTTTTTCTTTAACAGTATTACTAATTACTCTGATCATTACTCTTTTTGGAGTTGATGCAAATTACCTGATCAGCGTTGATGTTGCCAATGCCTGCAACAGAACTATTTTACGTGAGTTTGATCTGCAGATCTATCACATATCAGGAGATAATCTAATTGCTGGTATCTCTGATCTAAACAAGATATCACGTTCAGATGTTTCATGGAAGCTGATTGATGAGAATCCATGGTCAGATAAATATTACATTATCTCTGATAAAAAGGGAAAAAAGATAGAATTGGATGCAACTTTAGGAAAAGAGATCTATCGAGATGAAAATATAATGATCATCAAAACAACGGAGTTATCAGTAGAGCAGATTACTATTATCCCTTACTCGATCACAGAGATGTTTCCTATTCCGATAAATTACCGTTATGAGAGGGTCTATCCTTCATTGAGGACAGAAATCCAAACTGAAAGAACAGTAGTTAATGATCTATTAACTGAGATAAATCCCGATAGCTTGGGTTACTTTATTCAGAGTCTGGAGGATTTTGGAACAAGATATTGTTTTGCTGCTAACCGTGATCAGGTAGCAAATTGGATCAAAAACGAGTTTATAAGATTTGGATATACCGATGTCGTTATTGATTCTTTTTATCAAAACAATGTTTGGCATAAGAATGTAGTAGCAACGATAGAAGGAACCTTAAATCCGGAACAGATTGTTATTATTGGTGGTCATCATGATGCCATTACTTATACTAATCCATATGTTAATGCACCCGGTGCAGATGATAATGCTTCCGGTTCTGGTGCTGCTCTGGAGATAGCCCGGGCTCTGAAGGCGATAAACTATCAACCCGAAACGACTATTAGATTCATTACTTTCGCTGCTGAAGAGGTCGGTTTGTGGGGTAGCCATCACTATGCGCAAGCTGCTTTTGATCAGGGAATGAACATCAAAATTATGCTTAATAATGATATGATCGCTCATACAACCTATCCTCCCGATAATTGGTCTATTGTGATTTATGAATACTCTGGTTTTGAAAATGAAGCAAATTTTTCCAGACAGGTATTACAGCAGTTTACCAATTTAACTCCAGTAACAGGATACAACTCTCCTTCTTCAGATAGTTATCCTTTTTGGACAAGAGGATTTCCTCCTATTTTCTTTATTGAGACAGATTTCAATCCCTATTATCATACAGTAAACGATCTTTTCATTCATCTCAATATGGACTATGCTATCGAGACGGTTAAAGCTACAGCTGCTATAGCAGTTCTCATAAACTCAGTTCCCGACATACCAGAAGATTTTTTAGCAAGAGATGCCGGTAACGGTTCTGAGCTCATTTTAGAATGGTCTCCTGTTGAATCTACTGTCATTGACTATTATCAAATAGGAGTCGGTTTGAGTACTGGGAGTTATACCTCTTTTTATGAGACTGAGGATACTTCACTGACACTATCAGGCCTCACAGAAGGGGTGACATATTATGTAGGTCTTAGTGCAGTAGGTGCTTCGGGATATGCCAGTGCGATGGTCGAAACGACGGGTACTCCAAGATCTGTACCATTAGCTCCGGTAGGGCTATTTGATATGCCTCTATCTGACAGAATAATTTTGAACTGGTCTCCCAATATGGAAGCAGATCTAGCTGGTTATAGGTTATACCGTTCCGAGCAGGAAGGGGAGTTGGGAGTTCAGATCAATCAAGAACTATTAACTGAAAACTCGTATATTGATATCGATGTTGAAGCAGGTATTTATTATTACTATACTCTCAAAGCAGTAGATGAAACTAACAATGAAAGTGAACCATCCGAGCAAGTTAGGTCGAGAATCGTCACTATGGATCAGGGTGTATTAATAGTTGCCGATACACCTGACGGTAACGGAAGCTTTCAAAATCCTACTCTGGCTAGTGTAACAAGCTTCTATAATCAAATTCTGACAGGATACTATCCGGATATCTATCCCTTATGGTCTGAATATCGAGTCAAATTAGCCGATCTGGGTGCCTATTCGACAATAGTCTGGCATAAAAATAATGTTGCAGTTTCTACTTACGATGATGAGATAATCAACGTTATCAAACAGTTTCTTGATCTCGGTGGCAATATTCTTTTCTCTACCTACTTTCCCGGAAACCTTTTTGGTAACTCCAACGTCTATCCAAACAACTTTAGTCAGGGGAATTTTATTTTCGATTACCTAAAAATAAATCAAGTAAACATGATCAGTTCGGCAAGGTTTAAGTCTGCTAATTCGACTGTTTCTAACTATCCTGAGTTGATAATTGATGAAGATAAAGCTCCTGCCGGTTTTAACTATCATATTTTCAATGTTGAGAGCATTACACCTGCAAATCAGGGCACTGAGATATACAGCTATCATTCCGATTTTCCGGATGGAAGCCCTGAAGCTTCGATGAACGGTTTACCGGTAGGTATCGAATATATCGGGAATGATTACAAGGTCATCACTTTGAGTTTTCCTCTCTATTACATTGATCAGCAAGATGCTCGTGATTTCATCTCTTATGTAATGAATGAGAAATTCTTTGAGCCGGTCAGTGTAGAAGATGATGTTGTTATTCCCATCACCGATAAAGAGTTCTATTTATATGGCAACTATCCGAATCCCTTCAACCCTGAAACTGTCATCAAGTTCTATTTACAGCGAGAATCAATTGTTACTCTTGCAGTCTATAATCTTAAAGGACAAAGAGTTAGGGTGCTAATTGATGATAAAGTGGGAGTGGGTGAACACTTAGCTGTCTGGAATGGTAAAGACGATCATAATCGGGAAGTAGCGAGTGGGATCTATTTTTACCAATTAACAACGGAGTTTGGTCAAGATATCAAGAAGATGCTTCTGATGAAATAAAAGAATTAAATCCTATATAGTTAGTTTATCGACAAAAGAGTTGTATATAAATCTTTTTTATGATGTGACTTCATCAAGCTCAGAAGCAGTAACTAAGAAGAAATATCCTCGGTTCGATAAATTTTACCACTCAAAAATGAGTGGTAAAACACTCATGATTACATATATTATTGTAATTCTTTTTATAATCTGTGTTTATCATTTTTTAAATCAGTGTAAATCCGTGGTTTAATGCTTGCTGTTTTGTTTCGAGGTTGGTCAGAAATGAGATCTCTCCATTTCGCTACGCTCCAGTCGAGATGACACTTCTATTTAGTCAGTTTTGTGGTTATTCAGAAATCAATTCTATGATGTGATCTTCTAATCTCCAGTTCCAGGTATCGAGTGCTGTTTTTCCAGATTTATCGAGGATAGCTCTATCTATATTATGTTTTAATAGGGTATCGATCGTCTGCGGATTTCCTCTTTCCAAGGCATAGAAAAGGGCAGACCAACCATTGTTATCAACAGCATTGATCTCTGCACCTTTTGACAATAACATTGCCACAATATCCGGTAAATCCATCTTTACTGCTCTCATTAACGATGTATCGCTTAACTGAGCTCCGCGTGCATTGATATCAGCACCGGCAATGATCAGTTTTTCGGCAATTGATTTATCCCTGTTATCAATAGCTAAAAAGAGGGCTGGATTATTCTGTCTTACATCCTTGACATCGGGGTTCACTCTACTCTCCAGTAGCAGACTAACTATTTGTTCATTCTTGTGAAAGATCGCCTCTACTAAGGGAAATTCACCATGTCTCGTTTTCAACTCCGGATCAGCACCATTATTCAATAACAGAGATACCATTGGGGTATCCTGATTAGTAACAGCTGACAGGAGTGGAGTCCATTGATAACGATCTCTTTGATTAACTCTCGCTTTGTTGGTTAAGAGATATTCAGCGATTCGATAATGACTAAATAGCACAGCATATCTCAGGGGAGTCAAACCGTCTTCATCGGCTTTGTCAATTTCTGCTCTCGAATCGATCAAGAATCTCACAGCTTCGAACTTGCCATTTCTGGCAGCTAAAATGAGTGGAGTAAAGGAGTCCTCGTTAAGCCGGTTTATATCAAATCCGAGAGCAAACATAGTGTCCAGGATATTAACCAAACCAAGACCGGCAACAGTAACAAAGAGGTCCGGCAGGAAGAATCTACTTAGTTCGGAGGGTGTCATGCCGGTTATCTCTACGATCTCTAATAGATCAACGTTATGCAGAATCTCATTCAATTCGAGCAGATCTCTATCTTCACGTAATCCTGAAGTCAATAAACTATTCAGTGTGCTTTTCGTCTCCATTAGTACTTCCTGACGTTCTATTTCCTGTAACTCTTCTGTAATTAATTCATCAGCAGAGATCAGCGTATGGAAAGAAAAAAAACAGAATACTATTAGCAAACATAAAAAGATAGAGAACTTCATACGGTAGTTCTCTTTTGATATGTCATAAAGTCATAATCGAAAGGGTTATCTTCATCTCTTTTCCCCTTTTCGGAAGAGATAAGCAACCATTCATCCTCGTCATAGAGAGGAAAGTATGTATCTCCGGCAAAATCCTCATTGATTCTGGTCAGATAGAGTTTTTGCGCATAGGGAAGGAAGAGTTCGAAGAGTGTCTCGCCTCCGATGATGAAAATCTCTTTTTCCTGCCACTCACCTGAATTCATTTTCTGATCTATCAGGAGAAAAAACTCGTCTATATCAGCAACCCGATAGACATCTTCGTCCGTCTGTTTACGGGAAAATAGGATATTGACACGACCGGGGAGCGGTTTTCCGATAGATTCTATAGTCTTTCTACCCATTACGACGATATTACCCCAAGTTAAGTTCTTAAAGTGCTTTAAATCTTCCGGCAAAGACCACGGTATCCTGTTTGCCAAACCAATTACCCTGTTCTTCGCTACGGCTGCAACAATTGATATCTTTAACTCATTCATCTAAAAACCTCTTCACTTCTCCATCCGGTATCTGTCGAAGTTTGAAACCGGAATTAACATCTCTCATGAACCCGGCTGTAATATAGGCATCGTCGGGATATCCCCTTTTTTCCCAGAATCCGGAGACATATTTCTCGGAAAAGATAACTTCTACAACACTCTTTGCCGATTTATAACCCCAAAGATAGGGGCAGAATAATCTCACCGGACCGCCGTAATCCTCTTCCAGCCATTGATCATCAAATTCATAAGCCAACAGAGTTCTCTCCTGCATTGCAATATCGAGAGGTATAGATGTATCATAGAACTTGCCGACTGACCAAAACCTCACAAAGTTAGTCTCCTCATTGATCCCTGCAGCTTCTGCCACATCGGATAATTTAACTCCACCCCAACGACCAAAGACCGAAAAGCGGGTAACACTCGTCAATCTCGCTTCAGCTACTGTTTTTGGCATGTTCATGAGATAATCCCAGTTCAGGACCTGTGGATTTTGACAAGTACCACTGATCTTAATCTCCCACTTCTCTCTCTTTAATCTTCCAGGATGACCTTCAGCCCAGAATATCGGTGTATTAAGTTCTTTTAATCTGCTCATTAGACAGTCCTCTCTAAATAGCTATTTCTGTTTATTCACGCGTTAAAGCCAGTTTAACGGTTGTTCTCACTAAAAATGACCGATCGTTTGCCATGAGGTTCAGATAACTTCTGCTCAAAGGTGTATCGATCTTTTTCAAGCTTCTGGCAGTGATAAATCTCAGATGTTCCGATTTAGATTCGATGAAGGGTATGATCATAGCCAGAACAGTATCGTCAGAAAACTCACCTAACGCCCCAATCAGAGCAGGCAGATATTTTTTCTCTTGGATAAACTTTTCCAGCTTCGGAAGGTATTCTGCTAATTTTAATTCCCCAATCAAACTGATCGTATTTTTTACAGTGAGAGTGTCTTCAGCAGCTAACCCTTTGGCAAGATATTCCTGCATCAATTCCGATTTCTGAGCAAAATCCAGGATAGCCCGGTATTCTAATCCGCTTTTTGTATTCAATTTTTCTGTTAAGATATATTCTGCAGCCTCTTCCTCAAAATCAAGAATGCGAATTCTGGCTCGCCTGACTCGTTCTATGCTGCTTCCAACTTCCCATTCGGAAGCGATCTCAAAAATTTCCGAGACTGTCGTTAAGGTATCGATCTCTACCAAACTTTCATCATCTATCTTGATCTTAACTACTTCTTCCTCTTCTTTTAGCTGCTCGGTATCGATCCCGATCCCATAAACACCTCTTATCCAGAAATCATTGTTTCCCCATGTATCATCAGGGTAGATATCATCACCATCGAGATCCATGAAGATACCTATCCCGCCACTGTCACGAGCTTCATTGGCATAGCCGTAATTAGTAAGGCGGTTTCGTTCATAACGATCATTTCCCTCAACATCAAGAAATATACCGACCGAGTTGGTCAAACCGAGTCCGTTGCCGCCATCTATGGAATAGTGATCATCACCTGCCCTGTCAATAAAGAACCCGACGGCATAGTCGTGACCTGCTCCCTGACCGGGACCGAAACGAGAATAGTAGGTATCATCACCCTCTGCATTATATAGAAAACCGCCGGCAAGATGGATTCCGCTTCCCTGAGCATATTGAACGGCATTGAAGGTATCATTGCCACCACTATCAAGCAGAATACCCAAAGCATACCAGTAACCGACCCCTTGCGCATATACCGCACCTTCATAGCTGTCATTACCCGACTCATCATAAAGGATACCAATACCGCCACCCCAGTCAGGACGAACCCCAAAACCGAATCCTTGAGCCATCGAACGGTAATCATCAGGTCTCAAAGGAGCATGCAAGTATTTGCCACCGGCATAGTAGAGATCATTACCACTATGATCGATCAATAGTCCGGTTCCCAAAGTTCCGCCAAAACCGTGGCTATAACCGGTAGTATAGTAAATATCGTTTCCCTCTTCGTTGATATTGATGGAGAGACCGAAAGTAGCAGCACTGAGAGAATACCGCCCTAAACGGTAAATATCATCTCCGCCACCGTCATAGTGATATTGATAACCGAGGAAAGCAGAGAAAGCCAGATCGTCGCCATAATACCGGTCGTTACCCTCTAAGTCCATCATCCAACCGATACCACCCAAAACACGATTCATTGACCCGGGGGTATCATTCCGCCAGATATCGTCCCCTGCCATATCGATCACTAAGTAATACGGCTGCTTGAAATCCGTATATAGATCCGAATAATAGATATCATTACCTGCCGACTCGATCATAAAGACAAACGGTTCTCTATAAACATCATCTCCTTTAGTACCGATGATAAATCTGCCCCAAGCGGTATCTCTTGTTAGAGGAGATTTGTTAGTAAAATCAATTTTATGTAGGTTTTCTTTCAGTGTTAGTACCCCTTGATTGAATACTCTGACTGCCGTAAAGAGATGCCCCCAATCTATCTTGTCTAATATCTCCTTCAGGTCTTTCATCTCCAGATCTTCATATTCATCTCTGTAAACTTCAGGTTTCAGTTTCTGATATCTCTCTTTGTCTCCAGAGTCCGACCACATCGTATAAGACAACCAAGTTAAAACCCCCATGTCTTTTTCAGTCAAAGCGGCAAAAGCTCTTT
The DNA here is from genome assembly GCA_019429305.1 of Candidatus Cloacimonadota bacterium. Taxonomy (NCBI): domain Bacteria; kingdom Pseudomonadati; phylum Candidatus Cloacimonadota; species Candidatus Cloacimonadota bacterium. The sequence continues at coordinate 60,449 of JAHYIR010000001.1, forward strand.
TTCTGTAGTTCTCGGTTCGTGCAAAGAGCATTTCTCCATAACTAAAAAGGTCTTTTGGTTGCCTTACTTTTTGAGTAAAATATTGCTGGAAGAATTCATCTGTCTCTTCCACAGTTTTTTGGATAGGTAACGAATAGTCGTCATATTCGAAAATCTTAGGAACAAGAAAGTTTGTCAAACTGATGAGATCGCGGCTTTCTATCAGCGAGTTGAGATCATCTACAAAGCGGGGAAACTCCAGTGGAGTATTGATTACATCAATGATCTGCTTGATCTTAAACTCAGTAGAAAGAGACCAATCCTTCACAAAATTAAGCGAATTTGTCTCTAAATCTGCTCTCACTAACAGAGAGTCGATGAGGGTATATTCATGATCCTTCATTACACCGGCGGCAAGGAGAGTGAGCTGACCTAAGATTACCAATATGACTAACAAATTTTTGACTGATAACATGGTTTTTCCTCATCAGATATATTTCATTTTCACTTTTCGTTCGAGAAGATACGATGTAAAGTTTTTTCCGCAAGAAGATTTATAACCTTTATTCACCTTTCTTATACTTCTAAAAAATATGGTAAAAATGTCCAGTGACATCTTGGTACAGTGGAGCAGCATTACAATACTACTTAACGGTTCTTCAGTTAAAAAAGTGGAGTACTTTTCAATACTGTCGACCTTTCTATGAAAAACGAATGAAACAAGAAACATACCTTAACGTTTTAATTTTATCTGATTAAGTATTAATTCATTCAAAACAAAAGGAGGTTAAGACTATGAAACAAGTTGATTTATATACACCAATATTACATGATTTAGTAAGAAGAGTTTCACCGTGGCACATGTTTGTTGGTGGACCTAGTTTCCCCGAAAAACCCCTTTATAATCCGGACGAAAAATTTGATTCACTAACCAAAACAGAAGTAAAATATAATGATGGTGGACATATTAAATCAATAAGTGGTGTTAATAAAGATGGAGAAGAAGCTTTTATTGAATTTAAAGTTGATGATTCAAATTCAGAATTTATAAAAGTATCAGCGATTCTAAAAAAAAATGATTTAATCCAATTAGAAATTACTGAGTGGCTTATTGACGATACACTTAATCTTACCTTTAGAACTCCACAAAATACAGATTATGATATTGATTTTTATTTTAAACAGTTAGACAATAATCAAGGTAAATATGATATCAAGATAGTAGTTAATGGTAAGACTTTACAAGGTATAGATACAGGAACAACTAAAATTCCTGAAATTGCTTTAGAATTTGCAGAAGAGATATCAGCTATGGACTCTGATCTCACAATAGCTGCCTTAAATACTGTTTTCTCAGGGATACTTGTTATGCATGCATATAGTGAAGACATATTGTATCACACAAGAGATATCTTTAATCTAAATGTGAAAGCAGCCACATACTCAGACATCAAAGGGCCAGTAGTTACTATTGTAGTGTTTATTATAAGCTGTGTATTTATCTATTTTTATTTCAACAGATAATTAGAGGAGATAAAATAGATGAAGTATCTCAAAGTCACCTGAATAAATTAAAACAAAGGGATAAGAAATGGTCAAATTCTATCTGAAGAAGTATGTGTTTAATATAGCATCGACGATGCCATTTATGATAGGTGCACTACTATTATTTGAAGAGATTGGTTATTTAGCTACAATTGGTGTATGTTTGATTGGTCTCAGCGCTGCAACATTTGGATATTATGGAGAACAATTCAATAGCAATGCGATAAAATACTACAAAAAGGCGAAAGATGAGAAAAATGAAAAAGATAAATAGCCAGTTAATATCTTTCTAAGCATGTTCTTAGTTTTAAGAATGCCTCTGTTTTGGAATGGTAGGTGATTTTATGAATCAGAGACTTGTAATATTTTAACAAGAATATCTACCTTAATGCATATTCTACTATGGTCTAGTTGAAAATAATTGGGGGGAGAAATGGTAAAATTCTATTGGAAGAAAGCATTATTTAACATAACTACTGGTTTGATATTTGTAGGTGGGATTTGGATACTTCATCATTCCGGGATGAGTAAGATAGCAATTATAGGAATAGCTTTGATCGGAATAAGTGCTGCAATAGTTGGATATTATGGAAAGCAGTATGGTGGCGACGCACTAAAGTTCTATAAAAAGGATAATAAGGAAAATATAGAGGAAGATTAATACGGCATGTATCAAGAGATCTTGGACATTTACATCCCCCCGTTTTTTACTTACAAATTATGAAGGATGTTATACATGCTTGTATATTTATTAGCTCCTGTTGTTTATAAAGCGAACCAAGTTTTTAAGGAGATCTTTTTTTAAAAAAATAGTTCATCAACTGCTTATAAAGCATTATTCAGTATATCTCGAACAGATAAATTTTTACTTCTATTTTCATTACCTACTTATCGCTTCTAATTTGGCAGAGATCTTCTAAAATCGTATCCTAAGTAACGGTAGTAAGGTCATTCAAGCTCTTTTAATAGAAGCATGCAAAAAAAATGAAAAAAAAATTTTGCTTCGGGGAAAAAGTGTTTAGATTATGTTAGTAAGCGATAACTTAATCGATATTTTAAGGAGTAAAAAATGTTAAGAAAGATCATTGAGATTGATGAAGAAAAGTGTACCGGATGCGGGTTGTGTATTCCCGATTGTCCGGAAGGGGCATTACAGATCATTGATGGAAAGGCGAGATTGATCAGCGATCTATTTTGTGATGGATTGGGTGCCTGCGTCGGTGCTTGTCCCGAAGATGCCATGCATGTAGTCGAAAGAGAGGCAGAGCCGTATAATGAAGAGATCGTGATGGAGAATATCATCAAAGCGGGAGTTAACACTATAAAAGCCCATCTGCAACATCTTAAGGAACATGGTGAGCATGAACTATTTGAAGAGGCAGTAGCAGTGTTAAAGAAAAAGGGATTACCGATTCCTGAGTTGGAAGAAAAAGAGGAAAAGATGGCTTGTGGTTGTCCCGGCTCTCACGTTCGTGAGATCAAACCTCATGAAGAAAAAGAAAGATCAGCACCGGTAAGTACTAAGTCGGAATTACGACAATGGCCTGTACAATTGCATTTGATCAATCCTCAAGCCAAATATCTTGACAATGCCGATATTCTTTTAGCTGCTGATTGTACACCCTTTGCCTATGCTAATTTCCATCAGAGATTCATTAAAGGGAAGATCACCATAACCTTGTGTCCAAAACTCGATCACGGCATGGAGCAGTATTTGGAGAAGCTGGTGACTATCTTAAAAACACACGAGATCAAATCTCTAACTGTGGTTCACATGGAAGTACCTTGCTGTTCCGGGATAGTTCATTTAGCGGAAAGAGCGATCAGAGAATCGGGCAAGAATGTATTGTTTAGAGATTATACCATCTCAGTAGATGGTCAGATATTGTAAGCAGCAAGGAAATGGTTATGGGAATGAAACAGACAAGGTTGCCACAAGACGAAAGACGCGAACAGATCATTAAGACATCGATGCAGATCATAAATGAAGAGGGTTATGCGGCTTTTACTACGAGAAGATTGGCGGAGAAAATCGGGATCAGTGAACCGGCTCTCTACCGACATTTTAATAGTAAGGATGATATTATAATCAAGATACTTGAGAAAATGGGAGAGCTCTGGTCGGATATTAATGAAGAGCTTGATCGGGTTGATGATCTGGAGAAGAAGCTCTGTCACTTCGTTATGATGCACTTTCGATATATCGAAGAAAATCCTGATATATTAGCTGTATTATTTGCTGATGAATATCTTCGTTTAAATGATAATTTAAGAAAGATGCTGTTCCAAGTGACAGATCAAAGATACTATTTTCTCTATAAGCTGTTAAAAGGGGGGATCAAGTCAGGGGAGATCAGAGGTACTAACCCCATTGCTCTGGCGATCATAATCGTAGGAGCTATCAGAACAACTGCCTTGAACTGGCGGAATAGTAATTATAGTTATTCATTGAGTGAATTCGGAGAATATATCTGCACTAATTTAACCAATATGATATTAAGTAGTAAACAATAAAGGAAGAGGAGGATAAGAAAAGTGTTTTGTTATCAATGTCAAGAGACAGTAAAAAATGAGGGTTGTGTTCAGGTAGGTGTTTGTGGCAAGAAATCAGATACAGCAGATTTTCAGGATCTGTTGATTCATGCCTGTAAGAAGTTATCAGAAACTGCTTTAATTGCCGAAAAGAAAGGTGTTGCAACGGATAAAGCGGGGGAGATGTTAATCGAAGCGCTCTTCTATACAATTACCAATGCTAATTTTGATGATGAGAGCATTAAAAAGATGATCATTGATGTATGTGATGTACGTAAAGAACTGGCAGCGCAAGTACAACCGGATGCTAAATATAGAGATCATCCGACCCATGAAGAGATGCTTAAGAGGGCGAAAGAGGTGGGTGTGTTATCGATCAAGGATGACGATATACGATCTCTGACCGAGTTGTTGATCTACGGTTTGAAAGGAATAGCTGCCTATGCAGAGCATAGCTTAGTGTTAGGATATCGATTAGCAGAAGTAGAGAATTTCATGTTCAGAGCTTTAGCGAAAACTCTCGATGAGAACCGGCAACAGGAAGAGATGCTTACACTGGTTATGGAATGTGGTGAGATGGGGGTTAAGGTTATGGCTCTACTCGATGAAGCTAATACCAAGACCTACGGTAAACCGGAACCGACAGCAGTAGATATCGGAGTAGGGAATAATCCGGGAATTCTCATCAGCGGTCATGATTTAAGGGATCTCGCTGATCTACTGGAACAGACCAAGGGAACCGGGGTAGATGTCTATACTCATGGAGAAATGCTGCCGGCAAATGCTTATCCGTGTTTCAAGAAGTACCCGCATTTGAGAGGTAACTATGGTGGTTCTTGGTGGCTTCAGACCAAAGAATTTGCCTCATTCAACGGACCGATCTTGATGACCACAAATTGTCTTGTTCCACCATTCCCGTCGTATAAATCGAGATTATATACTACCGGAGTCGCTGGTTTTGCCGAAGTAAAGCATATTCCTGATAGGAAGAACGGAAAAATGAAAGACTTTTCAGAAATTGTTGAACTGGCAAAGACATGCCCACCCCCGGAAAAAATCGAAGATGGTCATATCTATACCGGCTTTGCTAAGGATGCCTTACTGGCAAACAAAGATCAGATCTTAGACGCAGTAAGTAAGGGTTTGGTGAAGAGATTCGTGGTAATGGCAGGTTGTGATGGCAGAATGAATGACCGTCAGTACTTTACCAATGTTGCTGAAAATCTGCCTGAAGATACGATCATCCTGACAGCCGGTTGTGCTAAATACAGATACAACAAACTTCCTCTCGGAAAGATCGGTGATTTTCCGAGAGTTTTAGATGCTGGACAATGTAACGACTCCTATTCGCTTGCCGTCTTGGCTCTCAATCTCAAGGATACCCTTCAATTAGAAGACATTAACCAGCTTCCCATATCTTTTGATATTGCTTGGTATGAGCAGAAGGCGGTTCTGGTACTTCTTGCTCTGTTGTATTTGGGTTTCAAAAATATTCGATTGGGACCGACTTTACCAGCGTTTCTGTCTCCTAATATAGCAAAATTCTTAGTTGAAAACTTCGATATTAAACCTATCAGTAGTCCTGAAACAGATGTATCAGCAATGATGCAGGGACTCTAAAATCTAAATAAAGACCAAACAAGGAGGTCATAATGAAAATCAAGATAAAGAATAATATCTATTGGGTAGGTAAAACCGATTGGGAATTGAGGAAATTCCATGGGTTTGAGTATTCTACTCATCGAGGTTCCAGTTATAATTCCTATCTGATCATGGAAGATAAGATAGCGCTCATCGATACTGTCTGGTCACCGTTCAGTAAGGAGTATGTTAAGAATCTGGCAAAAGAGATCGACTTGCAGAAGATCGATTATATCATTGCCAATCATGCCGAGATAGACCATAGTGGTGCTCTACCGGAATTAATGGAACGCATACCTGATAAACCGATTTATTGCACTGAAAACGGCATCAAATCTCTCAAGGGGCATTATCATAAGGATTGGAATTTTCAACCGATCAAGACCGGTATGAAATTGAGTCTCGGGAAAAAGGAACTTATCTTTATTGAAGCTCCGATGTTACATTGGCCTGATAGCATGTTTGAATATTTGACAGAAGATAATGTACTGTTTAGTAATGATGCCTTTGGTCAGCATTATGCGACTGAACATCTCTTTAATGATCTGGTAGATCAGAGTGAACTCTTTGCCGAAGCGATCAAATACTATGCAAATATTCTCACCCCATTCAGTCCATTAGTAAAAAAGAAAATAGAGGATTTTGTCGCTCTCAATCTGCCGTTGGATATAATCTGTACCAGCCATGGCGTGGTTTGGCGTGATAATCCTCTACAGATAGTTCAGAAATATCTCGCTTGGGCTCAAGATTATCAAGAAGATCAGATTACCTTGATCTATGACACCATGTGGAACGGAACGAAAAGGATGGCAGAGTATATTGCCAGAGGTATTCAACAGGTTGACCCGAAAGTTACGGTGAAACTCTATAACATCTCTATGACTGATAAGAATGATGTCATTACCGAGATCTTCAAATCAAAAGGGATATTGATGGGTTCTCCGACTATTAACAAAGGTATCTTATCTGCTTTAGCAGGTCTGTTAGAAGAGGCAAGGGGATTGAATTTCAAGAAGAAGAAAGCCGCTGCTTTCGGTACCTACGGATGGAGTGGAGAATCTGTTAAAATGCTGACCGATGGTTTGAAAAATTCCGGCTTTGAGGCAATCAATGACGGCATCAAGGCACTCTGGAATCCTGATGAAAAAGCTTTAGAGGAAGCGGTTCACTTCGGAAGAAGTTTCGCCGAAGCGTTTAAGTAAGATAATACTAATATAACGATATATTGGTATTGTATCAAGGAGAAAAGACGAAAGACTAGTAATAATTTATATTGTAGGGGCGACCGGTGGTCGCCCTTTTCTTAATCACTATTTAATCAGCTCATATCTTAGCTGTTCCCGGTTGTTAAAGACACCTTTTTCTACTAAGAATACGAGCAAAAAGAGTGAAATAGCCGCAGCCGACGAGATCATATACATGATCAGAAGTTGATATTTAACAGATTCAATAGGAGCTACTCCACCGAGGATCTGTCCTGTCATCATACCGGGTAGTTTAACTATTCCGAGAACCATTAAAGCATTTATTGTCGGTATTAAACCTGCCTTGATAGCACTCTTACGAATAACTTCCAAAGATTGACCTTTCTTAGCACCGAGTGAAAGTTTAGCTTCTACTTCATGCCTGCGGAGTCTTAATTCACTGCCAAAGGTATTAAGGCAGATCGAGATGGCGGTCATAGTATTGGAGATCACCATGGCACTTATAGGAATGACATATTGCGGGTTATACCAAGGGGTGATCTGCAATACTATATAGAACATAAAAGCCAGAGGTAGGGCAGTTCCGACAACCATCGAACTCAGACAGCAAAAGAAGGTCTTACTGGGACGGAAATCGATCCTTTTATAACTGTCGTAGGTAGCGAAGGTGATCATGATGCTGATCATTAAAACGGTGAAATACCATTTTTGTAGATCGAATATCCATTCCAGCACATAACCCATAATAGTCAATTGGGCAAAGGAACGAACAGTTCCCAACAGAACACTTTTAGTAATGCCCAGCTTGTTAACCAAGGCAATGATTGCTACTATCAGCATTAATGACACTGATATTATCAAGGAAGTGTTAGAAATAACTATATAATCATTCATATTCACCTGCCATAAATCTCTTTATAATGCTGTTATCGCTCTCTTGTATCCCTTCAGGGCTTCCTTCATAAACTATTGTGCCTTCCCAGATAAAGAATATCCGGTCAGAGACAGATAGAGCATCATTCATATTATGACTAACCATGATGACGGTCTTACCGAAATCTGTTTTTAAAGAGCGGATCAGTTTCAGAACCTTGTTAGCTCTTTGCGGATCAAGAGCAGAGACCGGCTCATCGAGCAGTATTGCTTCCGGGTCGAGGAGCAGAGAGCGAACTATACATATTCGTTGTTGTTCGCCAATTGAGAGCTCATTACCGGTCTTATCCAAATATTTGACCGGTATATCGACCTGCTGAAGTACTTTTATGATCTCATCTCGGCTATAGCTCTTTTTTCTGATCTTAAAACCGAAGACGAGATTATCATAAACGGTACCTTCAAAAATAGTCGGCTTTTGAAAGATCAAGCCAACCTGAGATCTGATCTCGTAAGGATGAAGTTCTGTATGAGGTTTACTATCATAATAGATGGTTCCTGCTTGTGGATCTTCCAGAGCAGCCAGTAGGCGTAACAGAGTTGATTTACCACTGCCGGAAGGTCCTATGATCGTATTAACTGATTTTACTGCAAAGTTAACACTCAAATCATCAAAAACAATATTGTCTTCATAAGCTGCTCTAAGCTTCTCACATCTGATCTCCATTCTTACTGCTCCTGTTCTCTATCTTTCTCAACTCCCCTAAATACTTTCTATTTTGCCTGATAATGCTCCTGTATAAAGCTGGAATATTCCGGATATTGCTGCATTATGTTTCTATGTTCACCTTTGGCGATCAAATAACCGCTGTCAAGGAAGATGACATTATCTACATAACGGAGAGTCGAAAGTCTATGTGAAACTATAAAGCATGTGATATCACCAAACCTTGCAGAGATATCATTCCAAAGACTCTCCTCATTGTCAGCATCTAAACTGGCAGTAATATCATCGAAAATCAAGATCTCCGGTTCTCTGATCAAGGCTCTGGCTATGGCTAATCTCTGCTTCTGACCTCCGGAGAGAGTCAATCCTCTTTGCCCTACTCTCGTCTCATCCCTTTCCTGAAAACTCATGATCTCTTTGTCCATCTGAACTATATCCAAAACAGAACGATAGAACTCTTCAGAGACGCTTTCCCTGCCGAAATGGACATTCTCTCTAATACTGCCGGAAAAAAGGATCGGTTCTTGCGGTACATACCCTATCTTATCACGGAAAGCGGGTAGATCTATCTCATCCAGTGGTATATCATTGATCTTGATCACTCCGCTTTGTGGTCTCAAGAGACCGGTCAAAAGCCCTAAGATCGTACTCTTTCCTGATCCTACCGGACCGATGATGATAACTCTTTCGCCTCGTTTGATGTGAAAAGAGACGTTGTTCAGGATATGTAACTCCTGCTTCTCGTAAGAGAAGTTGACGTTCTCGAAGGTGATCGAATCTACCTTCTCGATACGGTGTTTTAGTACTCTTGGATCTTCCGGTTCAGGGAACTCTCTTATCTCTTCCAGACGGTCAATATTAACAAATGCCTGTTTCCCTGAGACGAAAAGCTGTGGTAGATCGAGAATAGGGAAGATGATCATCGCCAGATAAGTGTAAAAGGCGAAGAAGGTTCCTATTGTTATCTGGTGACTGACCACCATAATCCCACCGAATATGATCACAGCGATCTGGCCAAAATAATCTATAAACTCATAGATCATTCGTAATCTTGTGTTGAGAGTTACTAACCTCATCTCTGTATTATATCGGTTCGTAAGAGCTCTGTCGAAGAATCTCTTGTATTTCTCTTCGCAAACAAACGCCTTGATTATCTTGATCCCTGAAAAGCTCATCTCAAGCTGATTATTGATCTCACTGACCGCCTCCTGATTATGCTTGAAAGAACGGTGTAATTTATTAGAAGTGAAATAGAAAATCACTATCATAAGTGGTAGTGGAATCAATGTCAACAGGGTCAATTGCCAGTTTAAGAGTAACATTGCCACAACACAAAAAGCGATCTTACTAAATGATTCTATAGCACGGAATATACCCGAACACATAAACCAAGCGATCTTAGGCCAATCTGTGATATCGCTTGTTAATCGTGTTACCAGATCACCGGTCCTGAATTTATTAAAGAATTTGAAATCCTTTCTGAGTATGTAAGCAAAATACCTGTTTCTTAATGTATATTCGAATGTCAGGTTCATTAATGCTCGAAAACCGGGGTACGTTGCCGCCAAAAGACGTACCAGTCCAATAACTATAAACACCCAAATTATTTTTTGTAACTCGGGAGTTATTCCGGTCAGTTCTGCTGGGTCACTGAGCATGTTTTGTATTGTATCAAGAAGCTGTTTTATTACATAAGGGTATATCACCGTCACTGCTGCCGAAATCAAAGTCAGAGAGAGCAGTAGCACTATATAGAAAGGGTGCTTTTTCCATTCTCGTAACAGCCATTTTATATTCTTCATTTCTTTTTCCTCAAAATACTACACGATTATCCCGCTTCTTCCTGATGCAGGAATTGTAATTCAACTAACTTTTTGTACTCAGGAGAACTAACTAGTAGTTCATTATGAGAACCCTGATCAATAATTCTTCCGTCTTGGAAGAGCAATATTTTATCGGCATTAACGACTGAAGATAGCCGATGTGCTACGATCACAGCCGTCTTATCGTGTAAGATCGTTTCTATTGCTTTCTGAATTCTCGCTTCAGTACGAATATCAACAGAGGCAGTAGCTTCATCGAGAATGATCAATTCCGGTGAAAAGACCATTGCCCGGGCGAAACTGAGAAGTTGTTTCTCTCCCACAGAAACATTCTGTCCCCGCTCTTTGATCTCCGAATAGATACCATCAGGTTGCTTCTTAAGGAAATCATCAGCCCTTACTATATGTAAGGATTTTTCGATTTCCTGCTCTGATATGTCATCATTATAGATACGGATGTTTTCTCTGATATCACCGGGGAAAAGATAGATATCCTGCAATACTAGACCAATCTTCTGACGCCATTTTTTCATCTCCAGTTCATTCAGATTGATTCCATCAACATAAATACCACCTTGCTGTACCTGGTAAAACTGACAGAGCAAGCTTACTGTTGTCGTTTTTCCGCTCCCGGATGCTCCGACTAAGGCAATTTTCTCACCTTTATTGATCGTGAAGCTTACATCTTTCAGAACCCATTCATCTTCTTTATACTGAAACCAAACATTGCGAAACTCTATTTTCTCATTGAAATGAGGAGTAATTGAGTTCTTTAAGCCATCTGTTTCAGGTAGTAAAGCGAGTATTCCAAAGATCCTCTGTAGCGAGGCAAAAGCACGCTGGATCTGATTAATGTTTTCCGAGATCATTAAGAGAGGCCAAAAGATCCTTTGAGAATACTGGACAAAGACAATCAATGTCCCGATTGTAACTGCACCGATTAGGATCTGTGGTACCATCAAATATACGAGTAGTACTACAATTACCGTTTCTAACAAGAAACCGTATAAACCCCAAAAACTGTATTCGGTAAACATTGCCCGAGCATCAATATTCTTCTTCTCTCGAGCTTTTTCATCTAAGATCTTTGCTACTTTATCCTGACGGTTAAATAACTGTATGATTGATATGCCTTGAATATATTCCGTCATAACACCTGTTATATCGGCGTTTAATTCTCTTACTCTCCTAAAAAAACGACTCAGATAGCGAGCTACGAAGAAAACGCTAACTACTATGATCGAGATAGGGATCATGAGAATGATAGTAATGTTCCAGTTCCTCAGAAACATTACAGTAACCATTCCGGAAAAGAAAAGAAGATTACCCAAGATCATGACAGATAGTTCGGAAAAGAGTTGTCTGACATTCTCACAATCACTTTCTACACGAGCTATTAATTCTCCTACAGGATTATAATCAAAGTACTTCACCGGTAGCTTGAGAAAGTGATCAAAGACCTGAAACTTCAAGCGGGTGATGATCTTTACTCCCATCTTAGCTAAAGTGATGATCTGAAAATAGGTCAAAAGACCGGAAACTACTACTATTCCTACAAATAGTCCGGCATAGAGATAGAGCTCAGATATATTCTTATCAGGAACAATATGATCCAATATATGAGCTATGATCAGCGGATCTAACAACCTGAGCACCGATGTGACTAGCATCATCGAGAGTCCGGCAATAAATAACCACTTCTCTTGCCAAATGTATGGAAATAGCTTCTTAACTATCTTAACATCGAACTTCTTTTTCTTCTCCATTGCTCATTTCTCCCTGTTCAGTGCAAAAAAAAACGCCGCAGGATGGTACCCGCGGCGCTACTAAGTTCTCTTTTCAATTTAATTGGCGATGGGACACCTATTCCTCTGATTAATGATCTTCTGAGTGACAATCAATAATGCTCTATCTTTTCCCATTTCCATCGCAATTAACTCCTCATAATTTTGCAACTAAAAAAAATATCAGGTGTTCAGATGTCAAATGTTTTTTATTTTTTCTTGCTATCTCTTTACTGATTCTTCACATGAACATCCATCTGTGGGAATGGAATGCTGATATTATTCTTATCAAATTCTTCTTTTACCTGTTCGGTAACATCAAAAAAAACTGTCCAATAATCTTCGGTATTTGCCCATGCTCTGACAGTAAAGTTCAAAGAGCTGTCAGCTAATTCTCCCAATCTGATAAATGGTTCGGGGTCTTTATGGATCATTTGATGTCTATCAATAACACCTTTGATGATGCCCTTTACTTTCTTGATGTCAGAATCATAACTTACACCAAATTTGAAATCAACACGTCGCTTCCCTTCGGTTGTGTAATTAGTTATCACACCGCTCATTATTTGTGAATTTGGGATGATGATGGTTTTATTATCAAAAGATTTAAAGACTGTACTAAACATACTAATGCTGTGAACTGCACCTAATACACCGGCAGCTTCTACTGCATCTCCAACTCTGAAGGGTTTAAAAAATATTATCAATAAACCTGCAGCAAAGTTCGCGAGAGTGCCCTGTAAGGCAAAACCAACAGCTAAACCAGCAGCACCAATAACTGCAATGAAAGATGTCGTTTCAATCCCTATCTGCGAAAGTGCTGCCAAGATGACAAACACCCAGAGTATAATATTGATCAAAGATGCAGTAAACGTTATTATAGCTTTTTCAATGAGTCTTTTACCCATGATTTTGATAATTAACTTTCTGATAAACTTGATTACAATACTTCCAACAATCAAGATCACTATTGCCGAAATAAGTCGAATACCGAATGTAGACCCCCACTCCATGATTTGTGGTACTAATTCTTCCATCTTAACCTCCAAATATATTTAATAAATAATTATATTAATTCTCTTTTCTTTTGAGCTATTATGTCAAGCTAATCAGAAAAATCTGTTCTAGATCAATATTACGAGGAAGTACAATTTTCCATGAACCATGAATTGACGCTATTGAATGCCTTTACTTTCAGCTATTCTTCCTAAATATAGGAGATCGATAATTACATCGTTGGTTGATCATTTCATTTTTACTTATAGAGATATTATATTCGTTGACAAATCACCATTTAAATGTTAAAATATACTTTGATAAAATCTTAAGGAGAGAGCTATGAAAATGTTATATGTATTCACAGTAATGGCTTTACTATTGTCGTCTTATGCTCTAATAGCAGAGCAAACATCCTTTACAAAAAGCCACGATAGTAGTCATGATATAATGACAAAAAAGGAAGATATATCAAGTACCAGCCAAATGGAGAAAGATTTTACTGAGCAAGTTGATGAAGCTAAGAAAGTGCGGCTTACTGAGCTTCGAATTAAAGAAATCGAAGAATGCATGATAGTAGGTAAAAGTAGACGGTTTGTTTTTGATCAAGAGAAGGTAAATCCCGTTCCAGCTTTTTGGGCAGAATGTCTTAAAGATGGAACAGTAGAGACTTTAATAGGGTTACCTCAAAACCTACATCCTGATGTGTTAGTTGGATGGTATGGTGATTTCAATTGGGAAGATGATAGTTTGACCTGTATTGTGGGTGTGATTACTGCCATTGATGCTCCTGTTCCTGAAGGGATGACCTCTTTTATGATCCCGACTTCCAGATTTGCAGTCGGAACTATTGTCGGAGTAGAACCTGATTTATATATGATGGCTCACGATCTAACAATGAATAAAATTGAAGAACTCGGAATCGAAATTGACGAGGAAAGATTGTACGAAATAGAGTGGTATGACACAAGATTTCATGTCAGTGCGAATGAAAAATTAATCGATCTATATATACCAGTAAAATAATCATCAAATAATAGTGATATCGATTATTCCTTGACAACTGACTTTAATAAAGTTTTCAATAATATCAGGTTAATAAGATATGGAGGTATTATGAACAAGGCGTTTTATTTGAATTTGATAGTGATTTTTATCACATCAAGCACCCTGATCGCAGAACCGTGGAAAATAACATCGGATGCTAGTATTTCTCTCAGCCAGAGTTCGTATAGTGATAATTGGGCAGGGACTGAATTAGGAAGTATTTCTTGGACAGCATCCAGCAACTCAGCTGCCGAGAAACAATTGTCTGATATTATGCATAATAGAACAACCCTCAAGCTCTCTTTCGGACAAACTCATCAACAGAGAATTACAGATGAGGGGGATAAGGATTGGAGCAAGCCGGAAAAATCAAATGATAAGATTGATTTAGAATCACTCTTAAGATTTACTCTGCAGGTATATGTTGATCCATTTATTGCTGCCCGCTGGGAAAGCCAATTTCTCGATTTAAGTGATCCGACAAAAACAAGGATAATCAACCCGAGCCGCTTTACAGAATCTGCAGGTATTATGCGTAACTTCATCAAAGAAGATGATCATTCACTCTCTGCTCGATTGGGTGCTGCTTTTAGGCAAAATGTGGACCGTGATGCTTTGGTTAATGATACACGAGAAACTGTAACAACGAACGATGGTGGTATTCAGTTTATTGCTGAGTACATGAGAAGATTCCTTCCTCAAGATATACTTTATAATAGCAGATTAGAGGTTTATCAGGCACTCTTCAATTCAGAAGAAGATGAACTGCCCAATGATAACTGGAAAGCTGTTGATGTTTTATGGCAACATTCACTATCTACGAAAATCTGGTCTATCATCAATGCCGGTCTTTTCTTTGAGATGGTCTATGATAAAGAGCAGGTTGATGAACTACAATTCAGACAAACTTTAGGATTAGGAGTATTCTTCCAACTATATTAATCCAAGAGTATTGTTCGAATAATCTTTCTACACAGGGGGAAGCCGAACTCGGTTACCCCTGTTTTTTATTTATAGTAATGAACATAGAAATCATTTGACATTATTTATTATCAATTATATAAGATACAATAAGTAGTAGGGACTAAAAAAAGATCAAGACTTTCATATAGCAATGCAAGGAGGTATATGTATGATATACAGAAGCATTCTTATTAAGGTGTTAATAATCACACTTTTCTTATCAATATCTTTGGTATATGCTCAGAATCAAGCTATAGTGGCGTGGGGGAGAGACAATTATGGTCAAATAACTGATGTTCCTGAAGGTAGCGATTTCATAGCCATAGCAGCTAAAGGTGACCACAGTCTGGCGTTACGACAAAATGGATCTTTAGTTGCTTGGGGACTAAACACCAATGGTCAATGTAATGTGCCTGCCGGAAACAATTATGTCTCTATAGCTACAGGCAATTTTCATAGTCTTGCAATAAGAGATGATGGAACTATTGCTGCTTGGGGACGAGATAATGAGAATCAAGTTTCAGGAGTTCCAACATTTAATGATTTTACTGAAGTTTCCGGAGGTTATTATCATTGTGCGGCTTTAAGGGGAAATGGTACTATAGTCGGATGGGGAGCAAACAGTTATGGTCAAAGCAATCCACCGGCAGGGAATGATTTTGTAGCTGTGGCTGCCGGAGGTTTTCATAATATAGCCCTCAGAGAGAATGGGACAATCATTGCTTGGGGTAGAAATTGGAACGGTGTTTTAAATGTTCCGGCAGGGAATGATTTTGTGCAGATCAGTGCCGGATATTATCAAAACATTGCGTTAAGAGACAACGGAACAGTTGTTGTTTGGGGCAGTAATGAGTACGGTCAGGTAGCCAATACACCGACAACTGACGATTTTATAGCAGTTTCTACAGGTCTAGGACATAGCATGGCTTTGAGAGATGATGGTAGTGTAACATGCTGGGGAGCAGGAGAAGAGGGACAAAGTGGTCTTTTTGATTACGGACAGAGTATAGACCCTGATGGTAATGATTTTGTTAGTATTGCTGCCGGTAGAGTTCATAGTGTTGCACTCATAATGACAGAACCCCCATCTGAGTATACACTCACTATGGAGGTTGAGGGTAATGGAACAACAGACCCTGAACCGGGAGATCATGTTTATGATGTCGGGTTAGAGGTGTTGATAACAGCCATCCCTGATGATGATTGGCTTTTCGGCAGGTGGTTTATCAATGGGGAAGAGTTTTTTGAGAATCCTTATACAGTAACAATGAATACAAATATCATCGCTCTTGCTGTCTTCGTGTATGAAGAACCATTTTTACCTCCTCCCTTGAATTTAACTGCTACTGCAGGGGATAGCGTAGTTCATTTGGAATGGGAATTTCCTGATCTACCGGTTAGTTACATCAGACAAGATCTACAGGGTTTTAATGTCTATCGTGATAGTGAACTACTAAATACAGAACCCATCTCAGAAATATTCTATGATGATCATGAAGTAGTCAATGGTATAACATATATCTATTATGTGACAGCAGTATATATTGAAGGGGAATCAGAACCGTCTAATACAGTCGAAGCAACTCCTCAAGAGCTGTTTTTGCCCCCTCCAAGTAACTTATCTTTCCAAGTTTTAGATTATAGCTCTGTAAGTCTTAATTGGAGTGAACCGGACTATGAGCCAAGTGAATTATCATTGCTGGGTTACAATATCTACCGAGACAATGTCATAGTAAATCCAGCCCCAGTAGTTGAGACTAATTATCTGGATTGCGGATTGGAACCGGATTTACCCTATACCTATTTTGTAACTGCTATCTATAATGAAGGGGAATCAGATCCGTCTGAAATGGTTGAAGTGTATGTTACCTCAGTGGGAGAAGATACGATCACTTATCATACTCGTCTTAATAGAAATTATCCCAATCCTTTTAATCCTGAAACTACAATATCTTTCTTCATTGCAGAACCGGGATATACCAAGATCGAAGTATTTAATCTTACCGGGCAGAAGATTACAACCTTGGTAGATAGTTTTTTAGAAGCAGGGGAACACTCTATTATCTGGGATGGGCGAAATTATAATAGTGAGATTGTTAGTAGCGGTATCTATATGTACAGAATGATCCAAGGGAATTACAGTACTACCAAGAAGATGCTCTTAATGAAGTGATAGTTAGTAAAAGAGACGCCTTGTTAGGTGTCTCTTTTCATCTTTATTTAATTGTTACGTAAAGGTCAATTACTCTCTTATTATCATCCTGACAGAACCGCTCATCATACCATTCAAATTCGAATCCTCTATCAGGATTATATTCTAATCCTTTTTCTTCAATCATTTTAAAAGTCAGGTCATGAGCCATCATGTATATATCTGGTTCTTGTCCTTCTATAGTGGCTGCAGCATATTTGGTAGTTGCAATTTCTATAGCAGTCAGATTTTCCGGAACTTCGGTACTGGACTCAACAAAGACACCTATCAGATAAGTAAAGAAATGATTTTCTGGATTATAATCTCCACACCATCCGATTAATACATCCTGATATAGAAGGTCAGATCGTTTTTCTAAACCGTCAATAGTTCCATCTGAGAAGCACTTATCCCAAAAAGCTGGGATGGGATTTTCTTGCCCTTTTCTCACGCTACATCGGATGCTCTTCCCAATGATCTTACATTTCTTAATTTCTATTACTTTAAAAGCAGTTAACTCAGCTTGCATTTTTCTCCAATAGATAGTTATAAGTAATTGTCTATTTCAATACTACTGTAGCTATTGCAGGAGGGATAGGTACTCGCATATCTGGTCGCCATTTTTTTATGGCTAGATTAATCCATTCTCTTGAGAAATCAATTTTCTTGACTATTAGATAATGTTGATTCCCTTTCTTCTCAAGTTCATACTTCAATATATTAATTTTGATTGGACTTGATTCACCTTTTAGATCAATCACTACAAGGAGCGATTTTGTATTGGAATCAAGTTTTATCTCCTTAAGCGTTCCAATATCAGATAAATATGAGTTAATAAATGGTTTTAACACTTTAACTAAAGTGTTATCTTTGATCTTTCTTAAAACTGACATTAAAACCTCCTTCGTAAGTAGCAATAAAGTTTTAAATACCTTAACTAATACTCATGTGTATCAATGCAAGAATACTTACTAACAAGCCAACAATAATGAAATTTAGTCCTGTCTGCATGAAATCATAATAGGCAGATATAGCTGTCCAAGCTCCAATTAAAGCGATAACTATACCCGGCCACTTAAGAGACCAGATACCGAGTACGAAGTATGCACACCCAATAACTATAACGGCATTTCTTCCGGCTGGGATTGAAATACCTGGTATTCCATGAAGAAATAACCACAACCCTAAAAATACATTAAACCATGCTTTCCACATTTTTCCTCCATTCGATCCTTACAAACGTTTATGGACGATACCTTCCATAGATACCCCAGACATGCGATTTTAATAAGATAATCACACCTATTTTATATCTCTTCTAATGACACATATGTCAAGATAAATTTTAAATGCAAGTTATTGGTTCATTTTGAGTACATTATGGTTTGAGTGTAAAAAATACCGGCATAATAATAAAAAGCTTTACGTCAGTTAAGTACTTCAATAAATGGTTATCAGAAAAACGGATATATTTTTAAGCTATGTCGGTTTAGAAATGAAGAGGAATAGGACGGAGGAACATAGATGTTAAAATATTCCCGGATAGTCATCCTCATCGGGATATTGCTTATAGCAGGTAATTTACTTAGTCAAACAGCTTCATCAAGTGATTTGATACTTGAGATCCAGGTCACTGGTAATGAAAATATCGAAACAGCACTTATTATAGCCACCATGAATGTCGAGATAGGCAGAGTTCTTGCAGAAGAAAGAATTGCCTTAGCGATCAGGAATCTCAATCAACTCGGTGTCTTTAACAACATCGAGATCAGAAAGACTGCTATTACAGGTGGTATTAGATTGATCGTAGATGTGGAAGAGTTTCCCATCGTCGAGTCTGTTCGGTATGAAGGTAACAGAAGGATCAGGAACAGTAAATTAGACGAAATAGTTACAATCAGAACGGGAACATATCTGGCACCTTTTCTCTTAGTTGAGAACCGCAATCGTATTATTGATGAGTATAAAAAGGTCGGTTATAATTTTGCTTCTGTTGATTATGAGGTGCTTGATCAACCTGATAATAGGGTGAATCTGGATATCGTTATTGATGAGGGCGAAAGGATAGCAGTCCGTAGCATTAATTTCTATGGTAACAGAGGAGTGACAGATCGTCAGTTATTGCGTCGTATGAAGACGAAGAGAGCTAGCTTACTCCGTTCTGGTAGGTTTCAACAGGATCAATTCGATGAGGATTTAAAGAATATCATTAAGTACTATAATGACAATGGTTTCATTGATGCTCGTATTGTTTCTTGGGAAACTAATGTTCCGGAAAGCCGCTACATGCAGATAGATATCTATCTGCATGAAGGAAGACAGTACTTCTTTGGTGATATTTATGTGCGAGGAAATAGACGCTTTACCGATGAAATCATCTTAGAAAAATTCCGCTTTAAAGAGGATGAGATTTTCAATCTGGAAAAGTTTAACAGACAGGTAGGCCAGGTCGCTTCCCTTTATTATGAAGAGGGTTATATTTATGCCGGTTTCGAACATGAGATGCAAAGGGTAGAGGATCGTATCAATATCTTTCTTGATATAACAGAAAATACCAGAGCAAAGATCCGAAAAATATTCATTACAGGTAATTACAGGACAAAAGAGAAAGTTATCAGAAGACAATTAGCAATCGCACCTGGTGACTATTTCCGCCAGTCTCGAGTTATCCGAACACAGCAAAATATTTATAATCTCGGTTTTTTTGAACCTAATATCCGTCTCGATTATCAACCAATAAATCGTGAAGGGGATATAGATCTGCTTATAGAACTGGAAGACAAACATTCCGGTTCTGCCAATGCCGGTGTCGGTTATAACAGTCAGGATGGTTTTATTGGGCAGTTGAGTCTTTCCCATAATAATCTTTTTGGAAATGCTTGGCAAAGTTCAGTATCTTGGGAATTTGGAGGTTCAACTCAAAACTTTACCTTCGATTTTACCAATCCTCACTTTCTCGATACTTTCACTCTCGTTGGTTTTAACATCTATCATGCCAGACGTGACTGGTCTTCATTTAATTACAAGGTCTTTACAACCGGTGGAAGCATTCGTGCCGGGCGTTCTCTCTTCTTTCTTGATAATTCAAGATTAGTGGGCAATTATTCATATTACAGGAAAAAGTATGAAGTTATCAATCCCGATGCCCCAAACACTTCGGCATATCTGCTCGAATTAGATCGTTTAGGTTGGAGAGACACCAGCTCATTCTCGCTCACTTTCAGCAGAGATAGTCGTGATAATATCTATTACCCCACTTCAGGTTCACATCTGATCTTCTTTTCCGAGTTAGCCGGTGGTCCTTTAGGTGGTGATTTCGACTATTTCAAGCAAATATTGCAATCAACTTGGTACACACGAACATTCTGGAGACTTGTACTTCGCTCTAAATGGCGTTTTGGCTATGTTACTGCCTACGGAAGATCTGATGAAGTACCACCTGATGAAAGATTCTATTTAGGTGGTACAGGACCTGACGGTCTGAGGGGCTATGTAGAAAGATCTATTCCGGGCAGAGGATCAGAAGGTGGATTGAGAGCGATTATTCACTCTACAGAGTTTACAGTACCAATTGCCGGTGACCAAATAACAGGACTCTTATTCTTTGATGCCGGAAATACTTTCAATCGTTTGGAAGATTTCAACTTCTACGATTTTAAGAAGGGAACTGGTTTAGGTATCAGGATTCACAGCCCGTTGGGGTTGATCGGATTTGATTATGGTTACAATTTAGAAACCAGAAAATGGGAACCACACTTCCAATTCGGCACTACATTCTAACTAAGCAGTCAATAGGCAGAAATAAAAAGAGCTCAGAATTAGCTTTCTGACGAGAAAATTACCAAGACTATAAAATTGTCTTGACCGATAAAGTGAGATAAAAAAGATTACCTTCGACTGGAGCGGGGTGTAGCGCAGCTCGGTTTAGCGCGCTTGATTTGGGATCAAGAAGTCGGAGGTTCAAATCCTCTCACCCCGACCAATTTATCGATTTTGGGCGTTTAGCTCAGTTGGGAGAGCGCTTGCCTTACAAGCAAGATGTCGGGGGTTCAAGTCCCTCAACGCCCACCATTTTTTTAAACCTTTCCTGTTTGTAACACTTGCTAATATAATATTATTACTCGCTTTCATATTGATTTACGATATTGAGCTTTGAGCTCAAAAGACTGGATCTGCAAAAAAGTTTGACAAAATATTAGTACTTTGATTATATTCTCTAGAATAGTAATGTTTGTCTTTTGGTTGGAATATCAGTTAATTTCATTGAGTTTCGATTAACAAGCATTTACTATATGCACATGATTTGGAAACAAGAATCATGGATGCCAAGTAAAAAAATAGGCTAGTTTAGCTTAAATAAATGAAGGAGGTTTTATGAAGAAGTATCTAATCCTATTTTGGATTATAGCTCTGGCTTCATCACTGTTAGCAACGCAGATATATGTAGTCGGAGAAGTATTCACGGCAACGTGGTGCGGATTCTGTCCTGTAGCGCGGTCGGCGTTGCGTCAGATGTACGAACAGAGTGATGAATTTGAGTTTTTAATTCCCCTATTATGGCAACAAGATGGTCCTTATCCTAGTCCTAATTATTCCCCAAGAACTGGATTATATGGAGTAAGCGGTATTCCTCATGGTCAGTGGGGAGGTTATTTAACTTATATTGGTGGTGGCGATGCTACTTATCCTAATTATGTTCAAAGATATAACCAAGTAGTAATCAATCAGAGTCCCATAGAGCTTGATCTCGACTTCGAAGTTACTGATCAAAATCAGTTGGTCATAACAGCTAATGCTGAGATGCTGGCTGGTATAACAACTACAAATAACAAGATTCTGTTTATTGTCTCTTATAATCTTGATGCCGAACAACCGGGAGATTATTTTGCTTCGGTTATCAGATATAATGAACAAACTTTCCCTCTAACCTCTGCTGGTCAAACAGGTGTGTATAACCATACCTTCAATATCGATACATGGTGGGATTTGGCAAAAGCACATGCAATTGTAATTATCCAAACATTTGATGGCAATAAGGTAATTCACCAAGCAGCAAGTGTTAGACTTTCTGAGCTAGTTGCACCGGCAAATCTGGTAGGGTATACCGGTAATAGTCAGGCAACACTATCATGGGATGCTCCCGATACTGCGTTGGATATTCTTGGTTATAATATTTATCGTGATGATGCTGTAATTAATGACCAACCACATGGAGAGACATCTTATATTGATACAGGTCTGGAGAACGAAGTAACTTATTCTTACTATATTACAGCAGTATATGATGAAGCAGAATCAGGACCTTCTAATATAGTAGCCGTTACCCCCTTTGATGGAGAACCGGGTCTGATTCAAATAGGTTCAGGCACAGCTATAAATGGTACTACAGCAGCTGCGCCGATCAATATCTATTACAGAAGCCAGAGAGGTCAGATGGTTTATACCGCTGACGAGATCAATTTAGCTGGATTTCAGGGTGAAGGTGAGTTGACTCACATCGGTTTTTATGTCCATGCAGCTCCGATTCATGCCCTACCATCTTTCCATATCAGGATCAAACACACTGCTGCTATTGACGCCGGTTCTCACGATAATGGACCGTTTGAAATGACTCAGGTGATAGCATCTTATGCTCCAACACCAGGTGGTTGGGATATAATCGAATTAACCGAACCTTTTCAATGGAACGGAGTAGATAATATCTTGATCGATACGGCATTTGATCTGGTTCCTAACTGGAATGCTTCCGGACAGCAAAGGGTCTTTAATATTCCGAATGGTTATAGATATTCCTGGAGTGATACTGTAAGCCAGGTAGATGTAGTAACTGCAAATGTAGTTGGTTATAAACCGCAGATCAGACTTCAGTTTATCGGTGAAGAACCGCCTCCTGAACTACCGGCTCCACAAAATCTGGTTGCCGAAGCAGGAGACGGTGTTGTTGATCTCTTATGGGATGTACCAGAGTATTCTGAAGAGGTACTGCTTTTAGGTTATCATGTTTACCGTGATGGTTCACAATTGGCTATCGGTATAATTGAACAGAACGAATATGCAGATACAGATGTTGAGAATGGAATAACCTACAGTTATTATGTGACTGCCGTATATGTTGAAGGAGAATCTGAACCATCCAACAGTGTAGAAGCAACACCGGAAGAGGAGACTGATGTTAGTGATGACACTCTGAACCCGTTAGTAACAATGCTTAGAACTAACTATCCTAATCCATTCAATCCGGAAACCACTATTCAATTCTCGCTGCAGGAAGCAGGTGAGGTGACTATCGAGATATTCAACATCTCAGGTCAAAAAATCAGAACTCTGGTCAATGGCAACTTTGAGAGTGGTTATCATAACGTTATTTGGAACGGTAGAGATGATTCAGGTCTGAATGTTGGCAGTGGTATATACTTCTATAGAATGGTTTCAGGCAAATATGTCTCCTCAAGGAAGATGATATTGCTAAAATAATCTAAGAACAATTAGACTGCAAACTATTGTCAAAATATCAAGGCAGGTGAATCGAAGTTTTCACCTGTCTTTTTTTTTACTAATGAGAGCAGTTAAAAAAAAGTTTGACAATAAATGCGAACATTGATTATTTCTGACTAAAATTTAATGATGTGTTTTTTATTGTCAGATAGGAAGTTTCATAGAGTTTGAATGACCTGACATTTATTGAATGTTATGATTCTCGAGGATCTTAACTTATTGTCAAAGCTATAAAAATAGTAGGTAAATTCAGTTTGAATAATTGCAGGAGGTTTTATGAAGAAGTATCTGATCCTATTTTGGATTATGGCTCTGGCTGCATCTCTGTTAGCAACGCAGATATATGTAGTCGGAGAAGTATTCACGGCAACGTGGTGCGTATATTGTCCTGCAGCGCGGTCGGCGTTGCGTCAGATGTACGAACAGAGTGATGAATTTGAGTTTTTAATTCCCCTATTATGGCAACAAGATGGTCCTTATCCTAGTCCTAATTATTCCCCAAGAACTGGATTATATGGAGTAAGCGGTATTCCTCATGGTCAGTGGGGAGGTTATTTAACTTATCTTGGTGGTGGGGCCGCCACTTATTCCAATTATGTTCAAAGGTATAACCAAGTAGTAATCAATCAGAGTCCCATAGAGCTTGATCTCGACTTCGAAGTTACTGATCAAAATCAGTTGGTCATAACAGCTAATGCTGAGATGTTGGCTGGTATAACAACTACTAATAACAAGATTCTGTTTATTGTCTCTTATAATCTTGATGCCGAACAACCTGGAGATTATTTTGCTTCGGTTATCAGATATAATGAACAAACTTTTCCTTTAACCTCTGTCGGTCAGACAGGAGAGTATAACCATACTTTCAATATCGATACATGGTGGGATCTGGCAAAGGCACACGCAATAGTAATTATCCAGACTTTCGATGGAAACAAAGTCATTCATCAAGCAGCCAGCATGAGACTATATGATGCTATCCCCCCAAAATATCTGGTAGGATATCCCGGAAATAGTCAGGTGACATTATCATGGAATGATCCTAATTCATCATGGAATGTTCTTGGCTATAACATTTATCGTAATAATGTTATTATTAATGACCAACCGTATGTTGAGACCTTTTATATTGATATGGGGTTGGTAAATAATGTAACATATACATATTATGTTACAGCAGTATATGATGAAGCAGAATCAGGACCCTCTAATACTATTATAGCTGCTCCTTTTGATGGAGAACCGGGTTTATTGCAGATAGGTTCCGGTATGTCAGTCAATGCAAATAATCAAGCAGCACCGATCAATATCTATTACAGAAGTCAGCGTGGACAGATGGTTTATACTGCCGAAGATATCAATCTGGCTGGATTTCAAGGTATAGGGGACTTAACAAGTATTGGCTTTTATGTACATGCTGCTCCAATCTATGCTCTACCCTCTTTTAATATTAGAATTAAACATACTGATGCTGTGAATGCCAGTTCTCACGATAATGGACCGTTTGAAATGACTCAGGTCATAGCTTCTTATACTCCAACACCAGGTGGTTGGGATATGATTGAATTAAATGAACCATTTCGCTGGAACGGAGTAGATAATATCTTGATTGATACAGCATTTGCTCTTGTTCCTAACTGGAATGCTTCCGGACAGCAAAGGGTCTTTAACATTCCGAATGGTTATAGATATTCCTGGAGTGATACTGTAAGTCAGGTAGATGTAGTAACTGCAAATGTAGTTGGTTATAAACCGCAGATAAGGCTACAGTTTATAGGACTTGAGTTACCTTCACCTGAAAATCTTGTCGCAGAAGCAGGAGACGGAATAGTAAATCTTTCGTGGGATGAACCTGACTTTTCAGGAGCAGTAAACCTCTTAGGGTATCATACCTACCGTGATGGTACACTTATGACTATCGGTATAGTTGAAGGTAATGAATTCTCTGATACAGATGTTGTGAATGGAACAATATATACATATTATGTTACTGCCGTATATTTAGAAGGGGAGTCTGATCCATCTAATATTGTTGAAGCTTTACCATTTATACAAGAAATAGCTGCACCAAATCTTGAGATAGAAATTGCAGAAGGATATGTTTTTATTAACTGGCAAGCTATAGCAGGAGCAAACTCATACTATGTGTATTCATCTAATGATCCTTATGCTGATGAGTGGGAAGAAATAGCTATTGTTGAAGAACCCGGATATTCAGAAATAGCAGCAGAAGAGAAAAAGTTTTATTTGGTTATAGCGACTACAACAGCAATACGATTTTTAAGAGATAGTTTCCCTATTGATTCCCCCCATAGAGAGAGTAGATGAAGAAAGTGATATAAACACTATAACACTTGATCTTAAATTGTTGTCAACCTGAGTTTTCTGCCGATAACTTCTTGTTTTCCTGCAGCAGAATGTATCGAGGAATAAGGTATTCTATCCGACTTATTGATCAATTCACCCTTCGATACAATTGACTACGTCAATCACTCAGGGTGACAGTGGTGTGGAACGTGCAAAACACCGAATTACTCAGGGTGGTAAGGTGCGGAAAATTATGAAATTCCCAATGCAATTCCGGTGACAATGTTATAAGTTATTTCACTTTATCAATTATGGATTTCTTCTAAGTAGAGGACAAATCATACTACTATGATAGGTTTTTTACTTTTGTTGGTGCTATGGGTCGTCTGATCGAGGAGGGTTGAACGCCGGCTTTCATACACATGATCAGACCTGCTGCCTCGAGATAGTTTTCCACATAGATAAACTTTTCCTGTTCAGGGATATCTAGACAACTTCTGTTCTCTCTGACCACTATTACCGGAATGCCGGCAGCCAAACAAGCTCTATGAGGTCGTCCAAAGCAGCCGTAGGGCGAAACCATGACATCTACATCTTTAACACTCATACCACGTTCTTTACTTATTCTGGGTGCTCTATGCAATCCTTTCAAGATACAATGAATAAAGTTTTCTGTTATGATCTCGACAGCCATGCGAGGATCTACGACCTCTTTGTGCCCTTCTAAGGCATAGTCAACGGGACCATGAGCGACAGGTTTGCCAATTGCCTCTGCTATTAGTTTGGAAGCAACCGCTTCAACACCACCGACAGGATTGACACCTCCATGTTCGAAATAGTGTTCAAGTGTCTCTCTATCGATGGTTATAGGAGTTGCAATAGCCAGAGCATCAAAGTCGTACCCTTTTACCTGAGCTACTAGTTCCTGCCAGTTTTCAACTTCACCGGTAGCTATGCCATCTTTCATTTGGGCGATCATGCGAAGAGGTTTATTTAGTTCAAGTATCTCTGCATCAATTCCCAGAGATGTACGAGCAGCGGAAACAGCATTGATTGACTGATAATCAGCTTTATTGACTACTACTAAAACCCGATTGGACATAACTTTTTGCAGAAAGACCTTCCCCTCCAAAAAGAGATCAAGCTGGCTTCCTTCAACATAAAGACTGTTGGGGGGCATTTCGTTTATATCCGAAGCATTGACGACATTCGGGTGTAGAATAAGATTATCACAACATGCTCCCAAAAGACGAGCTGCCGGTGCAGCATCACCACAATGACCACCGATCTCACAACCTATACCGGTTGGCACAATCATCACTATATTCATAAAAGATCTCCTTTGCTTGTTTCATAGTGAGATTCAGTAGAGAGCTTTAAACTGTCAAGAATAACATAGTGATGAGGAAGCAAATTAGTCATGAGATATGAGCGATGTAGTTATTTGTACTCAGGAGCGAGAAGCGAGTCTATCGGGAGGATAGCTTCGAAGAAGAAATTACCACGAAGACACAAAAGACAGGGAGATAAGATTGAAAACAGCAAAGTAAGTAATCTCCTAAAGACTCTGCATGTAATCTTTATACCATGAATAGTAGATACAACAAGTCTGGTAACTAATTTAAGAATAAATTATACTACCGGTTTGATAATGCGTTGTAGGGGCAATTCACGAATTGCCCCCCATGCACCAACTATTTAAGAAAGACAGGTATGACTGAGCAAACAGAGAGGATTTTGGCTATAAAAGAGAAACACTCATCATTCATAAAAAAAAGGCAATTCCTGAATTGCCCCTACATAGATATGAAGTCTGGTTCTGTCTATGATTAAACATATCTGTTTAATTGACTAAAAAGTTAAAAAAGAAAACAAAAGATTAATGATGAAAAGACTAATAGATTGATTATGGCTACAGTAAAGTTCAGAAGATCGCCTTAACGAGGATCTCCGGTTCTAAGCGGTGAGTTGCCCCTTTTCCTTCGAAGAAACCGTGGTTGCGGATCATAGAGATATTAAGGGGAGTCCAGCAAACCTTGAGGTCATTTTGCATGTTATGAAGGGTTATAGATCCTTTGGCAATTAAACCTCTATCCATAAAAGGAGAGACGATCTTTCCCCTTTCTGTGAGATAGTGTACTTTATATATATCATCGATAACTGCCTCTTCATCGTTATTCATCAGAGCTAAGTCGGTGAAGTATTGCATACGGTCAGCAATATCTTCTTTGGTTATATTGAGGGATTTGAGCTTTTCCATATCTTCGTTTATAATATCATGATAATGACGATTATCCTCTCCCAGAAAACCGTCGAGTGTAATAACACCCGGCTTGAGTCTCTCTTGAATTGTTTTTTCATTTGGTGTTTGTTTCATAAGATCTCCTTTTTCAATACCTGAATATCTCTTCAACTACCGGTTTACTATTTATCAAACATAACAATTAAGGTCATTGAGTAACAGCATAAGATGAATAACATTCATTTTGATATCTTCTTTTAAACGAATAGGTTACGCCGTTTAAAAAAAGAGGTGGTAATAATTAACCGAAGCTGTCGTAATAGACGTTTTCGATACCTAATTCTTTCATTTTCTTCTCTGTGGAAGCAATGAGTGCTGGGCTACCGCAGAGATAACCTTCAGTATTTTTGGGATCTCTGATATGTTTGTCCAACAGGGGAGGGATATATCCCGATTCTCCCTTCCAGTCCGGACTCTTTTCCGGTTGTGAAATAACAGGAATAAAAGTGAAATCCGCCATCTTCTTCTCATATTCTTTCATTTCATCCACCAAGAAGAGGTCTTCAGTAGTTCTAGCTCCAAAAAAGTAAACTATATGCTGCTTGCTTTCCTTTTTATAGAGATCTTCAATAATACCCTTGAAAGGAGCCATACCAGAACCACCGGCAACGAAGATCATATCAGTGTCAGTATCCCGAATAAAGAAATCTCCATAAGGTCCGGTTAAATAAAGTTCATCATCTTTCTTTAAATAATCGTGTACGAAAGTAGTCATTATCCCGTCTGGAACTCGGCGAATGATCAGTTCAACAACATTGTTGTTTTCCGGACAATTAGCCATAGAATAGGCACGACTGACAACCTGTTTTGATTTGGCATATTTTTTTGATTCTAATTGAATATACTGTCCCGCTTTGAAATCTATCTTGGCCGGCTCAATTAATTTAATAACAAGACCTTTCGTATCATAGGTATAATCTATGATTGTCTCTACAACCCCTTTGAATTTTCTGATCGAGAAGAGGGCTTCAGGAATAGAGATGATGATATCCTCTTTTACTTTGACCTGACAGGATAGACGTACTCCGTTCTTTAATTCATCCGCATCCAGATAGGGACGTTCGGTTGGTAGTAGCGGTCCGCCACCCTCTTTAACCTTGACTTTGCAAAGACCACAGGTGCCTCTTCCACCGCAGGCAGAGGGGATAAAGACGTTGTTTTCTGCCAGTGAGTTCAAAAGGGAACTTCCTCCTTTAACGGTTAGCTTTTTCTTGCCGTTGATATCGATCTGGCAGTCTCCGTAATTAGCGAGAAAATAGTCGGCTATGACGAGGAGTAAGGCAAGAAAACCACCGATACCGGCAAAGATCACGACATTGTTTATGATTAAGCTAAGCATTTATCCTCTACTCCGCAAAGACAGTATCATTGAATTATCGCCACACCGGAGAATCCGATAAAGGCAAGTGCCATAATACCTGTAATAATGAGACTAATAGCAGCATTATTCATGCCTTGGGGTAAATACTTCTCTTTTAAACGATTTCTGATCCCGGCTAAAGCAAGGATAGCGAGTAACCATCCTATACCGCTGCCGGCTCCATAAAGAACCGCTTGAATAAAGGAGTATTGACGAATGATCATGAAGAGAGAAACACCGAGTATAGCGCAGTTGACTGTGATCAAAGGGAGAAAGATCCCAAGTGTATAGTAAAGTACCGGTGAGAATCTTTCGATTATGAGCTCGGTAAGTTGCACAAAGGCAGCAATTACGATAATAAAAATTATGTACTGCAGATAAATCAGATCCATTGGCACAAGTATATAGTGGTAAACGATATAGTTAATTGCCGAAGTAAGGGTCAAAACAAAGAAAACTGCCATACCAAGTCCAGCAGAAGATTCAATCTCTTTCGAAACCGAAAGATAAGAACACATACCGAGAAAATTGGTCAGAAGAATATTACTGGTGAAGATAGCAGCCATAAAGATGACCAGCGGGTTTATATCCATAATGATTCTCCTTAGGCAGGTTTCTTATAATAACGGTAATTAATAAACCAGATCAGTAAGCCAAGAACAAAGAAGGCACTCGGAGCCATCACCATTATTGACCAAGAGACCCACCAATCACCCAGTATCTGTAAACCAAAGATCGAGCCGAAGCCCATCAGCTCTCTAACCAAAGCGATAAGAAGCAAGACCAGAGTATATCCGGCACCGGCAGCTACTCCGTCAATGAGGGAATTAAAGGGATTGTTCTTCTGGGCAAAAGCTTCAGCACGCCCCATTATGATACAATTGGTAATAATCAAGCCGACATAAGGTCCGAGAGCACGACTCATGTCAGGGTAATACGCTTTCAGGAAAATATCTACCATGATCACATAAGAGGCGATGATCAGTGTTTGCACCATCATTCTTACCCGCCGCGGGGTATAATCTCTGATTATCGAGATAGTGAAGCTGGAGAGTGCTAAAGTGAAAATAACACCCAACCCCATGACCAGACTATTGAGCATGAGATTAGTTACAGCCAGTGCAGAACAGATACCGAGAATCTGTCGCCAGATAGCATTGTCATTCAATGCACCGTTGATAAAGATCTCTTTCTTATTCATAAGATATTTCCAGTAATTGACTGATTTGCCTTAGATTACGATAGATCATTGATACTACTGCCTGGCTGGAAGCCGTTGCTCCCGTTATCTGATTAACCTCCCTTCTCTCTGTCGGTTCGTTCTCTGATACCAATCTGAACTCGATGATCCGATTTTCAATAATAAACTCCTTATCAGCAAACTGATTTTGAAAACTCTCTTCTGTGATCCTGCCACCTAAGCCGGGAGTTTCATTCTGATCAAGAATATGAAAAGCGATGATCTCATTAAAATCGTTATTGACAGCCAATAGAGCAGATATACCGCCCCAGAGACCGGTGCCTGATATCGGGAAGCAATATCCCAAAGTTAAGGTATCTGCTTGAGCTATGTAATAGAAAAGCTGAGCGGTTTCTTGTTCTATTATATATCTTTCATAAGATTCTTGAATATCATCGAGTGGGAGATCGAAGAGAGCAAGGATAGCAGATCTCAGTCTTAACTCACGCTGCTCTTGAATGCGTTCTGTGGTGCTATGATAAAATACAGCCAATATGCTCCCGAAAAAGAGAGCGACAATGATCATAAAGATGATCGGGTATACTCGTGTTTCCGAAAAACTCTTTTTCTCTTTTTTCTCAGCCATAAATTATCCCTTTTCTTTGACGGGAGCTTTCTTAGATGTCAATCCATATTCTATGATAGGCATAAAAGAGTTAGCCAAAAGCAGGGCAAACATAAAACCTTCACTCCAGAGTGAAAATTTACGGATAAAGACAGTCAGGAAACCGATCAAGAGTCCAAAGATCCAGATGGCATATTTATTCTTGGGCATAGAGACAGGATCGGTGACCATAAAGACCGTGCCGAAAAGTATGCCGCCACTAAAGAGATATTGTAGAGGGTTAACTCCAAAATTGAAGATGATCGTAAACAGTAAAAAACTGAGAAATGTAGAGAGCATTGCCTGCCATTTGGCTGTTTTAGTCAGCAATAAATATATACCGGCAAGGATGATCAGCAGGGCTGAAGTTTCGCCGATAGAGCCTGGGATCATTCCCGTAAATATTTGAGGTAAACTGAATACCTTGTCTGTAACTAAGGGGGTAGCTGAAGTGATGTTATCAAGATTAGAATAAGCAGCAAAACCACCCGGTAAAGAGGTAAAAGGGGTAACCCATCTGACAGTCATATAATTGGCGAAGGTTACATAAAGGAAAGTTCTGCCGACGATAGCAGGGTTAAAAAGATTCATGCCGAAACCACCGAAGATCATTTTGCCGAAAACTATTGCTACGATCCCGCCTACTGCTGCCATCCATAATGGAATAGTGGGTGGTAAGATGAGACCGAGAAGAGTTCCGGTGACAAAGACCGCAGAAGTTACTTTACCGTTCGGTTTATTGCGGACAAAGACGTATTCACTCAGGAAAGCAGCGAGATTGGTAGTTATTACGACTGCTAAGACCCGCCAACCAAAAAGAAAGACAGAATATAATGTGATAGGAATTAAGGCATAAAGAACCCTGAACATAACAGGTTGTTTCAATATCTGCACTTTCATATTCCGTCTCCAGCTCCAATATTGTAAGTTCAAACTTTGTAACAGGATATGTATATCCGAACCTTTCGTTAGTTGTCAATCTTTTTGTAGAATATCAACTGAATTTGCGGGTTTGTTGGTTTTGCTGATCTAAGATGTCACCATAAGAATGATTTAGCATAATTGCTTAATTATAAAACATTTGCTACCAAGTCAGCATCTTTCTTCTTGACAATTATGCTATTATTCTAAACAAAATCATAGCAATAAATAATTGAAACTAAGCAGGGATCTAATGATAAAGAGATTTATAGTCATAATTGTCTTAATGAGTCTGATTTTTTCTTTATTGGCTCAGGGTTTGGATCTCAAAATTAAGCGGTTAGAGTATATACAACAACAGATAGATCAGAAAAGAAATGAGATAGAGAGGACTCAGGAAGAGATAGATCATTTGAGTCGTGACAAAGAGAATTACGAGCAACAATATCAAACAACTCAAAGGAAGTTGGATAATTTATCAGCTCAAGAAAGAGAGCTAAGTAGAGAACTACAAGCTTCTCGAAGAAGAATGGAGCAATCTGAGTCTAAGTTAAACGAAACCCGCGAATTATGGGAGAAACAGATCTACTATTTCTACTTAACTCATCAAAAAAATGGTCATTCTAAGGATAACATTGTTGATAGGCAGTACTTTCCGATAATGATCAACCAAACGAAAGAAGTTATTGATGAAAATAGTGATCTCTTGGCACATATAAAACAAAATGTAGAACAGACTCAAAGATCACAGAAGAGAGTACAGACAGAAAGAAATCGGGAAAATCAGACAGTAAGTGGTTATAGAAATGAGATCAGTAATTTGAATAATCAAATAGTAATTTTGGAACAACAAGAGCAGGAAATAAATAGAGAATTTCAAGAGCTATTACAGAGCCGGCAGAGCTTAGAGAATCTCATAACTCATTTCCAGTCTGAGCAGTTAGATACGCAATTCAGTTATCAATTTACCACCAGCAAACTTCTTTGGCCTGTCAAAGGAAAGGTAATAAACAATTTCGGAGAGATTCGTGACGAATATTACAATGTAATACTGCTTAACAATGGTATAGATATTGAGGTTGATAAACCACTGGAGGTTAAAGCTGTAGATTTTGGAGTAGTAGTCTTTGCTGAATTATTCAGAAATTATGGCAGATTAGTTATTATTGATCACCATAATGGTTACTTTTCTTTATATGCCAATAACGGAAATCTTTTAGTAGCAAAAGATGATGTAGTATCTTTAGGGCAACCAATAGCCATAACAGGAAGGAAGAATAATTCTGACAGCTACATGCTTCATTTCGAATTGAGGAGAGAAAGAACTCCTGTAGATCCTCTAACATATTTAGAGTAATATAAATACTTTTCAATTGTTTTTTTGTTTACACATAAGCAGCTTTTGAATTTATGCTGCTGATAAAACAGGCAAGTCGGTGACATCAAATGGATATGTATCATGACAATACTCGTAAAGAACTGGTAGAAGTAGCAGAAAAGTACAAAGATCTGAGTTTTTCTTTTCTGCACCATACCGGTTATATGTACGGTATTGGTTGCAAAGCAGATGATAAGAATACTATTGAGAGAATAAAGCAATACAAAGAACGCCCTGATAATAAGGGTTTTATAGTGCTTTTACCCAGTGTTTCAGCTCTTTCTTTGACCGATGGAGAAAGAGAGGTCAGAATTCCGGGCAATAATTTTAAACCGATTCAATTAAAGATAGATCTTAAATCACTTTTCTTATTAGAGCAATATCAACCTGGTAATTTAACCCTTTGCCTGCAAGTTATTGATAGTAAAGATTATGAACATTTAATGCTAAATGGTAAATTAGCTATCCGAGTGCCAGAAAGTCAGTATCTTCGCTATTTTATCAGATTGCTTAACAGACCGGTTGTCAGCACAAGTGTTAATAGACCGGGAGAAGAGCCGTTAAAGAACTTTAAAGTTATCCGCAAATTAGATTGGTTTGATTTTGCTATCCTCTCTTCTAAAGATATGAAACATAGATCAGCTCCTTCAACAATAGTTGAATCGGATAATAACAATTTGACCTGCCACAGAGAAGGATTTATACCTTTTAAAGAAGTGGAGGAGTCTTATCATAAACCGTTGGTACTCTTTGTCTGTACCGGGAATATTTGTCGCAGTCCTTTAGCCGAGTATTATGCTCGCCATATTTTTAAACAAAGAGGGTTGTCTTTCCGAACTGCATCTGCTGGTTTTATTCCCGTTACCGTAGCAATTTCATCTCACTCTTTTTCTGTATTAAATAATGATGGTATTCATGCCGGAGAGCATTATTCTCAACATTTACATGAGGATCTGATTCGTAAAGCTTGGCTCATTCTCACAATGGAAAAAGATCATCGTAACCTGATACTAAAGGCATATCCTGCCTGTAAACATAAGGTTTTCACACTATCCGGTTTCTGCGGTTCTAAAGGTGATGTGGAAGACCCTTTCAGACAGGATATGGAAAAATATGTCAATACCTACCAGTTAATCAAGAAATATATAGATATATTAGCGGATAAGCTTATTTTACGAAGCAAGAAGTTAGTTACCCTGTATGAATTAGCAAAAATAAAACCTGAAGATGTGGAGATATGAACGAACCTCAAATCACTCCTGAATTGATCAAATCGCATGGTATTAATCAAGAAGAATACAAACTGATCCTGCAAAAGATCGGCAGAGAACCTACTTTTACTGAATTAGGGATTATTTCGGTAATGTGGTCAGAACACGCCAGTTACAAGAATTCCATTCAATATTTAAAGAAACTGCCTCGAGAAGGTAAACATCTGATGACCAAGACCGGTGAAGAGAATGCCGGAGTTATTGATATCGGAAATGGTTTAGGAGTTTCTTTCAAAATTGAGAGCCATAATCATCCTTCCGCTTTAGAACCATATCATGGTGCTGCTACAGGAGTAGGGGGGATCTTGAGAGACATTTTTACTATGGGTGCTCGTCCTATAGCTGTTTTAGATTCTCTTCGTTTTGGTAATATAAACAATCCGCAGGTAAAGTATCTTCTCAAAGGGGTTGTCTCTGGTATAGCTGATTATGGTAATTGTTTTGGGGTACCGACAGTAGGCGGAGAAATCTATTTTGAAGATTCTTATGAAGGTAATCCACTCGTTAATGCTATGGCAATAGGGATCCTTAAGCATAGTAATTTGATGAAGGCAAGTGCCAAAGGGGTCGGTAATTATGTCGTCTATGTCGGTTCAGATACAGGCAGGGACGGTATTCATGGTGCTACTTTTGCCTCCGTGGAATTAACTGAAGAATCCGAAGAGAGTCGAACTGCAGTACAGGTTGGAGACCCTTTCATGGAGAAATTGCTCCTTGAAGCGACATTAGAAGTCATAGAACTCGGGTTAGTGGAGAGTATTCAGGATATGGGTGCTGCCGGGTTGACCTGTTCGTCAAGTGAAATGGCTGGTAAGGCGGGTACAGGGATTGAATTGGAAATCTCTTTAGTACCTCGTCGGGAAGAGGGAATGACCCCTTATGAAGTAATGCTCTCCGAATCACAGGAAAGGATGCTTCTCATAGTTAAACCGGAGAAATTTGCTAAAGTAGAACAAGTTTTTCAGAAATGGGATCTACATGCCGTTAAGGTTGGTGTAGTCACTTCAGACGGGATGTTGCGTGTCAAAGAGCATGGTGATATTAAAGCAGAATTGCCTGCTAAAATGCTTGTATTAGGAGGCGATGCCCCAGTATATAATAGAGAAACTAAATATCCCGCTTATTTAGAACAAGTTAATAAATTCCATGAAGATGAGATTGAAATACCACAGGATCTGAACAATGCAATGAAGAAACTCATCTCATCTCCCAATATCTGCTCCAAGAGAGATATTTACAGACAATATGACTATATGGTGCAGATCAATACGGTAGTGGAGCCCGGTTCTGATGCTGCAGTAGTCAGAATAAAAGAGACCGGACAGGGAATAGCTGCCACAGTTGATTGTAACGGGAAATATTGTTATTTAAATCCTTATGAAGGGGCAAAGGGAGCAGTAGCAGAAGCAGCCCGAAATATTGTCTGTTCCGGTGCCAGACCACTTGCTATCACTAATTGTTTAAACTTTGGTAATCCCTATAAACAGGAGATGTATTGGACTTTTACTGAAGTTATCAGAGGGATGAGTGATGCTTGTTTAGTTTTTGAAACTCCGGTTACGGGTGGGAATGTCTCTTTCTATAATGAAAATCCGAAAGGTGCCGTCTATCCAACTCCAACAATAGGTATGATCGGACTGCTTGATGATTATCACAATGCTATCAAGTGCGGTTTTCAGGATGAAGGGGATCTCATTATACTTTTGGGAGATAATTGTCGTCATTTAGGTGGTACGGAATATCTGAAGGTCTGTCATGATCTCATTCGGGGCAATCCCCCCTCTGTTGATCTGGAAAAAGAAAAACTCCTGTATAAGACATTTCTGGAATTAGCAAGTTTGAAGGTCATCAAATCTGCTCATGACTGTTCTGATGGCGGTTTAGCAATAGCTATAGCCGAATCATGTTTTAATGCAGAAAAACTATTAGGTGCAGAAATAAAAATGAATTTTAAGTTCCGTCCCGATGCTGAACTATTTGGTGAGGAACATTCCAGAATAATTTGCTCGATCTCTCCTGTTAGTCTGGATACATTAAAAAGCATTTGTGAAAAGAACGGTTTTCCTTATCAGATCATTGGCACTGTTGGCGGCGGTAATTTAGTCATCAATGATCTGATCAATGTCGAAATTCTGGAACTAAAGAAAGAATGGGAAAACGCACTTTGTCTATAATTGCTAAGCTAAAATAGTTAATAAAAAACTCATAAAGATAATATATAGTGAGAATTAGTATCAATTTTCATCCTGAGTGTCCTTCACCAAAATGGAAAACTCTGCTCAATGAGGCAATCCGTTTTGGTGAAGGATGTATCGAAGGATGGATAGTGCATAAACAAGTTTTACATACATCTACCCTTCGATACAACACTTGGTTAGTAAAAGCAGGAAGAAGTTCCAAGTGCCACTCAGGGTGACACGGTGAGGGAAATATGAACTTAAAAAGTGATATTTGAATACTTAAGATCAATAGTTGGAGCGAATAAAAGAAGACAAGTATTATGAGTCAAAAACCAGATCAAAGATTAGAAGAGTATAGAAATAAGCTTATCCAAGCCGCCAATGAAGATGGTTTGGAACTAATTTCCGAGAAAACAATTCCTTATGGTGTGCAGCTTGTGTTTTCAGATAATAATGAACAATTGCCCCTGAATGTTTACTATTCCGAAAAGAAAGGTATTTCTACTGTTATTGGTGGTAATGATAATAAGAGAATAAAGAGATCACTTGCTGAGATCATACACAAGTTAAATGATGGTTTTTCTGACGGGAATATTCATTCATGGCAGAGCTGGCTCGGAACAGATGAAGCAGGGAAGGGTGACTTCTTCGGAGCTTTAGTAGTAGCCGGTTTTTATGCAGATCAAGATATTGTGGACGGATTACGGAAAATGGGAGTTAAAGATAGTAAACTGATCAGTCGCAACATGTTAGAACCTATAGCCCTCAAACTTTACAAGAGCTTCAAAGAGCGGATCTGTGTAGTTGTACTTCATCCTGTGACCTATAATAAGTTATACCTTGAATTTAAAGGTCAGAACAAGAAACTTAATGAGCTAATGGCTTGGATGCATGGCAGAGTTATTCTTAATTTATTAGAGAAAACAGGTGAAAACAAAGTTGTGGTTGATAAATTCACAACGGATAAGAAATTGATCAAGACCTTGAAGGATCTGAATAAAATAGAGCTGCTGCAAGTACCGAAAGCAGAAAAGGATTTAGCTGTTGCTGCCGCTTCCATTATTGCTCGCTATCACTACTTAGAATCCTTAAAGCAAATACAGAAAAAGTACCGTATAGATTTTAAAGCCGGTTCCGGAGAGCAGAGTTTGGAGACAGGAGTTCTTTTTGTTCAGAAGTATTCTCTGGACAAATTGCAGGAAGTTGCCAAGATCCACTTTAAAAACTATGATAAAATAAAAGAAAAGTTAACTCATAAGAAGACTTGATCGGGGGTTATATGACCTTTTTACCTGCTTGGTTGATCTATGCTTTGATCACAATGTTTTTTTACGGACTTTGGGCTTTCTTTCCCAAATTAGCTACCCTCTACCTGCCGACTAAGGAAATACTCATCTATCAGATCATAGGTATCCTTGCTGTCGGTTTCATAGCTCTTCTCTCTTCCAAACAAAGACTGCAATTCAATAGTCTTGGTCTCCTTTTCGCTATTTTAGGGGGAGCTGCCGGATTGATCGGAACACTCTTCTTTCTTAAATCCTTAGCAATAGGGAAGACCTATGTAGTAGTCACCCTGACTGCTCTCTATCCTATAATAACGATAATTCTCGCCTTTATATTCCTCAGAGAGAGTTTAACACTAAAGAATGCTATCGGTGTAGTTTTTGCTTTTATTGCAATGTATCTTTTCGCTTCCTAACAGGTCAAGAAGATGAAAACTCTCATTATTGATCCTTTAGCCCCTAAGTTTGATGAGCTGGTAAGGCAAAAAGGGCTGGAGAATTACTTTTTAAAAGAAACTGTAGATCCACTTGAAATTGAGATTGTCATCGTGAAAACATTCACGATCGCTGATCAGGAATTCTTAGAAAAATATCAACATCTTAAAATGGTGATCAGAGCAGGTTCGGGTTATGATAATATTGATCTCAAAGCAGCAAAGAAGAGAGAAATTATAGTCTGTAACACTCCTGAAGCCAATGTCATTCCCGCCTTTGAACATACTACTTTTTTTATCCTATCATTACTCAAGCACTACCAGCTGGGGAGAAAAAACATCATAAAGTGTAAATGGAAAGAGGATCTCCCGAGAAATTGGGAGGTAAAAGACCTGAAAGCTCTCATTATCGGGGTAGGCAGAATAGGAAGCAGGATAGCTAAGTATCTCCAAGAGCACAATGCTGAAGTATTAGGAGTTGATCCCTATCTAAATGAAGAGGAGTGGCAGCAGCGAGGAGTCAAAAATACTTCCTACCAAGAAGGGCTTAAATGGTGTAACCTTATCACTTATCACTGTCCCTTGACCAAGGAAACCGAGAACTACTTCTCTTATGAAACATTAAAACTATTAAACCAGCCTGTATGGTTGATCAATACTGCCCGTGGTGGTATCGTAAATGAAGCAGCTCTCCTCCAAGGTATCAACGAAGGGAAGATCCTTGGAGCCGGTTTAGATGTCTTTGTTGATGAACCGAGCCCTTCTTTACCATTTCAGGATTATGATAATGTCTATCTTACACCGCATACTGGTGCCTATACTAAGAATGCTCAAAAT
Organism: Candidatus Cloacimonadota bacterium; assembly: GCA_019429305.1. Lineage (NCBI taxonomy): Bacteria > Pseudomonadati > Candidatus Cloacimonadota > Candidatus Cloacimonadota bacterium. Next base: position 100,367 of record JAHYIR010000001.1, read on the forward strand.
ACGATGGCAGAGGAGATCTTGCAGGTCTGGGAATCTTTTGTTTTCCAGAACCTAATCCTCAACGAAGTCATTGATTATAACCACATATAACACTAATAAACCACTTGTTATAAAAAAACTTTATCTCCTTATACCAATTAAGATTCACTTTCATCAGTTCGTGTTAATTAGTGTAATATTTGTGGTTATTCGTGGATGCATCATTCTTTTAAAAAAGGTTGACGAATAACCCTTGAACTAAAGAGAGTAACAACAAATTGTTATTATGGAGGTAAAACGATGAAGTTAGTGGAATGTGTTCCGAACTTCAGTGAAGGAAGAGATCAGAAGGTTCTGGATGCAATATCGAATGTCATCAAAGAGGTCAAGAATGTTACATTGCTCGATGTCGATCCCGGAGCTGATACGAATAGAACAGTTTTTACTTTAGTCGGAGAACCGGAAGCTGTAATAGAAGCTGCGTTTCAAGCTATCAAGAAGGGTGCAGAATTGATCGATATGTCAAAGCATCAGGGTGCTCATCCCCGTATGGGAGCAACAGATGTTTGCCCTTTCATTCCCGTCAGTGATGTAACTATGGAGGAAGCAGTCGAATATGCTAAACAGCTTGCTCAGCGAGTGGGAGAAGAGCTGGAGATCCCGGTTTATCTCTATGAATACGCAGCTACTAAGGAAGAGTGGCGCAATCTGGCAGAAGTTCGCAAGGGAGAATATGAAGCTCTACCAGAAAAGATGAAAGATCCCTATTGGAAACCCGATTTTGGTCCGATGAAATTCAATAGCAGAGCCGGAGCTACAGCTATTGGTGCCAGAGAGTTCCTGATTGCCTATAATATAAATCTCAATACCCGCGATAAAAAGAAAGCTACTGAAATAGCCAAAAAAATTCGTGAAAGAGGTTATCCTCAGCGAGATGATAACGGTAAATTGCTGAAGGATGAAGTGGGTAACAAGATAATGGTATCCGGTCTTTTTTCACACTGTAAGGCAGTTGGATGGTATATAGACGAGTATAACCGTGCCCAGATCAGTATGAACCTGACCAATTATAAGATCACCCCTCCGCATTTGGTATTAGAAAAAGTTCGTGAACTGGCACAAGCCGATGGAGTGATAATAACCGGTAGTGAATTGGTCGGCTTGATCCCTAAAGATGCCATGTTGATGGCGGGTAAGTATTATCTCGAAAAATTGGGAGAGACAGACGGTATTCCTGATGAAATGATCATCGAGACGGCGATTCAGTCAATGGGATTAGCTGAGTTAGCCCCCTTCGATATAGATAAAAAGATCATTGAATATAGCATAGCCAGAAAAGACAACCTGGTCAATCTGACCATTAAGGATTTTGTTGATATCTTATCAACAGATGCGCCTGCTCCGGGAGGAGGTAGTGTGGCAGCTCTCTGCACTACTATGTCGGGAGCTTTAACGGCTATGGTCAGCAACCTTACATTTGGTAAGAAAGGTTATGAAAAACACTGGCAGAAGTGCAAGGATTTAGCAGTCAAAGGGCAGGAGATCAAGAATAAAGCACTCGTAGCCATTGATAAAGATACAGATAGTTTCAATTTGTTGATGGATGCCATGAGATTACCTAAGAAAACAGATGAAGAGATCGCTGTAAGAGACAAAGCGATTCAAGAAGCGACTAAACAAGCGATCCTTGTTCCTCTGGAAACTCTTGAGCTTTCTCTGGAAGCTGTGGAACTGGCAGCTCAGATTGTTCAGATCGGCAATAAAAATGCCCTGTCAGATGCAGGGGTAGCAGCCATTACAGCCAATGCAGCAGCTAAAGGGGCGTTTTATAATATTAAGATAAATATGCCGGGAATTACAGACGATACTTTCCGTGATGAAGTAACAACAAAAGCTGAAAGGTTAGTTGAGAAGATCGAAGCTATTTCCAATGAGACAGAAAAGACAGTAAAAGCTGCTATCAAGTAACTCTTCTGCTTAATACTATTTTGGTCTGATATTGTTGTTTTAAGATGCATAATAATAGTGAAATTATTTTCATTCTTGTAGAACCGGTCTATCGCGGTAATGTGGGAGCTGCAGCTAGAGTGATCAATAACTTCGGTTTTTCGCATCTACGATTGGTGGGAGCTGTACCTCAGAAAGAAGATTATTATCTGGCTGTTCATTCGGAAGAGATCATGCATAATATTGAGGTCTTTGATGACTTATCTTCCGCTATCCAAGATATCGACAATGTGATCGCCGTTACCAGAAGGTTTGGGAGAAAAAAGAAGACCGATCTTGATGTTGCTGAGATAGGTAATTTTACCCAAGAACTCTATCGGGGTAAGACTGCTTTTGTTTTTGGCAGAGAGACTTACGGATTAAAGGATGAAGAGATAGAGCTTTGTCCGATCCGCTGTCTGATCCCAACTAATCCCGAGTTTCCATCTCTCAATCTTGCTCAGGCAGTAGCAATTGTTTGTTATGAACTGTTCAATGGTTTGAATGACCAGAAGCCTTTATCAAAGCTTGCTAAGACAGAAAAAGTTGACAAAACAATCGAACAGATTATTGATAGTTTATTGGAAATCGGCTATTTTGAAAATGGTGATCCGAGAATGACCAAGAAGAAGCTGCAGAATATCTTGCTGAGAAGCTATACTTCAGATGAAAATCTGCTATTCTTGACTAAGATGTTTCACCGTATCTCGATACTTGTCAAGAGTTTGAGCAGATGCGGCAAAGCTGATAAAAAATAACGTAATAAGGGATATGGGAGGTTTTATGGATTATTTTTTTACAGAAGAGCAATTGGAAATTAGGGAGATTACCCGAAAAGTTGCTGAAGAGAAGATCAAACCGGTAAGAGAAAAATACGATGAAGAGGGAATTTTTCCTTGGGATATTGTTGAAGTTTTTGCTCAGACAGATCTGTTTGCGATCTTAATTCCGGAAGAGTATGGTGGGATAAGCGGCAAAGTAGTCGATCTCTGCATAGTCACTGAAGAGTTATGCCGAGTCTGTGCCGGTATTTCATTATCTTTAGGAGCTTCAGGATTAGGGCTCTATCCGATCCTGTTATCAGGTTCAGAAGAGCAAAAACAGAAATTCCTGCCTGCTATTGCTGAAGGTAAAAGACTTGCTGCCTTTGCCTTAACCGAAGCTAATGCCGGTTCTGACGCAGGTGCTATTGAAACTACTGCCACTCTTGATGGTGACCATTATGTTCTTAACGGAACAAAGCAGTGGATTACCAATGGGGGAGAAGCTGAGGTTTATACTGTCTTTGCTATGACCGATAAGACCAAAGGTGCTCGTGGTGCTTCCTGCTTTATTGTTGAGAAAGATACACCCGGATTCTCCTTTGGTAAAAAAGAGAACAAAATGGGTATCAGAGCTTCTGCTACCAGTGAGTTGATCTTTGAAGACTGTCGTGTCCCCAAAGAAAACCTCATCGGAAAAGAGGGTTTTGGTTTTATGATCGCCATGAAGACCTTTGATAAATCTCGTCCGATGGTAGCTGCCCAAGCAATCGGAATAGCTCAGGGTGCTTACGAAGAAGCGGTAAAATACTCCAAAGAGAGAAATCAATTCGGTAAACCTATCTCCTCATTTCAGGCAATACAGTTTATGTTAGCCGATATGGCAACTCAGATTGAAGCTGCAAGAGCTTTGGTCTTTGCTACAGCCAAAATGATTGACGAAGGTAGTAAAAAATACAGCAAAGAATCGGCAATGTGTAAATACTTCGCTTCCGATATGGCGATGAAGGTCACAACTGATGCCGTGCAAATTTTAGGCGGTTATGGTTATATGAAGGAGTATCCGGTTGAGAAGATGATGCGTGATGCCAAGATTACCCAGATCTACGAAGGTACAAACCAGATCCAACGCTCTATTGTCGCATCACATCTCTTGAAAGAGTAAAATCAGCCTAATAGTTCTTATTTAAATAAATACACATAAATCTTAATAACACATTGTAGGGGCGGTTCAAGAACCGCCCTTTTCCCCTACAACCTCTGTTTTGTATGATTCTCATCCTGATAATCCTGAATCTATTACTTCGGGATTACAAACTATATTCCTGTGATAAAATATTCTTTATCCTTTAATACATTCTGCACCAAAATGGTAAGTTCCATCAAACGAGAAAAATGCCTTGCGCCAGCAATTTCCGATCCATCGACAAGCTCAGGAAAGGATTGAGGAAGTCAATGAAGAATTCTATTTTGGTGCAGAACACTCAGGATGACATTTATATTGATTATTTAGCTACTATTTATTCATCTGTTTTTATCAACCCTTAAACTCCTCATGTACTATTTCTTCCTGCCAGACAAATCTCAAGACATTAGAGATATCCCCATTTCTCTGATTGACTACGTAATAATACTCTTCATCACGATCCTCATATTGAAACAAGATCTCTTTCTTCGGTGCATACTTTTTCTCAACATACAAATGATCAGTATCTGGATCTGGGTTCTGCGGATCATTAGCCCGATAAATTCTGATCAGATCATTATCCCTCACAGCACGGTCAAAGTAGAAATTTTTCATCCTCAATTTCACCGGTTCCGATTTCAGCAGATAATAAGGATAATTGCGAAACAGATATCTTAATCTCTCATCAATATTAGGTTCCGGATTTTGCCAGGCTAATTTGACTATCTTTCTCGTTCTGATACGTAATGGAGTATTTCTGTCGTTCTTATACTTATGCGGTTCATAGAGTTTGATCTGCTGCGTGCCACGTGATAACTGAAAGACATATTTTCCATATCTCCCTTGTATCGAGTCGGTCATTCTGACTAATCTCTGAACACTCTCCGGTGCTTCCAGATAGTGTTTTATCGTTTTATTATGCAGATGCTCTAAATGATTGGGTATCTTTATCTTCTTTGTTTTCAAAACATTACCCCCTTTTTACCTTTAGGTTATTATATAGTCGGATATATCCGACTATATAATAACCTAAAGGTAAATCGAAAGCAAATTGTTTTTTTGATATTTATTCCGAACTCTGTCGCTAGAGTTAAATCTGGGGGTTTTTAGATCCTATTATCTATTATTTTTATTTTAAGCGACTTAACTTGACAATAAAGCTTTAGAATTAAAAAGGGGTATATTAAATAACAAACCGGAGGAAGTAATGACTTTTCAGGATTTTATGAACAAAGTTGCTGCTCGTAATCAGGGGGAGCCTGAATTTTTACAGGCAGTCAAGGAAGTAGTTGAGACGATATGGGATGTTTACATTTCAGAACCGAGACTTGTAAAAGCGAATATTATGGAAAGAATAGTAGAGCCGGAGCGAGTTATAATGTTCCGTGTACCTTGGGTTAATGACAAGGGTGAAGTCCATGTCAACCGCGGTTTCCGTGTGCAGTTTAATAGTGCTATCGGTCCATATAAAGGTGGATGCCGTTTCCATCCAAGTGTAAACCTTTCCAGTCTGAAATTTCTCGGATTCGAGCAGATATTCAAGAACAGCTTGACTACCCTACCAATGGGTGGCGGTAAAGGTGGAGCTGATTTTGATGCCAAGGGTAAATCAGAATATGAGATCATGCGTTTCTGTCAGGCATTTATGAGTGAATTATTCCGTCATATCGGACCCGATCTGGATGTTCCAGCTGGCGATATCGGTGTTGGTGGCAGAGAAGTTGGTTTTATGTTCGGTATGTATAAAAAGCTGAAAAACGAATTTACAGGAGTTTTCACAGGTAAAGGTCAAAACTGGGGTGGCAGTTTGATCAGACCTGAAGCTACAGGTTATGGTGCTGTCTATTTCACTGAAGAGATGTTGAAAACAAAGGGAGAGTCTTTAGAAGGCAAGACAGTCGCTCTTTCCGGCTTTGGTAATGTATCTTGGGGTGCTTGTCAAAAGATCAATGATCTCGGCGGCAAGGTAGTAACCCTATCCGGTCCTGACGGCTATATCTATGATAAAGACGGTGTTACGGGAGAGAAAATCGAATACATGCTGGAACTAAGAGCTTCCAACAACGACCGTGTTTCTGATTATGCTGAAAAATTCAATTGTGAATTCTTTCCCGGCAAACGACCATGGGAAGTTCCAGTTGATATTGCTATGCCCTGTGCTATCCAAAATGAGCTTAATCTGGAAGATGCTAAGAATCTGGTCAAGAATGGTGCTAAAGTTCTTACAGAAGGTGCTAATATGCCGTGTACTCCTGAAGCGATTGAATTGTTACAAGAGAATAAAGTTATGTTTGCTCCCGGTAAAGCTGCCAATGCAGGTGGGGTTGCTACATCAGGTTTAGAAATGACCCAGAACAGTATGCGTCTGAAGTGGTCACGAGAAGAAGTAGATGAGAAACTACACAGAATCATGGTCTCTATCCATGATCAGTGTAAAGAATACGGTACCAGACCTGATGGATATATTGACTATATCAAAGGTGCCAATATAGCTGGCTTTATTAAAGTAGCCAATGCGATGGTAGATCAGGGAGTGATTTAATAATAGTGATTGGTCTTAGGTTTTAGGAAGTAGCGAAATAAAACTTAATACGAGAAAGAATAAAAAAAAGGCTGTCGAAGGACAGCCTTTTTTATTGCTAAAAAGTAGAAGATGTGAAAAATTGGTTTACAAAAGATCACTTGATAGATAAGGATGTGATTATGAACCAATATATAGCAAAATCAGCAAAGATCGGAGATAATTCTCAAACAGGCATCAATTCCATTGTTCTCGATAATGTGACAATAGGAGAGAACTGTCAGATAGGACATCATGTCATAATCTACGAAGGTACAGTAATTGGAAATAATGTAAGGATTGATGATAATACAATAATCGGGAAAAAACCGATGCACTCTCCCAGAAGTATTTTCAAAGAAGAGAAAGATTATAGACCAGCAAGAATTGGTGATGGATGCCTTATCGGTGCTAATGTGATCATTTATGTCCAAGCAGAAATGGGGGAGAACAATCTCATAGCAGATCTGGCAACGATCAGGGAGAATACTGAAATCGGTGATTTTAATATTATCGGTCGTAACGTCACTATCGAGAACTTTGTGAAAATCGGTAGTCGTAATAAAATTGAGACCAATTCCTATATTACTGCCTATTCTGAATTAGGTGATTATTGTTTTATAGCACCCTGTGTGGCGACGAGTAATGATAATTATATGGGTCGAGATAAAGAACGTTTTCATCATTTCAAGGGGGTAACTGTCAAATCTGGGGGTAGGATCGGAGTCAATGCTACAATATTGCCGGGTAAAACCATCGAAGAGGATGGTGTAGTTTCCGGGGGAGCAGTATTGACGAAAGATCTACCTGCTCAAGAGATCTGGGTCGGTAATCCGGCCAAGTACTTTAAAGAGGTTGATAAGAAACAGTTAAAAAAGAATAATCTGGATGAAGAGAAAAAATAGGTTTTAGGTGTTAGGTTTTAGGGATTAGGTGTCTGTAGAAGGGATAACAAAAAGAAATCACAGATTTACACTGATAAAAATAAGATAAACACAGATTAAAAAATGCAATGTAAAAAAAACGGGAAGTAGCAGAGGTAATTATATGAAGGCATTAGTAATTGTTCCGACCTATAATGAAGCAGAAAATATACAGAGACTCATACAAGAAATCCTCTCGAAAGACGAACGTATCGAGTTGTTGATCATTGATGATAATTCTCCGGATGGAACTGCAGCTCTTGTTGAGGGATTAATGCCGGAAAACTCGAGACTTCACCTCATGAAAAGAGAATCTAAACTTGGTCTCGGTTCTGCCTATATTGCCGGATTTAAATATGCTTTAGAAAGAGATTACAGCTATATATTTGAAATGGACGGTGATTTCTCGCATGATCCTAACGTTTTACCGATTATGCTCCAAGAAATAGAAAATAATGATCTCGTGATTGGGTCACGATATGTTCCCGGTGGTTCTGTTATCAATTGGCCAATCAGAAGATTGTTGCTTAGTTACATTGCTTCACAATATGTGAGAGTAATAACCGGGATGCAGATCAAGGACACTACAAGCGGTTTTAAATGCTATCGCAGAGAAGTTATACAGGATCTGGATCTCAATAAAATAATGTCTGACGGCTATGCCTTTCAGGTTGAGATAAAATACCGTATCTGGTTAAGAAAAAAGCGGATCAAAGAAATCCCGATCATCTTTAATGATAGGATCAACGGACATTCCAAGATGTCACGCAAGATCGTCTATGAAGCGATCTGGATGGTTTGGCGTCTAAGGTTTTTGGCTTTATTCAAGAAATTATGACTCTCGTTCATCATGAAATACTTCCCAGTCTGAAGATTGAAAAGATCGTCTATAAGGGTTTGGGATTAGGTTTTTATAAAAAATCCCCCATCTTTGTCTATCAAGGCATTCCCGGTGATGATCTGAAGGTAAGATTAGTTCATAAAAGGGGAGATGTTTATTTTGGAGAGATAGTATCATATAACAAAAGGTCTGATCTTCATATTCCTGTAAGGTGTGAAGCGTTTAAAGATTGTGGCGGGTGTGATTGGTTGCCCCTCAAATATGAAGATCAATTGAGATTCAAACAACAGATCTTCAATGAATTCTTTGAACAATATGGTAACAAAGAAGCAATATTTCAGGATATTGAGCCGTCACCGAAAATCGATTATTATAGGAATAAGATCTTTCTTCCCGTATCATCGACTAATGATGGGCTGATAGCGGGAATGTATACCAGACGAAGTCATACAGTCATTCCTCATCAGAGATGTTATTTACAACCAGAAGACTCGGATAGAATAGTTGAACTATGCTTGAAACTGCTAAACAAAGCACATGTTTCTGCATATAATGAAAAGACCAACAAAGGAACGATCCGATACATCGGGCTACGATATAGCGAAGCAAATGATAAGTATCTGGTGATCTTAGTAACTAATACCAGAAAACTTCCCTTCTTCAATACAATAGTTAAAGGATTAGTAACCGAGTTTCCCGAAATAATCGGAGTTGTACAAAATATCAATGAAGGAAAAACGAACAGAATTCTCGGAGAGGAGACCAAATCGCTTTATGGAAGCGAATATCTGGAAGAGAAGGTCGGTGAAATAACCTTTAGGACTCATTATTCATCTTTTTTTCAGGTCAATACCGGACAAACAGCCAAGATTCTGGAGTTCATCAAGCAAGAACTCTCCTCGGAAGATATTGTAGTAGACGCCTATAGCGGTATTGGAACGATAGGGGTCTATATTGCCGATAGAGTAGAAAAAGTAATCTGTCTGGAAGAGCATAGTTTATCTGTCAAAGATGGAATAGAAAATGCTCAAATGAATAACGCAGCAAACTGCAAGTTTTATAAGAGCAAAGTTGAAAAGGAGATCAAACGGCTTCTGGAAAAGTCTTCTGCTAATGTAATAGTTCTTGATCCACCCCGTAAAGGGGTAGATAAGAAAGTTATCGATGCTATTACAGAGAGTAGAGTTGAAAAGATCATCTACTTGAGTTGTGATATAGCAACTCAGAAACGCGATCTGGAATTGTTACTGAAGGGTGGCTTTAAGGTCAACAAGATCAAACCCTTTGATATGTTCCCTCATACCTATCACATTGAAAATGCAGTCATCATGACTCGTTCTTTATAGTAACTATTTCAAATATGAAAGCTCGATACATTTTATCATTCTTATTAATCATTATTCTAACAGGTTGTTCAGGTCCTCAGCTATCTTATAATGAATATACAAACATAGATACCACTTATCCTCAACAAGAAAAGCTAACAGAACCTGATGTTATGATTATAACGCGAGGAAATAGTAGTTTTACCCTACACCCGAAAGCACATTATAGGGTAGGAGCAGTTGTCAGAAGCAAAAGAGGGTACCGTTTTGATGCAATGTCAAAGATCTCTCCTTATGATTTTGCTCTTGTCTGGGGAGTCTTAGCTGATAAACACTTCTATCAACAGGTCAGAATAAGCCAAGGGAGAAGAAGGTACTTCTTCAAGCCCAAAAGAAGTTCCCATTTATCTCTCGATTGGGTTTATGTAAATTCCAGCAATCACCATGTTATACCGGCAAATGTTAATATTAAAAGAGCATTGAGAAGAGTTAAAAAGAACGATATTATTGAGTTAGAAGGTTATCTGGTCGATATTCATGCCGTTATCAAAGGTAGGACTCACACTTGGAATACCAGTCTGACCAGAGATGATCGAGGGGACGGTTCTTGTGAGATCATGTATGTCCGAAAAGTGAAGATAAATTATAATGTTTATGAATAGATCATAGTTTATTACCATTTTGATAGAGGTTAATATTAAGAGAAACAACTTTTTAAATTCACTAAAAGATTCCAAAAGTAAAGTCACAGAGCAAGGAAGCAGCCAATAAAAGTTTGACAAATAACGTTTCATCGGGGAATTGTAATTTATTGCTAATTAGACAATTATAACCTGTAGTATGGTTATCGCCAAGTTACTTGGGGGAGGGATTTAATACCAGTAGAGGAGATATATGTATAAAGCATATTTTCTACATAATTATCGAGATATTGAACAGGTCAAGAATCTAACAACAGAGGAGAGATTTGATATAGAGGTAGTTGGTAATGTTCTCCCTTTCAAGGTGAATAGCTATGTTATAGATGAGTTAATCAATTGGGATAAGGTACCTAACGATCCTGTATATACTCTAACTTTTCCACGTCGAGAGATGTTGCTACCTGAGCATTATGACAAAATTGCTCAACTTCTGAGGAATAAAGCTTCCCGAGAATTGGTTATTCAAACTGCTAATGAAATCAGGAATCAGTTGAATCCTCATCCTGCCGGACAGACCGACCTTAATGTTCCAAGATTAGATAGAAAGAAGATCTATGGGATCCAGCATAAATATCGAGAAACAGCCCTCTTTTTCCCCAGTGAAGGGCAAACCTGTCATGCTTACTGCACTTTCTGTTTCCGTTGGCCACAGTTTGTTGGATGGAAAGATCTTCGTTTTGCCTCCAAAGAAGCTGCGCAGTTGGTGGCTTACCTTAAAAAGCATGAAGAGATATCCGATCTGCTCTTTACCGGTGGTGATCCAATGGTAATGAAAGCCGAAGATCTGGAATATTATATTGATCATCTGCTGACTGATGAGTTATCGCATATCAAACATATCCGTATAGGAACCAAAGTCCTCTCTTACTGGCCTTACAGGTTCTTGTCCGATCCTGACAGCGATGATCTGTTACGGACTTTAGAGAAAGTAGTTAAAGCCGGTAAACATCTCGCTTTGATGGTGCATTTCAATCATTATCGAGAACTAGAGACAGAAGCGGTAGAGAAGGCAACGAAACGATTGCATAATATCGGCGCTATCTTAAGAACGCAAGCACCTATTTTGAGAAATATCAATGCTGAAACCGAAACATGGAAAAAGATGTGGGAAAAGCAAGTAGATATGGGGATGATCCCTTACTACATGTTCGTTGTACGAGATACCGGTGCTCAGCATTATTTTGGTGTTCCTTTAGTAGAGTCATGGGAGATATTCCGGCATGCTTATAATAGCGTGAGTGGTCTTTGCAGAACGGTCAGAGGACCGAGTATGTCCTGTATTCCCGGTAAAGTACAGGTATTAGGTGTAGCCGAAGTGAAAGGTGAAAAAGTAATCGTTATGAGAATGCTGCAAGGTAGAAATCCGGATTGGGTTCACCGGCCATTCTTTGCCCAATATGACGAAAAGGCAGCTTGGATAGATTGTTTGAAACCTGCTTTTGGTGAAGAAAAATTCTTCTTTGAAGATCAATTGAAGAAGATCTATAAGCAAAAAATAGAAGACGACAGTTCCAGCAGTTACGAATAAATATTTGCATATAATTTAACTATCTGCGAATAAAAACAATCTCCTCACCTTTAAATATCACAGTACTCTGTTGATTACGTGCCGGTAATTTACGAAAAAATATAAAACCAGATTTTCTTGCTCCGGGTAGAATATCGCCATAGTGAAAAGCTTCCTGCATAAAACTGACTCGAGAAGCAAGTCTATCGCCGGTGAATGTATCAGTTCTATCAGGAAACGGACTGAATTTATCCAACAAGAAATCATCATAAAAAAGAATCTCCGATACTTCTGATACCGTTATAGCATCATATTGATTTGTCTCCTGATCCAACAGGATTATATCAGAGGGAGAAATAGTTATTGTTTGTAGAGATTGATTTTTTACTATAACGTGATAAGTAGTAAAAAAATCAGATAGTCTCTGTGGATCTCTGGTCCAAGTTCTGGCACTGATAGCGAAGGCAATATTCTCTACCTCTATGAGCGCATAGTTGTCAACCACACTTATTCTATCGGTAGCTTGAGGATAGTATCTGGTAGTACAACTATTTAGCAGAATTGAAGACAGTACTATTAGAAGCAGAGTCGATATTTTTATGACAGGGAAGGGAAATTTCCCTTCCTTGTCATTACTGAAACCTATTACATAGATTGTATCTATGATTAGTTTACTCATCCTCATTTTTTTTGTTATTATTAAACTTAAGCGTTACTTGCTCTTCTTTGGTGACCTCTTCTTCTTCATTTACTTCTGGAGCAGGTTTTTTCTCTTTTTTAGGTAGTGGGGTTGCTTTAACCGGTTTATCTTCTGCTATGACCTCATTGTTATCTTCGTTGTCGTTAGCAGTAATACAGGCAACATCAAAAACTTTGTCATCTTTCTTCAAAGAAACCAGCCGTACACCCTGCGTGTTTCTACCGATTATTGACATCTCTTTAACTGAGTGTCGTAAAATCATTCCCTCTTTTGTTACGATCATCAGATCATCTGTATCGAGTACTTCCAAGAGAGCAACCAGATAACCATTTCTGGTCGTTGTCTTGATTGTTATGACCCCCTTAGTGCCACGATTTTTGACCGGATAGGAATCTTCTTTCGTTCTTTTCCCATAACCATTTTCACAGATAGCTAAGAGAGTACCGTTTCTTTTAGCAACTACCATTGATACTACGTAATCTCCTTCACGAGGTCGGATTCCTCTTACACCTTGAGAATTTCTTCCAACTGTTCGCACCTTTGTCTCATTAAAACGGTTGGCATAACCATTTCGAGTAGCAAGAATGATATCATTCGTACCTTCGGTGATTTGAGCATCTATCAACTCATCTTGTGCGATGAGCTTAATAGCAATAATACCAGAAGAACGAGGACGAGAATACGCTTCTAACGGTGTCTTTTTTATGATTCCGTTTTTTGTGACCATTATTAAGTAATGTGGTTGTTTGAAATCACGAGCAATGACGTGAGCTTTCACTGATTCTCCGGGTTCCATAGGGATTAGATTTACTATCGCCTTTCCCCGTGCTAATCTACCTACTTGAGGTATTTCGTAAACCTTGAGCCAATAACATTTTCCGTAGTTGGTAAAGAAAAGAATATAGTCATGAGTTGAAGCGACAAATAACTTCTCAGTGAAATCGGTATCTTTCAGATTAGTACCGGAGAGACCTTTACCACCACGTCGTTGCTGACGATACGTATCAATAGGCAATCTCTTTATATATCCTTCGTGAGATATTGTAACTACCATCTCTTCGTCGGCAATGAGGTCTTCTATCTCAAAATCGCTAACATGTTCGACTATTTCGGATCTTCGCGGATCAGAGTATTTTTTCTTTATCTCTTTTATCTCGTCCTTGATGATCTTCATTCTTAGTGACTCATTTGCTAAGATCTCTTTCAAGTGCTTTACCAGTTTTACCAATTCTTTATACTCATCTTCTACTTTTTCTCTTTCTAAACCGGTCAATTTCTGCAATCTCATATCTAAGATCGCTTTTGCTTGAATTTCAGTGAGAGAAAATTCGGTTTGTAGTCTTTCGTTAGCTTCTTGTACATTACCCGATTCTTTGATTGTTTTTATTATAGCATCTATATTCTCGAGTGCTATACGAAGACCTTCCAAGATATGTAATCTCTTTTCGGCATTCTCTAATTCATATTGAATCCGACGTGTGACTACCTCATGCCGGAAATCTATAAATTTACTAAGTAGTTCAGAGATATTGAGTACTTTTGGAACTCCGTCAACAAGTGTAAGATTGATCACTCCAAAAGATTCCTGTAATTGTGAGAACTTATATAATTGATTTAAGACTATCTGCGGATCTTCATTTCTTTTTACTTCGATTACCAGTCGCATTCCATCTCGGCCGGACTCATCTCTGATATCACTGATCCCTTCAATCTTCTTATCTTTAACAAGGTTAACAATTCTCTCTATCATAGAGGTCTTATTAACCTGATAGGGGATTTCGGATATAATGATCGATTCGCCACCGGAAGATCTCTTTTCTACGTCTGCTTTACCACGAATTCTGATCTTTCCGTAACCGGTCTGGAAATAGTCAATAATTCCGGCTTTGCCAAGAATAGAACCACCAGTCGGGAAATCGGGACCTTTGATATAATCCATCAATTCCAAAGGTGTCATATCACGCTTATCTATTAAGGCAATAAGCGCATCACAAACCTCACCGAGATTGTGTGGTGGCATATTGGTTGCCATACCGACAGCAATACCGGAGCATCCATTAACTAATAGATTAGGTATTCTGGTAGGAAAGATTATCGGTTCTTCTCGTGTTTCATCATAATTAGGTCTAAAATCAACAGTATTTTTATCTAAATCGGCGAGCAGATCAGTAGCGATCTTCTCTAATTTGGCTTCCGTATATCGCATAGCTGCAGGCGGGTCACCATCTATCGACCCGAAATTACCCTGTCCGTTGATGATAGGATATCGCATATTCCACGGTTGTGCTAGTCGTACAAGAGTAGGGTAAATAACCTGTTCACCGTGTGGGTGGTAGTTACCGGAAGTATCACCAGCTATTTTAGCACACTTTCTAAATCCTTTATCAGGAGTTAAATTTAACTCGTGCATTGCATATAATATTCGTCTCTGTGATGGTTTTAGACCGTCACGAATATCGGGCAAAGCGCGTGAGACTATAACACTCATTGAGTATTCAAGATAAGCCCGTTTTAATTCATCTTCTATTTCGATGGATATTATTCTGGATCTGTCAATTGTCATTTATCCTCCATTTTTTTTCAATTCTCGTTTCTATTAGATGATATCAAGATTCTGCACATAATGAGCATTGGTCTGGATAAAGTTTCTTCTCGGCTCCACTTCGTCTCCCATTAGAATAGTGAACATTCTGTCTGCTTCGATAGCATCGTCAATCTTTACTGAAACTAGTATCCTCTTACTGGGGTCTAATGTAGTTTCCCATAGCTGTTCAGGGTTCATTTCTCCCAAACCTTTATATCTTTGGATCGCTACCCCTTTTCTATCAATTTCAGTCAATACTTCATCTCGTTCTTTGTCTGAATAGACATACTTTTTCATCTTTCCTTTGCGGATCATATATAGAGGGGGTTTAGCAATATAAATATGTCCTTTCTCTACTAAAGGTCTCATATAGCGGAAGAAGAACGTCAGTAAAAGGGTTGAGATGTGTGCACCATCAACATCAGCATCCGCCATAATGATGATTCTATTATATCGCAGTTTGGAGATATCAAAGTCATCACCAATACCTGCACCCAGAGCAAGTATTATTGGTTGTATTTTATCATTATTGAGTACTCTGTCTATTCTAGCTTTTTCAGTATTCAGCATTTTACCCCAAAGAGGTAAGACCGCTTGAAATGTCCTGTCACGACCCTGTTTTGCCGAACCACCTGCAGAATCTCCCTCCACCAGCAAAATCTCTGTTTTTTCAGGGTCTCGTGAACTACAGTCGGCAAGCTTACCAGGCAAGTTTCCGCTTTCTAATACGGTCTTACGCCTTGTTAGTTCTCTTGCTTTTCTGGCTGCTTCACGAGATCTAGCTCCAAGAATTGCCTTCATGGCAATACTCTTAGCTTCATTAGGATGTTCTTCAAAATACTCCAGCAGTTTCTCTCCTACAATGGAGTTAATAAGTCCATCGACCTCTGAATTCTGTAATTTGGTTTTGGTCTGGCCTTCAAATTGAGGATTGGGTAACTTAACACTAATAATCGCTGTTAATCCCTCTCTGATATCACTACCCTGTGGGGTGATTTTCTCATTTTTTAAAGCATTAAGATTCTTTATATAGGTATTGACTGCTCTGGTAAGAGCTGTTTTAAAACCACTGAGATGAGTTCCACCTTCTATAGTATTGATATTATTAGCAAAACTAAGAATGTTTTCCTGATAACCGTCATTATATTGTAAAGAAACCTCAAATGCAATTCCGTCTTTTTCACCAAAGATGTAGACAGGGTCTTTAAAGAGATTCTTTTTGCTTTCGTTCAGATAAGTAACAAAAGATACGATTCCACCTTCATATTGAAAATCATGTGATTTCTCACTGTTTTCATCTTTTAACAATATTCTTACTCCTCTGTTAAGGAAAGCTAATTCCCTTAAACGAACAGCTAAATATTCAAAATTGAACTCTACAGTCTCGAAAATAGTAACATCAGGTTTAAAGGTCGTTAATGTACCTGTTTTATTGGTTTTACCTATAATTTCGACATCTTTGGTTGGTATACCGCAAGAATATGTTTGGTGATAAATATTATCATTCTTAAAGACTTTTACCTCCATGAAATCAGAAAGAGCATTTACTACCGAAACGCCTACACCATGCAAACCACCGGATACTTTATATGTTTTATGATCGAACTTTCCTCCAGCGTGGAGAACGGTCATAACAACTTGTAAAGCTGAAACATTCGATTCTTTATGCGTATCTACCGGTATTCCTCTTCCATTATCTTCAATACTGACCGAACCGTCTTTATTGATAGTGACTTCAATTTTATCACAGAATCCGGCTAATGCCTCATCAATGCTGTTATCAACTACTTCATAGACGAGATGATGTAATCCTCTTTCACCTATACCTCCAATATACATGGTCGGTCTTTTGCGGACAGCTTCCAAACCCTTCAGTACTTTAATACTTGTTGCTGTGTAATCCTGTGGAATCATACTTTCTCCTTCCTCTTATCCTCTTTTTAAAAATCTTTATCATAAAATTTCATTATTCGTCTGTACCTTCTAGGATGCTTCTGTAGTGATCTCTCCTTTGAGAAGCATCGGGTAATATCCCTAAACTAATCACGATATCAACACTGCTACCCCGAGGTATAAAATCGTCAGCTATAGGTTGAGAATAGATAATTCGATCTCTAACAACTTCGTTAGAATAACGAAATGTCTTCTCACCAAGCTTTAATCCACTATTTTCCAACCTAATCTTTGCTTCCAGTTCGGTGATGTTATCAAGATAAGGTACTCTGACCAGTTCAGGACCTTTACTAACAACTACTTCTACTGTACGGTTGATTTTCGTAGGTTTATTTGGTGCTGGAGACTGAGAAATAATTCTGTTTTGAGCTATTTCATCATCATGTCTCAACTCTACTTGTTGGACATATAGATTAAGATCCATACAGGTTTTCCTGGCCACATCGAAAGGGAGATTAATTATATCCGGTACAATAACCTCATTTCCAGTTCCTACAACAATTGACATCAGGATATTAACTCCAAAGAAACCGATTATGAATAATAGAACTAAAATGCCTGCTGATATTAATAGAGATTTGATTTTAAATGCCATAATACTCTATCCTTGTTTTTGCATTTTTGCGGCAAAAGCGCCATCAATACTATCCCGTTGAGGGAATGTTTTAAGAAAACCGTTCTCAATAAAGTTAGCCGGGACGGTTTTATGATTGGTTATTAACTTAAAATTTTTGTTTTGTTGGAGAAACTTTTCGACCTGGTTTTCATTCTCTTCATGATTCATAGTACAGGTACTATAGATTAAAAACCCACCTTTTTTCACAAATTGAGCTCCCACTTCCAAGGCATTATCCTGAAGCTTGAGTAATGTTTTCATATCCTGATTATTTTGCCAGCGTAATTCTGCTTTTTTCTGAAAAATTCCCCAACCGGAACAAGGGACATCAAGAAGTACCCTATCATAAGCAGGAGCAATAGGACCAAATTTAAAAGCATCTTCTGTGACGATAATCATGTTAGTTATCTGTAGACGATGAATTGCCTGTTTTATCTTCTTGGATTTTTGCGGGAATTTATCAACAGCAACAACTTCGCCAGTATTATTCATTAACTCGGATATGTAAGTACATTTTCCACCTGGTCCAGCAAAGAGGTCCAATATGTTTTCATCCTCTTGAGGGTCTAATAACTCTACCACCATAGCTGATGAAGCATCTTGTACTGAGTAATAACCCTCTTCGAAAGAAACATCTCTCAAAATATTCTGTCCGAAATCAGTTTGAAAGACATTAGGTGAAGCATTTGTTTGATTAATCTTAATATCTTTTCTTTCAAAATATCTTCTGAATCGTTCTTTATCTGTTGCCATTCTATTGATGCGCAAGGATAGCTTAGGAATATAATTAAAATAGTGGCAGAGCTTCTCTGTTGATTCTTCACCCCAATACTCTATCCATTTTTCAATCAACTCTATAGGATAAGATAGTTCATAGGATATTCTTTCGGTAAAACTGGCAGGATATTCAATATCAGGATTTCGTAAAAATGAACGGAGAACAGCATTAACAAAATCAGCGATTTTAGTATTAAATAATCCCTTCGCTAGCTCAACAGTTTCATCAACTGCAGAATGATCAGGAACAGACTTACAATATAGAGTCTGAAAGAGTCCCAAGTAAAGAAGACTTTTAATTTTCAGATCTGTTTGAGCATACTTGTCCTTATCAGTTAGAGAAGCAGCTATATAATCAAGATTTCTCTGCATTTTAATAGTTCCCTTTACCAGATGATAGAGGAAGTTCCTCTCATTACAGGTCTTGAATCTATTCAATTTCTGCTCTAAGAGACGGTCTGAATGATGATGATCCTTCAAGACCTTATAGATAATATTATATGCTTCTTTCCTTACTAAATCCATTATTTATTCTTCTTCTTACCTGTATAACGATTTTTATATAGATATTGAATCGTCTTTTTTATTAATTCTTCAGAAGTTATTATATCTTGTTCATCTTTTAAAAGCTGTTCCAGGGCAATACTAATATCCGGTTGTTTATATCCGAGTGTTATCAAAGCAGTTTCAGCTTCAATAAGGAGCTTGTCAACACCTTCGACAGCACTGTCAGAAATAGTAAAGATCTGCATGGTTGTTAATTTGTCTTTTAGTTCTAAGATAAGACGTTGAGCAGTCTTTTTACCTAAACCGGGAACGATAGTCAAAGCATTGTCATTCTCTGTACGGATTGATTTTATGAATGTTTGAATAGTCATTGCCGAGAGTACAGAAAGGGCGATTTTAGGTCCTATACCGCTAATAGAGATAAGCAAGCGAAATAGCTCTCTTTCTTCATTAGTATAAAAACCATAGAGTTTCAGATCATCATCTGATACAACCAGATGAACTAAGAGTTTAGTCTCCTCTTGTAATTTACCCAATCTTTCATAAGTACTGAGCGGTATCCTAACATCATAACCGATACCGTTACAATCAAGAACGATCTTCATCGGTGTCTTTTCTGCCAGCTTGCCATTTATAAATGAGAACATCTTCTAATTCCTAAATCTTTCGTTGTTATAGAGAGCATAAGCTACCGCTAAGGCATCTGCTGCATCATCAGGCAGGTTGTCTATCTTGATACCCAGTAATTTTGGCAGCATATACTGCACCTGTTGTTTTGAAGCATTACCATTTCCGGTCACTGCTTTTTTTACCTCACGGGGAGAAAATTCCATGAAAGGTATCTTTTTCTGAGCTATTGCTAAAAGAATCGCACCCCTGACATGACCTAATGTAAATGCTGACTGAATATTCTTGCCGTAGAAAATACTTTCAATACCGACTTTATCAGGTTTATTTTCATCTAACAAAGCTAGGATCTTATCATAGATAACTTCTATTCGTTCCGCTAATGCAGAAGAGGGATTTAGCTTGATTATGTCATAACCGACTGCAATAATCTTTCGTTTCTCTGTCTCCAATATCCCATACCCACAGAATCTACTGCCGGGGTCAATTCCTAAAAAAATCAATTCTCAGCCAACCTGTTTAGTATCTCATCTGATATCTTATAATTAGAATACACTTTCTGGACATCATCTAAATCTTCCAGATGATCTATCAGTTTGATCAGTTTTTCAGCAACATCGTTAGCATCAATTGTTGTTGTTGGAGTACGGGTCAATTCTGCTTCCCTGATTATATAACTATTCTTTTCAAAATAGCTTAAGACAACATGAAAGTCAGGGACACTTGTATATACATAAAGAATACCATCTTCATATTCAGCATCCTCAGCACCGGCATCGAGAGCCACCATGATAGCATCATCCTCATTCATATCAGGAGCTTCTACCTCGATGTATCCTTTCTGATGAAACATCCATGAAACGGCTCCGCTCTCCGCTAAAGAGCCACCATATTTGGTAAAAGTATGTCTTACTTCAGCTACGGTGCGATTCTTGTTATCTGTCATAACCTCAACTAAGATCGCTACCCCGTTATGACCATATCCTTCGTAGGTGTATTCTTCATAGGTTGTACCTGCAATCTCACCCGTTCCTCGTTTGATTGCCTTCTCAATATTATCTTTGGGCATATTAGCGTTACGGGCAGCAGATACTGCAGCACGAAGGCGCGGATTGGTGTTTACATCACCAGAACCATTTCTGGCTGCAGTTATAATTTCTCTCGTCAAACGAGTAAATAATCTTCCCCGTTTTGCATCAGCAGCACCCTTTTTATGTTTGATGGAACTCCACTTATTGTGTCCTGACATATTTTGTCTACTCCTTACTTAAATCATCTACCTTACCTTGATTAATCCGACTTTTTAATCTGGGAAAAACAAGGAAAAACTTTATTGATTGCTATTCACTCTCTTGATATGTTGCTATAACCTTTTCTGCAACCTCATCAGGAAGCTTCTCATAGTGTGAAAACTTTTGATTAAACCTACCTCGACCCTGGGTGAGTGATTTCAAATTAGGGAAGTAGGAAAAAAGTTCTGAAAGCGGAAGATGAGCATTTAGGATCTGTTTCTTACCTTTCTGTTCCATACCGAGGATTTTACCTCGGCGAGTGGAAACATCTCCCATTACATCACCCATATACTCACTAGGAATGATTATCTGAACTTCATGGATTGGTTCCAGGATTATCGGTCTGGCTTCTTTAAACCCCTTTTTCAATGCTTGTGAAGCCGCTAGTTTAAAAGCAAGCTCTGATGAGTCCACATCATGATAGCTACCAAAATAGCAATCTATAAAGATATCTACTACCTGATAACCCGCTATGATCCCTTTCTGCATTGTTTCGACTACACCTTTCTCAACTGCCGGGATATACTTGCTGGGGATGGTACCGCCAACTATCGAGTTTATGAATTCAAATCCCTCTCCACGTTCTTTGGGACCAATTCGGAAATGGACATGGCCATATTGTCCCCTACCACCGGATTGTTTCTTATGCTTATATTGAACATCAGATTTACCCATAATTGTTTCTTTATATGGGATCTTGGGGTCATTTAGTTCAGTCTCTATCTTATAACGATTTTTTAATTTCTTCTGTACCATACCGATCTGTAATTCCCCAATACCAGAAAGGACATTTTCAAGAGTTTCTTTATTCAATTCAAATCTTAGAGTTGGGTCTTCGTCGATCAACTTGGTTAATGCTGACCCTATTTTATCTTCATCACTCTGGTTAACGGCCTTGATTGTCTTCCAGTAGACTGGAGTTGGTAAGGCAGGTTGGATAAAACGACGCTTACTATTTGAATCGGTTATTGTATTAAAACTCCGGGCAACCTTCAGTTTTACTAAAGCACCAATATCTCCTGCTTTAAGCTCTGATGCTTCATTACGGTGTTTGCCCAATAGATAATACATTGAACCGATCTTGTCTTTATTGTCTTTTTCAGGCACGAAAACATCCATACCAGACTTCAAAGTACCTGAAAGAACTCGCACATAACCAATATCACCGGTAACCGGATCAGCTACAGATTTGAAAAGATAAGCTAATAGCGGACCGCTTTCTGAGCAGGTTAACTCCTTCTCTACACTGTTCTCTAAAGCAACTATCTTGTCCTTATCTGCCGGTGAAGGAAGGTAATCAACAAAGCTATCTAATAAAGGTATTATCCCTATCTCTGTCCCAGCTGAACAACAAAACGCCGGTATTAATTGTCCTTGAGCCAATCCTTTGCGCAACCCATCTTGAATCTCTTGATCAGATAAAGCACTACTTTCTAAATATTTATCGAGCAAAGCTTCGTCTGTCTCAGCTATCGCTTCCAGAAGCTGGAGTTTGGCTGTAGAAGCATTATCCTTCATGTTATCAGGGATTTCGACATAGCTTCCTTTTATATAGGCTTTGTTTTTTACTAAATCAATTACACCTTCAAAAGTGTTTTCCTTACCAATGGGAATAACTACCGGTATCGGTGTTATGCCTAAGTTCTCTTTAATTAACTCAAGAGTTTTTTCAAAATCGGCATGCTCATTATCCATGCGGTTGACAATTATTACGGTTGATAAATTTTTTCGATCTGAAAGCTGTTCTAAAGTCTGTTCCAAGCCAACTTCAAAACCACCTGCAGCATTGGCTACGATAGCAACACTATCTGCTGCAGTAGCTCCTGATATCTGCTCTCCAATAAAATCTGCTGTTCCTGGTGTATCTATCAGATTGATCTTATGATTTTTCCAAGTAAAATGAGCTATGCTCAGAGTTAGAGACATACCTTTATTTATCTCTTCAGGGTCAAAATCCATTACTGTATTCCCTTCTTCTACTCTTCCTATTCTACTCGTAGCTTTAGCTTGAAACAACAAGTGCTCAGCTAATGTCGTTTTTCCAGCTCCACTCGCTCCTACAAAAGCGATATTCCGTATCTGTTTCATCTCATTACTTTTCATAATTCCCCCGTTGCAATTTATTATTCAAACTTTAATCAAACAATTAAAACACCTGTTTCTTGTCAATAGAAAGATATGCTTATAAACCCTTTATTTTCTATACTCTCATCATTTTTTTACTTCATTTTTTCGTTCTGAGATTATAGTAGCGTAAATAATTGGCAGACAATGATTTATGACGGTATCTTCTCTGTTGAACTGCTGTGGTTCTTTTTGCTCTTTTTCAGAACAAAAAAAACTGGTTAAAAGAATACTTTTTCAAGTTGAAAAGAAAAGCCAATAGATAATTATTTGCATATTATTCGAAGCTCTTTTAGAATGCAACCCCGGCAATAAATTAGCACTCTATGAAAATGATTGCTAATTTTTTCTTGCTTTTTTTTGAGGACTGATTATTTTATCTATGGAAACAAAATCAAAAGGAGGTAAGAAAAATGAGACTACCAATATTAAGACGAGATGAACGACAAGTTGATAGTCGTCCTATGCGTTCAATGATTGATGATTTCTTGAATAACGCTTTTTTCGAGCCGGAACTTACTGAAACAAAGATGATGGCAATGGATGTCATTGAGCGAGATAACGAATTTGTCTTAACTGCTAATTTACCCGGTATCAAGAAGAATGATATCAGAGTTTTTGTAGAAGGAGACAGTCTAATAATTGAAGCAAAACGAGCCGAAGAGAAAGAAGAGAAGAGCGAGACGATGTATAGATGTGAACGTTATCAGGGTGATTATCGCAGGGTATTTTCAGTTCCTGAGAATTGGGATTACGAGAAGATAAACGCCAAATATGAAGATGGAGTGTTACAACTGACAGTACCCAAAAAGCAGATACAACCTGAAAAAGAGATCACGATCAAATAAAGTGGCATAGAGAATCAACTACATTAACAAATTACTTAACAAGGAGGTTAATATGTTACTTTTAGTTTATCGACCAAGTAGCGAATTATTTCCGCAAATCTCATCTTTGTTGAGCGATTTTATGAATAATGCCTATCCTATGACAACTGAAAGAGAAGGGATAATGATGCCGATGGATTTGTATGAAACAGACAAGGAATTTCTACTTCTGGCAAATTTTCCCGGTTTAAGAAAAGAGGATGTTAAGATATCAGTTGATAAGAACACCCTATCTATAGCTGGTAAAAACCGGGAAAAGGAACAAAAAGTAGAAGGGACTATTTATCGTGATGAACGTTACAAAGGTGATTATCATCGTACGATATCTTTTCATATACCGGTCAACTTTGATGAGATCCAGGCAAAGCTGGAAGACGGTATTTTAAGAATTAGTATTCCGAAAGAAGAAGTAAAGCCCAAAAAAGAGATTTCGATCTCATAACTTATAGTTAAGGAGGTTATTATGGATTTTCTAACGACAAGAACGACAAGAGACCTGTTTCCTTTAATGTCTTCTCTGTTCGATGATTTTTTGAGTAATGCCTTTACAGAGGAACAAACCGAGGCAAACAAAATGATGCCGATGGATGTTTCTGAACGTGTCAAAGAGTTTGTTATTCGAGCAAATATGCCTGGTATTAAAAAGGAAAATATCAAGATTTCTGTTTCCAATAACAATGAGCTTACTATCGAAGGTAAGCAGGAATCGGAGAAATCAGAGAAGAATGAAACAGTCTTTAGATATGAGAGATATAAAGGGAATTATCGCCGTTCGATCAGCTTACCGGAAGTTTGTGATATTGAGAAAGTAGAAGCAAAATTAGAGGATGGTGTTTTGACGCTGTTAATACCAAAAAAGGAACCATCTCCGGTAAAAGAGATCAAGATTGGTTAAATCTCTCATCTAAGCAATAAAGACCGCAGATAAGACTATTTCTTAACTGCGGTCTTTTTATAATTTTCTTTACGAAATCTATTAACTAAAAAATAGTACCAAATAATCATAAATGGAGGAGTCATGATAGAAAAAGAGAAAGTGGAAGAAGTATTGAATCTCGTAAGGCCATCTATTCAATCAGATGGAGGCGATGTAGAACTCGTCAAGATCAGAGAGGATAATGTAATAGAAGTTAAGCTAAAAGGTGCCTGTGGTACATGCCCTATGGCTATCTATACTTTGAAAGCTGGTATTGAGAGAGTTATGAAAGAAAGAATCCCGGAAGTTAAAGAGGTCATTTCTGTATAATCTGTCTCAATAGAGTACAAGAGCATGAAGATTATTGCTTAATTAAATAAGAACAGCCCATTTTAGAAATATTCCCAATAAGACCAGATCAGTAATTTTCCCAATAATTAATAGTATAAGAAGGATAAAAATAAACAAAAATGGGATCTGGGTTAGATTAAAGAAGTTGTTCAATGTAGTGAGGATGAATGTCAATTAATCTGGTCTTCTAACTGTTGCCGGTGGTCGTGAAGTTAGCAACAACCGGAATTTAGGGGAAAAAATATGGGTTGGATTGTCTTTTAGAAAATTGGTCAGTAAATCACGATATTCAAGATGCTCCTTTCTTTTTATCTCCGCAAGTCTTATTAAGGCATATCCGGCAAGAGTGTCGTCTCTGAAATCATGAGAAAAGAGAGTTTCAGCCAGTTCTGTATCACCGGCTTCTAATGCCCATTGTCCGGAAATAAGGATGATCTCCTCATCAATAATGTTGCTATCTATTTCTAACAACTTGTTCAAAGCTTCTCTATCCCTATAGACACTTTTAGTTCTATATGCTTCCAAGAAAATATTTCTCACCGAAGGGTACATCTCGTTAAGTATTACTGTTAAGAAGAGTGCTTCATTAGTCAAATCGCTTCCTGGCATACTGATGATCATCTCTGTTAGAAGTGAATCAGAGGGAGTACTTTCTCTCATTAGGGCAAGCATATACTTATAATAATGACTCATATTGGTAATTTGTGAGCCGGATTGTTCATCCTGCAGAATATTCTGTAAGCGATTGTCTGCTTGTTGATAATTTTCTGACATAATCAGATAATGAACAATCTTCAGATCAACCTCTTTCTGTTCATTACGGTTGAAGGCGAATGTTTTAGCATCTTCGAAATGACGAATGATCTCATCTTGGGATTTTTCAAGCCGGATAGCAATATCGGCTAATAACTCTCTTGCTTGACGGTTTGCTCTTGTTCGAAAGCGTAACTGTCTATCCTGTATTCTTCTGTCTGTTACAATCTCTGTTAATATCTGTTCAGCTTCAGATAACTGATTAACACTGATATAAAGTAGAGCTATCTTAATGCCTACATCGGCTGATTTGATAGGATCTTGAATGGTGTTTCGATATTGTTCATAAGCTTGTCTTGCCAGATCTATTCTTCCGGCAGAGAAGAGCTCATCGGCAAACTGGTTTAATTTTTCCGGCTCTAATCTTTGATATATCTGGAAAGCTTCTTCATAATTCTCGATATGTGCTAAAGACAGGGCATAGAGTTCCAGCATAGTTTCATTATCAGATGAAGATAATGACCTTTCCAGAGTTCTGATCTGATTACTATCTTCGTTGAGAATGTCTTTGATACGATTCGTCACAAAAAAGAGGAAACCACTATTTCGTTCCAAATGTTTAATATATTCTTGAACGGAGTTGTCATATTGCTCCATATTTTCATAGTTTCTTGCCATTTCCAGAGCAAACAGATGATCATCTCTCGTATTTCTGCGTGCTAATTGTAATACTTCAATTGCTGTATCGAATTGTCTTCCTCGTTCATAGATGCTGGCAAAATCACGGTATAAGTTAACTACTCCAGGATTATCCCTTAAGTAATTCAAGCCGAGCTGTCTTGCTTGGTTGGCTTCCCCTTTACGAATAGCCAGAATTATTTGATGTTGAGTTAGAATCTGTGGCGTAAAAAGATTATTATACTGATCAAGAACTCTTGATGCTTCTTCAATTCTGTTTACATTTACTAATGTATTGAAAAAGCCGGAAACTATCTCTTCATCATCGGGGTATCTTTTAAGCAAGTCCTCATAGATACTAATTACTTGAGTAAATTCTCTGCGTGCTTCTAATCTTCTTATTTGATTAAGCATCACTTGCCTATGATCATACTGACCAAAGAGCATAGTAGTGACAATTAAGATAATTGTAAACAAACTGATAATTTTGGTTCTTAACATATCTTTGATTTATTCCCTTTCCAATGCTTTGATATTTATCAAGCGGAGATATTCTCTGATCAATTCTTGATATTCCGGTGGATAGTTTCTGTAATTCTCTTCTAAGAGGGCTCGTTGTCGAAGTCTCTGAAATTCTTGTTGGATATCAGGTGGTAGGGTCCAATCTTCTTCTTCTCTCGTTTCTCCTCGTCTCTGTCGTGAAAATTCTCTCTGATTTATTGATTTCTGAGCATCGAGCATTCTCGATAAGATTCTCTCCTGTTGTCTGATTAACGATTCATCCAATCTGTTTTGTCTTAGCTGTCTGGCAACGGACTCTAATTCTTCGATAAGCTGATTAATCGCATTTGCTTGTCTTTGGGCTTCCGGATTAGTCTCTAATAAACGACGGAGATTCTCAGCGAGTCTTTCTTCATCACGGGCGAGTCTCTGCATCTGCTGTCTCATCTCTTGAGAGTATCCATCGGTACCACCCATCTGGTCTAATAGCTGCTGAGTTATCATGTTCATTGCCATCTGTTCTTGTCCCATCATTTGCATTGCTTGCATCATACTTTCCATACCACCACCAGGACCTTGTTGTGAGTCCATATTGTTCAGGGTTTGCATGAGATTAAAGATCATTAGGTTCATTCCTTTCTGAACATTGTTAAGATGGGTTCTGATGTTTGGATTTCTGGTATTGATGATCTGATTGAACATCTCACGGTATGCAGTCAGGGTCATATCGGCATCCATGATAAACTTGGGTGTAATATAGAGTATTATCTGCGGAGAACTATATAAGAGCTGCAGAGCTATTTGGACAGCATCATATCCGGCTATTAAATCGGGATAGATAGGGAAGGGGTCTTGAGCCAATCTTTGTGTTGTATTTTGATGTTCTTCTGAGAGAGCAAGAAGTCGTCTGATAGTGTCTTGTATTACTGAAGCCATTTCAGACATGCTCCCGGTCATCATTGATTCAGCCATATCACTCAGCTTTTGTGACATCTTCTGCATCTTCTGCAATGCCTGTTGCTGACTAGAAACAGCAGAACTCATCTGTTGATTCTGTAACGATTGCATACTCTCTTCTAAATCTTCCTCGAGGTTATCTGCTTGCATCTGTTCTTGCAATTCACTCAGAGCATCTTTCAGAGCACGATCCTTTTCTTCATCCAACATATCCATCGTCTCTTGCAGTTGATCTTTTAATGCATCGAGTTTATCCTTGATAGTATCCTGTTCTTGAGCAAGTTTGTCTCCATCAGCACCCTCTTGCTGAGTCCTATCTAAAAGCGCTTCCTGCATTTGTTCCATCTCTTGGGATATTGCTAATGCTTTTTGAATACTCTGTTCTTTCTTGATGTTTTCCAAGAGATCGATAGTGTTTTGCAGTTTGCGATCAAATTCTTCCATAGAGAACTTAAGGTTCTCCATTGCTTTGAGAAGATCTTCACGGCTCATTTCTTCCATTGCCTGACGCATTTTTTCCATAGCATCTCTTAGGCGTTCATCTGCAATTTCTTCCATTAAATCTCGGATGCGTTCCATTTTTTCCAGAGTTTCTTGGGAGAGTGAGGGGTTATCTTCAAACTTTTCTAACAATTGTTGATACTCGTCGGCTATCTTATCGATCTGTTGATTTAGATCATCCTGTCGCTGGAGGAACTGTTCTAATTCCTGTCTATCTTCCCAGTCGAATTCTTCGCGCTTCATCATCTCACGCCTTTTTTGTTCAAATTCTTGCTGTAGTTCTCTGGATATTTCAATGCTTCTGCGGAAGGATTCCATCTTCATCTCCTCTTCCCGCTCAATTTCAGCAAAGATCTCTTCAATAGATGGGAAACGGAGTACATAACGCTGACTGGTTGCAGTCTGAGGTGTGGGAGCGTTATCTGATATCTCTACCCAGTAAACTATTCTATCTCCGGGTAACATATATGTACCTGAGAGATCAAGGACATAATCTTGTTCTATTGTATTACCCGCTATTCTCTCACGTAGGGTCTGAACGATTGGTTCATTTTCATTGATATGGTAGTGAAGTTTCAAGTTTTTTAATCCAAAATCATCAGTAGCAAAGAACTTCATTCTCTGCATCATGTTCTGTGTGAAGATCGTATCTCTACCCGGATAGATAATCTTGATCTCCGGTACCTTATCAGGGATAACCGTTATCGGTCTCTCCAAGCGTCTAGATTGGTTTCCTAAGAAGTCGGTTAGAAGAAGATGATAGGTACCACTATTTTGCAGAGTAAAACCACCCTCAAAAACAGTTCTTCCTAATCTTTCCATCGTGATAAGTGAACCGTCAGAGAAAATGAGCAACGCCTCTTCCAAAGGATTATTAGTTTCGATCTCAATAGTTACTCGTGTATTTATCAAACCTCGGATATTACCACTGCTCTGATATTCTGTTTCCGGCTCTAATCCTGAATATGCCGGATAATTATAACGCAGGGTTATATCACGAACAGAAGGTTCTTCAAAAACCTGGACGTAAAAAGTATCAGATACGGCATGGGGTGTAGTTACATAATAGTGAAATGAGAAATCGGGATTACTGAAAGTTTTTTTATTTTGATAGAGGGCTTCTGAACGCCAGATATCATTACTCTTAAAATATAGAGTATGGGTGAGATTCGGTTCGGGATCAATAACTTCTATAGTTAGAGGTGTGTTTCGGAGTATGGAGATATCACCCGGAGAAACAATTACATAATCACGAAATGAGGGCTGGGGCATTTTGTTAGAAGAGAAAAAGTGCCATGAATCGCGATAAGTAGAAGGACTAATCAGTAAGAAGATGAAAGTAATGATAACGCTAATAAGGAATGGAGTAAAGGCATTCTTTAGTTTTGATTTGTCCGGTTCAATTTTTTGTGATTCAGCTCTTTGATTAGCTCCATAATAGATTAGCTCTAAGACATCTTTATCTTTCTCACTACTCTCTTCCCATAACTCAAGAGCGTTTTGATAAGTATCATTTTTATCTTCATTAAAGTTATCTATAAATCTGGCTGCTCGATGTTGGTTGATCAATTGATTATTTGTCTGCAACACAAAGTAGATAATGATCAGTCCTAAGAAGATTTTCAGACTTAATCCAAAGACAAAAAGCTCAAAGAATCGTTCGGTTGTAAAAATATGAAAAACAAAGAATAGATTTACCAGTATAAGGTAGAGAGCAACTAATAGTAACAGATTCTTACTAATTAGTAATTGGTTGTATTTATCTCGGTATTTTTTGATAACTCTTTGAAACTTGTTCATCATTCTATAACAACTTGGTTAATCATCAGTTTAAGGCGATTTTCTGTTTTTCATCTGATGCAAACGAGATAAATGGTCTGTCTGTTGCTATCCCCTGCACAATACTATTCTCATTCAGATAAGCATTTAACTTATTCAGCCACTGTCTCTTAATACCGGGAAAGGGGTTAAGAGCAAGATTGCTTCTGTTAACATTAGAAGTGAACAATCTACTGATTACTTTATCTCCCTTAGTATGTTGCAACAGAGTTCCCAAGAGAGTGATGTATTCATTTAGCTTGGGAATAGTGTTTATGACTTCCTGAGGGAAAGAGGCAAGCTTGGTATCTTTGTAAACCACTAGATTGTGGAACTTTATTTGAGTTATTATATCCTTGTTATTAATATAACGGATAGTAGAGAGCATATCATCTAAAGATTCACCGGGAATACCAAGAATAACATGTACTCCGGTCTCAATCTCATAGTTCTCGCATAACTTGATAGCTCTTTCAAAATCTCTCATACTATGTCCTCTGTTGAGTAAATCCAAACTGCTCTGATGAATGCTCTGTAAACCAATCTCCAAAAAAATATCTCCCTGAAGATCTTTCAACATCTCCATTATTTCTTCATTCAAAAAATCAGGTCTGGTAGAAATGATCAAACCTTTGATTTCACTATGTTTTAACGTATTATCAAAGATTTGTTTCAGTTCTTGCAGATCACCAGCTGTTGAAGTATCATGCTGAAAATAGGCAAGAATTCCAACATCTCCACAACCTTTCTTTACCTTGGGAATTAACAGATCGAGTTGTGATTCAGGATTATTACTATCGCTTTGGATCTGATCTGTATAGGTTTCCGGTAAACAGAAAATACAACCGTCATTATTTTCTCGATGAGGACAAGCTATGCCAGTAGAAAGACCAACCCGAAAAGTTCTGGTTCCATACTGTTGTTTTAAATAAGTACCATAGGTGTTGATCCTTTCTTCCAACCGTTTATTCATCAATCCTCTTCTTTCAATTCTCGTGTCATTAGATCATATATTGCCTGTTGAGGAGATTTATCATTGAATAATACCTGGTATATCTGTTCTGTAATAGGCATTAGAACATTTTTC
Source organism: Candidatus Cloacimonadota bacterium (assembly GCA_019429305.1). Taxonomy (NCBI): domain Bacteria; kingdom Pseudomonadati; phylum Candidatus Cloacimonadota; species Candidatus Cloacimonadota bacterium. Next base: position 131,765 of record JAHYIR010000001.1, read on the forward strand.
TGTTTCTTGAGTTGATAGATTGACTTAGTAGTCTTTACACCTTCAGCTACCATAGTCATAGAAGCTAAAATATCTGGGAGCTTTTTGCCTTTTCCTAATTGATAGCCGACGTAACGGTTACGGCTATGAGTACTGAAAGCTGTAGTTATCAAATCTCCAATACCTGATAACCCATTAAATGTATTGGGATCAGCTCCCATCACATCACCTAATCTTCTGATCTCTGCCAGTCCTCTGGTTAACAATGCTCCCTGAGTATTATCTCCTAAACCAAGTCCACTCACAATACCCGAGGCAATGGCAATAATGTTTTTTACCGCACCACCGAGTTCTACTCCAATGATATCATTGCTTCTATATATTCGAAAGAATTCATTACTGATCAGTTCCTGAGTATATGTCAGGCTTTCTTCATTTTCTCCGGCTAAAACTACAGTAGTAGGTATTCTGCGAGCTACTTCTTCGGCATGGCTCGGACCGGAAAGGGAAGAGATTAGATGACCAAATTGAGATGGTATTTGAGATGCTATGACTTCAGACATTCTCAACATACTGTCCTCTTCTATCCCTTTCGCCAAATTCACTATACTTTGCAGAGAGTTAAGATTCTCCAGAAATGGTGCAGTTTGAGCAGCAACACCTCTCATAGTATGTGAAGGAACAGCAAAGATAAGGATATCAGGATTTTTTGTAAATACATCTGACATCTTAGAAGAGATTAAGATTTGGGGGTCTATTTTTATATCCGGTAAGAGTTTTTTATTATAACCGGTCTCTTTGATTTCTTCTACATAGAGCGGATTATATTCCCAAAGAGATACCTCTGTGCCATTATAGACCATTAAAGAGGCAAAAGCTAATCCCCAACTTCCTCCCCCGATTATTACTCCTCGTGGCACTATACCTCCAACGATTTTCTCTGATGATATATAATCTGAATACTTTACATTATTGAAAATAGGATCAATCCTTCTCTGTAACATATTTCAAGGCAAGATTATGTCCGTCCCCTGCAGATACATCGACAAAATTGTTTCCCAGAATAATGCTTGTCTGATCGTGTCTGTTATCACCCCAAGGTTGAACAGTACCGTCTCTCTTAAGAGCTATACTATGATATCTGCCGGCAGAGATTTTTGTAAAACTGCTACTTGAGGGTGTATCACACTGATTATAATCATTATCGCCCCAAGCAATGAGGGTTCCATCCTTTTTCAAAGCCAGACTATGGTACTCTCCTGCTGATATTACCGTGTAGTTATTACCATAAGGAACATCACACTGTCCGACATTATTAAGACCCCAAGCAACAATAGAACCATCTTTCTTTAAGGCAAGACTGTGATATCTACCTGCGGCAATAGCAGTAAAGTCTCTTCCTTCAGGAATATTTAATTGGTTGAAGAAATTAGCTCCCCAAGCTACTATGCTGCCGTCTGCTTTCAAAGCCAGACTATGTCCGTCACCGACAGCTATGGCAACAAAAAGATTTCCATCAGGAACTTCTAATTGTCCATGTCCGTTATCATTTCCCCATGCTACAAGAGTGCTGTCAGCTCTCAGGGCAAGATGATTCTGCCAACCGGCATCTATGGCAATAAAATCATATCCTTGTGGTGTGATATCGAAATTTTCTTCCCCCCACATAACAATACTACCATTTTGCCTCAATGCTAAATTGTTGAGCATGCCGGCAGAGATCTTAATAAAATCATTACCATCAGGCGTTTGTAACTGATTGTGATCATTAGCTCCCCAGGCAATTATTTGCCCCGGCTTTTGACGATCCCTCGAGCAGGAAAAGGTTACAAGCAAGATCAATAATGAAATTAGGTAAATTTTATTCTTCATAACTATTAGTTACTCCTTAAAGGTTTGAAAAATCATTCTATCGATTAGGATAGGGATTATTCATTAATTGAAATCAATCCAACAGCAATATTTTATGTGTCAATGATAATCTGATTTTATTTAACATAGTTTTAATCTAACAGCTATAGATTGATTAATCAGTGTTCTTTTCTCTTGACGGGTTAGTAAAGAGAATTATTTATTTTCTGCTATGGAAAGAGGAAACAAGAACCGTTTATTGATGCATATATGCTGTGCACCATGTTTGATCGCACCTTATACTCATTTGAAGAGGGAAGGCGAGTATGACATAACCGGTTTTTGGTTTAATGACAACATTCATCCCTATCAGGAATATAAGAGAAGACTCGATACTTTTTTAGAATGGAGTGCAAGAGAAGGTTTTAACTATCTAATAGAAAAAGATTATCAACCGGAACCATTTTTTCAAAGAGTATCGGGCAGAGAGAAAGATCGCTGTTATTTTTGCCATTATTACCGATTGAAGAAGACGGCAGAATTAGCTAAGAAAGAAAATTTTGATGCTTTTTCAACTACCCTGCTATATAGTATCTATCAAAAGCACGATCTGATCAGAAAGATAGGGGAAGAAATAGCAAACAATATTGGGATCAGCTTTTATTACCGGGACTTAAGGGAATTTTGGCAAGAGGGGATTACTCTCTCGAAAGGGGAAAACATGTATCGGCAGCCATATTGTGGTTGTCTTTATAGCGAAAAGGAAAGGTATTGTAAAGATTGAATTTTGAATAAATGATATCAAATAGGAAAAGATAGATGAGCAAGTTTAAAGAAATTGATCTGACAAGTCAGAAGAAGTATTCACTCTCAGTCAGAGAGAGCAAAGTGGATAAAAGTCTTTTTTATAGAACAGGTAGAACGAATGAGTTATCATCATTTGTTTCGAGACTCCCCGATATCTTACAAGCAAAGGGTCTAAAAGAGCTTTTAGATAAGTGTTATATTGCTCATAAAGAAGGGAAACCTGTTATCGTTGCTCTGGGCGGACATATAATTAAATGCGGTCTCTCACCTCTACTCAACGAGCTCATTGATCAAAGGATAATATCATGTTTAGCCGGCAATGGGGCAGTAGCAATCCATGATTTTGAATTAGCTTTATCTGGTAAAACTTCGGAAGATGTTGCATCAGCTCTTGAAGATGGAACTTTTGGTATGGCACAGGAAACAGGTGAGCTTATCAACAAGGCAATTACGACAGCTGCCGTTGAAAAACTCGGCTTTGGTGAAGGTTTGGGCATTTTTATTGAGCAATATAAACCACCGAATAAATCGTTATCAATATTAGCGAATGCTTATAATAAAGATATTCCATTTACCGTCCATGTAGCTTTGGGAACTGATATTATTCATCAGCACAAAGAAGCAGATGGAGCAGCAATTGGTGAGTGTACTTTACGTGACTTCCGGATCTTTTGTGAGCAGGTCAAAGGACTAAATGACGGTGGAGTCTTTCTCAATCTTGGCTCAGCAGTGATCATGCCTGAAGTATTCTTGAAAGCAATAACTGTGGTTAGAAATCTCGGCTATTCTTTAAATAACTTTACTACAGCAGTATTTGATATGAATCTTCATTACCGACCCAGAATAAATGTTGTGGAAAGACCGACCTCAAAAGGGGGAAAGGGTTACTATTTCGTTGGTCACCATGAGATAATGATCCCGTTCTTTTTTGCTGTTCTTCAGGAGAGGATACACAAAAATGCGTAAGTTATTGTTGCTAATTGTACTTTTTCTGCTTGCAGCGGGTTTATGGAGCTATGATAGCGGTAAAAAACCTTTTCAGGCGATGTTCCTTTCATTAGCTATTCCCGGTGGTGGACAATTTTATAACGAGTCTTATTATAAAGCTGCAATAGTTTTTGCTTTGGAAGGATATTTCATTGGCAGGGTAGTGTATAATAATAAAAAAGTAGATGATTATTACGACCTTATGAAGATAACTGAAGGTGAAGAGTTTCTGGAAAATGAGAGGTTATATAACCGTTACTATATAAGACGGCAAAATGATCTTTGGTGGTTGGGAACAGTGATCTTTTTCTCTATGGTTGATGCTTTTGTAGATGCCAATCTATATAATTATGAGCAAGAAAGAGAGAAAGTACACATTATATTCGAGAATAGTAAGATCGGGATCGGAATAAATTTCTAAGTTTTTTATCTCAGGCGATTTCGCCAGTCATGGACTTTAGCGTTAGCTTTTTGTTCTTGAAACCATTCATTAAATAGTTCATCACCTCTGTTTTTGATTATTCTTTCTCTAATTAGAGAACGGACTGCCGTCGTCAAGTAATCTGTGTCAGCAGCATCAAGCCGGTGTACTATTCCAAGATAAACGCCATTTTCTCCTACAACAGGTTGAGCAACAGTTCTATTTCTACCTGATGGGAACATAGCTCGTGTCAGGTGGATAGGATCAATTTCGGGGAAATAGGTATTGATTGAGAAGTTATCAAAATGAAGCACTGGAAAACCCTCTTTCTCTGCTTCTTCTATTATTCTATTATAGCCGAATCTTCGTTGATACGATGCAGCTGTCTGTTTTGCTAGTTCAAACTGTCTCTTTTTTTGTAGTAGTACTTGTATATCATCATATACTACCTGTAATGGAAGAAAATCACGACTCTGGTTATCGACTACCTCTACAAGGACGAAAGCTTGTAGTTGGTTATGGGAAATCGGTTCAAAAATAGCACCCGGACGGGCATTAATAGCTCTTTCAATTAAGCCATCACTCTTACCAAGATAAGGGATAAATGGATCTTCAGGTTTGACAATATCCGTTGTATAGATATCTAGATCATACTCATAGGCAGTATTTTCTAATCCGAGTTCTGTAGCTAGTTCTCGTATATTAACAATTCTATTGTATAAAAGCTCCCGGGTTCGTTGTGAAGGACGATGTTTGATGAATATTTCCCGTAGTTTCACCATATTCCGTGTTCTAGCCATTAGTTGATAGATCACCCAGCCATCAGTAACTGCAAATGGTCTGGTAAATTCTTCCAACCGCAATCTTTCCAAATCATTGCGTATTCTTACAGGAAAGTGTTCTAATTCCATAAACGGCATCTCACCTCTATTTACTGAAGTCTGAGAATCGGATAAATTACCGGCTAATATCGGGAAAGGAACATCATCCATTAATTCGGTATAGATAGAATCAATCTTGGTTTTTGTAGCAAGAGAATCTAAAGCACTCGGTTTCAAGGGGAAGATAACATACTTGATTTGCGCATAGGGTTCTGTTAAATAATCAAAGCGATTTTCATTATAGTAATCTCTAATTTCACGGTCGTAAATAACAACATTCTCAAAATGTGAGGGGTATAGACAAATGATCGATGCGTCAGCAGAAGAGTTTAAGGCAAGATATTCGTCACGAATTTCCTGTTCAGGAATATGATAATTAGCAATGACTTTCTCTTTCAGTTTAACACGGGGAACGTAGGTCTCTGCATAGTCCCTAACCAAAATAGATAAATCAACGGGATTATTCGTTAAGAGTGATTCACGATATTTTTCATGGTTAAAAATCCCATCTTCGGTAAACAAGCCAGAATTAATAATCACTGCAGGAATGTTGGTAGTTAAAGTATCAATCACCTCACTATATGATACAGTGATATTAAACTTGCGAAGCTTTTCTTCAAAGATATTTCTTTCGACAATATTGTTAAAGGCTTGATTGCTTAATTGTTCTCTAGTAACAGTGTCAGGAGTAAATCCTGTGGTAACTACATAGTTTTCGAACTGATAACGTTGTGCTATCATGTATTCTTCATAGGTGATAGGCCGGTTGTTTACCATACCTATATAATTACTCGGTCTTCTTGAGCAACCGCTATTGACAATTGCTAAAATAATAGTAGTTATCGTTACTATCAATAAGATTTGGTTTCTTTTCATCTGATTTTCCTTCTATGTAACTCAACCCTCCCATAATATGTTTCTTGTCAACTTATTCTGCTCAAGAATAGCACATAATCAATCTTATATCTTTAGGGAGCATACGAGTCGGCTCTAACCGACTCGTATGCTCCCTAAGGATTACTCATTTTTCGAATAGGAGTTACTCTTTAATGCATTTGTCAAACAAAAAATCAAAAACTACGATTTCAAATGTTTTCTCTGCTTGACAAAAAAACCAAACTATTCATTAATAAAGAGAATCTATCAAGGGAGGCAGATTATGAAAGCTCAACAGCTATTATTCTATTCATTATTAATGTTTTTCTTATTATCCTGCAGTCTTTTTGCTAATGAGAAGACAGTAGAATGGTATGAAGAACAAGGACTAATACCTGAAACATTTAGAGAAGTAACCCAAATTCAAGGTACAAGATCTTTAAGGGAAATTCCGGAAGGGGGGTTAATATTAATACCGGACAGTACTCCTAAACGGGTAATGGCATTTGACCCGCAAACCGGTGATTTAATTGATGCTAATTTTATACCGCCTTATCCCGATTATTTATCAACACCAATCCACATTGTTATGAATGCAGAAGAAACCGGATTTTTAATGACAGACCAGTTAAGGGATTTGGTGCTGAAGTTTAGTTTAGATGGTCTTTATGAAGGGATTTTTGCTCCAATTGGTGGGGTTGATAATACGATATTGGACAATATCCGGGGTATGTTTGTTCGTGATGATGGACATTATCTGGTAACTGTAGCAGCGGGTGGTAATGCTCATGCTATCGCGGAATTTGATTCAAACGGTCAGTATTTGGGAAATTTCATTAACAATGGAGCAGGTGGCTTAAATGGTCCTTGGGACATTATCTACAGACCGGATTTTAATGATTATCTAATTAGTACCAGTGGTAGTAATGCAATTCACCGGTATGATGAAAACGGTGTATCTTTAGGGATGTTTGTGCCTTCGATCAACTTTCCCGAACAGATGCAGTTATTACCGAATGGTAACGTTTTAGTAGCAACCTTCAGTGCACCGAGTGGTGTCTATGAGTTTAATAGTCAAGGTGTACAGGTAGGATTTTATGGACCTGTGACTGCTCTACGTGGTGTTTATGAATTACCTAACGGCAATATACTGGTTACTAATGGCACTGGTGTATATGAGATAAATAGACAGGGAGCTTTAGTTGATACAAAAATTGCCGGAGTCAGTGCTCGCTTTATAACATTTGTAGGTCATGGTGTTGGTCATAGCATTCCTTTTGAGGAGGATTTTGAAACAGGTTCACTTCCAGAAGACTGGCTACAGGAGTATATAGAAGGTACCAATGATTGGACTTTTCAAAACGGAGGTCATTTAGGGTATCCTTCTGATGCATATGAAGGCGATTACAACGCTCTCTTTTATTCGGCTACAGTCGGTCATAGTACAACCCTGATCACTCCGCCGCTATTGATCGGCAACGCTATAAATCCGGTACTTCGGTTCCAGCATGCTCAGGCAGTTTGGGGTACTTCTCAGGACGAGCTTAGTGTTTATTATCGAATTGGTGACGTTGGTGATTGGGTTCTCTTAGAGAGCTATAATATGAATGTACCTCAATGGACGGAGAGGATGATAAGTTTACCGGAAGCAGATGATCTCTTTTATATTGGCTTTGAAGCTATTTCTGGTGGTGGATATGGTGTCTGTATTGATATGGTAGAAGTATTTGACCATGTTTACCCGATCATGGAGGTCACACCTTTGGCTATCAATGTGATTCTCGTTGAGGGAGAAAGCACAACAGAATCACTTACGATCAGCAATGTCGGAACAGCAGATTTAGAGTATGAGATAACATTTCAAGAACCGGCTGCATGGTTGACTGTTACTGCACCGACAGGAACAGTTTTACCTAATGAATCTGTTAATGTAGATCTGGAGATTGATACTATTGATCTTACAGGTGGTGAAAACTATAGCGCAACTTTGATAGTTACCGATAATTACTTTGGTATGGAGATCAATGTCACGATAAGCTTATATGTAGAAGAATTGATTCTCAATCCACCTCTCAATCTCTCTGCTGAGATAGGGATGTTTTTTATTGAACTTTCTTGGGACGAACCGATATCTAATAATCGCAATTTACTCGGGTATAATCTATATAGGCAGGATAGTCCTGAGGGTAATTTCGAACAGATAAATACCGTAATTATTGCTCAAGAGTATTATCTTGATGATGAACTACAACCCAGTATATACTCCTACTATGTAACGGCTGTTTATACCCAGGGAGAATCAGATCCTTCTGATGTTCTGGAAGTTTTATTACCAGAGCAGGTTGCACTCCCGACAATTGAGCCAGAACCGGGAGTTTACAACGAAACGATATACCTTGAACTTTTCTGCGATACTGAAGAAGCTAATATCCACTACACATTCTTAGATGAGGTTCCCGATGAAGATTCTTCACTCTATGAAGTGCCGATTTATCTGGATCAATCAGCAACAATAACAGCTCGAGCTTTTAAAGATGGTCTGTTTCCAAGTCCTCTTCTCATTGCTGAATATACTATAGTGGTTTCTGCTGATGATGTGACAAACTTAGCACCAGTAACGAATCTTTACGCTGCGTATCCCAATCCATTCAATCCCAATACAACAATAACTTTCTCACTCGCTGAACCATCACAAGTGAAGATTGAGATCTTTAATATTCATGGTCAAAAGGTGAAAGCACTGATTAATGAAACGAGGAATTCAGGTCTTCATACACTCCATTGGGATGGTAGTAACGAGGAAGGAAAATCGGTGAGAAGCGGTATATATTTCTATAGAATGACCGTGAACGATTTCGTATCAACCAGAAAGATGATGCTTATTCAATAGAGAGATAGGTCTCAGTAGTAACAAGAGCTGTTAAGATAATTAAGGGACATAGGACTAAATCTCTATGTCCCTTTTATTCTATTGTGCATTTTATAGTTGATTCTATCTTCTTTTTCTACGGGTTAAGGCAAAACCGCCAAAACCACCGAGTATTGCGATATAGAAGCCAAAGTCATACCACCAACCTACGTTGTTGGTCTCGTATATACGCACACTGGGGTTAAAGATGTGCCAGATCAAAGATACCGGAGCTATCCAGCCATGCCAGATTCCCCAAAGAAAACCTGCTCTTTTAGTTTCATGATGACCCGAAACTCCGGGAGCACAAGCAGACAAGATCAATGCAATAATCAATAACAAGCACAACATAACAACAAACTTTTTCATAATCTACCTCCTCTTAGATATTAAAGATTTGTTATTTGAAAAATAAATTGGTCAATGAGAATTATTTGGGGATCCACATCGCTGAAATATTATCCTGGAAACCGCACTTAGCGTAAAAGTCTCGATTACCTTCAGTAAAAGTTAAAAAGAAGTAAGTTCCTTGAAATCTTTCGATCAATCGTTTCATCATCTCCTTTGCAATACCTCGCTTCTGATATTCGGGCATAACTACGACATCAAATATGCTTGTATAATAATGATTATCCGAAATAGCTCGAGCAAAAGCGATCAGCTTGTCGTTATCATACGCTGTAATGTACCATGAATTTTGAAATGCATTAACGATATTATCCAAAGATTTATTCCAGCCAACACTTTCAAAAACCTGCATAATTTCTTTAGCAGTAACTTTATTGTTCTCTAAGTATTCAATAGCCATCGAATCTCCCTTCTTTTTTGTCTCATTAAGGTGAATATATTTTACAAGAGAAACAGCTATACCAGAAGTTTCGGTCAAGAAATATTCAGGAGAAAATATCCTAGATACAAATCATTAGAGCATCTTTAGTTAGGATTTATAATGCTATATTAGTTGTAGCAAAGGTTTCATAGTTGTTTTAGATAAGAGTTTTCAGATCAAAATTTGAAATGATCTCTGATATTTTTTGGAAAAATTGTTGCTAGTAGAAGAGAAGTAATTATCTTTTAAGCATAAGAAAAAAAAAGCTGGAGGAAAAATGGCAGTATTAGAGTTAAACAAAGATAATTTTGAACAAGAAATTGGTTCTGGAGTAGCGTTAGTAGATTTCTGGGCACCTTGGTGTGGCCCGTGCCGTATTATCGGTCCTGTTGTAGAAGAAATTGCAGAAGAGATGCAAGATATAAAAGTAGGCAAAATCAATATCGACAATAATCAAGATTTGGCAGTACAGTTCAATGTAATGAGTATTCCGACTATTATTATTTTCAAAGACGGCAAACCAATGAGTTCTTCAGTTGGAGTCGTTTCCAAAAAAGCACTGATAGAAAAGATCCAAGCAGTTCTATAAAAAGGATATCTCAAGCATACAAAAATTTCAAAGGGATAGGATTTTCTATCCCTTTTTTGCTGTGTAGATTTATAATTCTGTTTTAAGTAAGCGATATTTTAAGAGACCGGCGTCTTGATTGCTTTGCAGGAATTCCTTTAATCCGCTATTGGCAATGGTATTTGCGTAGATTGTAACTTCTTCCTGATAATCTGCTGAAATTATTTCGGCACTCAATTCATTTATAGCGTGCTTTATCTTATCAGCATGAGCATAGTCGGTTTTGATTTCCCAATAATCTTTGAGGATCATCTCTTTCAGAGTTGCTTTGTTAATCGTTTCTTCTGCTATATGACGGTAAGCATCTATCAACCCTCTGATCCCTAATTTTACTCCTCCGAAGTAACGAGTTACAACAAGAACAACATTCGATAGTTCATGTTTGTGAATAGCTCCCATAATAGGTTTTCCAGCTGTTCCCGAAGGTTCTCCGGCATCGGAACAGTGACTCAACTCTCCATTGAGACCAGTTCTATATGCCCAGCAATTATGAGTTGCCTCTCGATATCTGGAAGCGATACTGTTAATAAGAGTTTTTGCCTCTTCTGGCGTTGTACACTTCAGCAGATTACCTATAAAATGAGATTTTTTAATATGCTCTTCGTATTCGACTTCTTTTTCTATCGTAAACATCGGATGCTAAACTATTTTATATGGCAGCAACATCTTCTTCAGTAAAATCATCATGGCAGCTCTCTTGAATCTTATTCAGATATTTCCATTGAGCTACATTAGCTTGTATGATCTGTTGACCTGTTGTTTGGATTTTTTCGATAAATTCCTTTAAATCGTCACAATTGAAAGCTTTCTTTTCTGGAAGAGAATTTAGATGCCTTTCTGCTCTATTTAACCAGATAGTTGGTTCAATCCTTTCCAATGAAATCAAACCAGCTTCATAGAGTATCTGTAATAGTGATGGGAAAACTAATGATTGAGTCGGATTATTAAAATGTCTTATAGTACTATCATCAGAGATAACAGAACCTTCAAATTCCAGATATGTTGGTTTTGGAAGGATGAGATTTGCTCGATAATCCTTATCAAAGTGACTGTCAACAGCTACTACAAAGCAAGAATTATTGAATTCAATTTTCGTATCTAATAACTCTCCATAAACGAAGAGGAAATCATTATCATCAATTGGAGCAAGCTCATTGATCTGGAAAGTCCGGAAACCGTTGATATTATTCCAGTCGGAAGTTTCCAAAATCCCTGAACCTTTTTTAAAATTGCATACTACTAAAGCAGAATCCCAGATTTTCTTCATAACCTTTTCTGGTATCTTGTTTCTATTATAGATAAAGATAGTTTTTTCCGAGTTTTGTAATTCAGGATTGGCTTTAGGAAAATTGATACTAAAATTCTCCAGACCTTTAATAAGGTCTTCTTCCTGATAAAGGTCATCAGCAAACTGGTTGAATCTGTTATCAAAGTTAATTATTAAGGTGAGTTTCTTCCCGTTCCTTTGCTGATAGCGACAAATAGTTCGCAAAGTATGGCTTATCTCTCCGATAATAACTATGTGGTCTGTTTCCTCCAGATCTTGATAATTTAGATTATTCTTCCACTCGGTTAAAATATTATCAGTAAAGAGTCTTTTGAAAGATTTGGAAGAAAGAATTGCATTACTTTTTTCTGCCAGTTCCTTCATTAACAGTAACTCTTCGTTAGTGTTGTGAGGAGATACGAGAAAAGCCCTGTTTTTTGACTCATTATATCGCTCCTTAATTATTGCCGCTGCAGTTGACCATGTTATGGTTTGCCAGCCATTATCAGTCTTTAATAGAGGTTCTGTAACTCTTTGTGGAGCAGAAAATGCCTGCCAACCGAATCTGCCATAGAAACAGAGGTTACGTTTATTAAAGTCAAGTTTTTCAGGATGAGTTATATACGATATGTTACCCATACTTAGGTGAATACCAGTACTACATCCTGTTCCGCAGATCCCACAGCTCTGGTTTACAACCTGATCTTCCAGAGGATAATGCTTCATAAGCTGGTTCTTTTCAGTTAAAGCACCAACGGGACATACTGTTATACATTTACCACAAGCTTCACAACTAGTTTTTGTTAGAGAATCAGCAAATTCAGGAGCTACGAGTGTAGTAAATCCCCGATAGATATAACCGAGAACTCCGGCACCTTGAACTTCAGCACAAATGCGTACACAACGACCACATTTGATACATTTGTTAGGATCTCTTAGAATGAAGGGATGTGTTTCATCTATCGGATGTTGATTCTTGTCACCGAAGAAGAGAGCATTATCAACCCCATACTCGGTGGCAAAATCTCTTAATTGGCATCTATAATTAACCATACATCCGCATTCTAAACAACGATCTGCTTCATCTAACGCCTGTTCATCTAAAAATCCTAATTCAACCTCTGAAAAGTTCTTACTTCTCTCTTCCGGATGTAGTTCGGGCATCTTACATCTCGAAACTTTTGGGTACAATTTATACAGCTTATCTTCCATTCTGGAGAGCTTTTCAGCTCTCAAAGAAGTGAATGGTTCCTTATCTATAATTGAATCATCAATTATACCTTGTTGTAGATATTTATCAATATTTTCTGCAGCTCTACGACCGTCTGCTATGGCCTCAATCGCTGTAGCAGGTCCCAGACGAAAATCACCACCGGCGAAGACATTCCTCAATCCTGTATAAAGAATTTTCTCATCAACATCGGCTGTTGACCAACGGGATAGAGGTAATATTTTGCCATCTACCTGATTAACTTTCTCAGCAAAGAGGTCAATATCGGGTATTTGCGAAATAGCAGCAATTACAGTATCATATTCTTCATTAAAATACTCTCCAGTGGGCTCTGGTCTTCTTCTACCGCTGGAATCGGGATCTCCTAACTTCATTTTTTCCATTACTATTTCACGGATACCATTTTCATCTCCGAGGTATTCGACAGGGTTAGTCAGAAAATGAAATTTGATACCTTCTTCTTCTGCAGCATCGACTTCATAAGCTTCGGCAGGCATCTCTTTACGTGTTCGACGATAGACAATTGTTACTTCGGCACCTAATCTTCGGGCAGTCCGGGCGCAATCAATTGCAGTATTGCCGCCTCCGACAACTGCAACTTTCTTACCTGTTTTAACTTCTTTACCTAACATAAAGTCTTTTAAGTAATCTACACCTAAATAGCATCCGGGAAGATCGCTTCCTTTGACATTCATCGGGACTGCTTTCTGCGCTCCCAAAGCGAGATAAACAGCATCATAGTTATTGCTCAAGTCTGAGAGATTGATATCTCTCCCGAGTTCCACACCTGTTTTGATTAGCATACCGTTACTACACATTAATTCAATCTCTCTTCGTAGTATCTCTTTGGGAAGTCGATATTCGGGGATGCCGTATCTTAACCAACCACCTGCTTCAGGAGAAGCTTCAAAGACGGTGACTTCATAACCTTTGTTACTCAAATAGTATCCACAAGTCAGTCCGGAAGGACCAGCACCGACGATGGCAATTTTCTTGTCTTTATCTTCTTCTTTAGGAGGGACATAAGACCAGACATCATTTAGATCAATGTCAGCAGCATAACGTTTTAATTGACGGATAGCGATTGGATCCTCTACCAAGGTACGACGACATTCCTTTTCACAGAAAGCAGGACAAACTCTCCCGATAGATAGTGGAAGTGGAAGAGTTTCTTTAATTACTTTTACAGCTTCATGTTGTTGATTGTTGGCAATCAAAGCTAAATAAGATTGAACATCTACATGGTCAGGACAAGCAATTTTACATGGTGCTTCACAATCCGCATAATGATCCGAGAGGAGAAGTTCCAGAGCCATTTTACGGGCTTGATAAATATCTTCAGAATCGGTGATTATTTCCATACAATCTAATATTTCTGTACCACAAGAAGTAACAAACCCTCTTCTATCTTTAACTTTAACGGCACAAACCCAACAGGAACCGAATGGTTTCAACTCTTCATCATGACACAAAGTTGGGATATCTATACCCTTTTCTCGGGCTACATCTAAGATAGTTTTACCTTTTTCTGTTATGACTTCTTTACCGTTGAGAATAACCTTTATCATCTTTTAAATCTCCTCAATCATCATTTTTTGATTATAGCGGCAAATTTACATGAATCGAGACAAACACCGCATTTGATACATTTTTCTATATCTATTTGATGTACTTTCTTCACCTCGCCACTGATGGCATCAACAGGGCATTTACGAGCACAAACTGTACAACCGATACATTTATCAGGTATGATCTCATAACTGATAAGGTTAAGGCATACTCCAGCAGGACATTTTTTCTCTTCAATATGTGCCAAATATTCATCTTTAAAATAGCGAATGGTTGTTAATACAGGGTTAGGAGCAGTTTGTCCCAATCCACAAAGTGAGCTGTTAATGATATTAACTGCCAGATCTTCGAGTAACTGTAAATCTTCTACTACCCCTTCTCCATCGCATATCTTGGTCAGAATCTCTAACATGCGTTTCGTTCCTACTCTGCAAAAAGTACATTTTCCACACGATTCATTTTGGGTGAAGTTAAGGAAAAACCTTGCTACATCTACCATACAAGTAGATTCATCCATCACAACCATACCACCAGAACCCATTATTGCACCGGTTTTATTAATGGAATCGTAATCTACCAAGGTATCAAGTAAGGAAGCCGGCACACAACCACCTGATGGTCCACCTAACTGTACAGCTTTGAATGGTTTATCTGTTTTCATACCTCCACCGACTTCATAGATCACCTCTTTTAAAGTCATACCCATCGGAACTTCTATTAGTCCACTGTTCTTGATCTTTCCGGCAAGTGCAAAGACCTTTGTTCCCTTGCTCTTTTCGGTACCATAAGCAGCAAAAGCTTCTCCTCCGTTAATAATAATCCAAGGTACATTGGCATAGGTTTCCACATTATTGATATTGGTTGGTTTTCCCCAAAGACCGGATTGAGCAGGGAAGGGGGGTCTTATATTCGGCATTCCTCTTTTCCCCTCTATTGAAGCCATCAATGCAGTCTCTTCACCACAAACAAAAGCCCCGGCACCCTCCTTAATATGAATTTGGAAATTGAAAGCTTTCCCCATTATATTGTTGCCGAGACACCCCTTTTCTTCAGCATCTTGGATAGCTATTCTCAAATGTTTTATTGCCAGAGGGTATTCAGCACGTACATAAATATAACCTTCGTCAGCTCCAATTGCATAAGCAGCTATAAGCATTCCTTCCAGAATGCTGTGCGGATCTCCCTCCAGAATGCTTCTGTCCATAAAGGCACCTGGATCACCTTCATCAGCATTACAAATAACATATTTCTTTGTTCCTGGAGATTGTCGGGCGAATTGCCATTTTAATCCCGTTGGGAAACCGGCACCACCTCTACCACGTAACCCTGATTTTTTTATTTCTCCGATCACTTCTTCACAACTCATCTCATTGAGAACTTTCTCCAATCCTTTATAACCATCACGAGCTAAATAATCGTCTATAGATACAGGATCAATGATCCCAGCATTACGAAGCACTATTCTTTTTTGTTTAGCAAAATTGTTGTCTTCCATACCTGTCTTTTGAGAATTAAGGACAGTTTGCCCAGGTAGTTCCTGAGAATTCAGGAAGGATTCAATTAGATCTGCTACTTTCTGTGGTTCTACACTACCATATAGTACGTTTTTATCATCAGTAATAAATTCAACAAGAGGTTCCATAGAGCAATAACCGATACATCCAGTTCTCTTAAGTTCTATAGTTCCATTTTGAACTGCCTGATTTTTTTTAAATTCTTCATATACGGCATCAGCACCAGCAGCTAAACCACAGCTAGCCAGACCGACTTTTACTGTTAACTTGCTCAAGATTTCCTCCTTCTTAATATGTAGCTATGATCTCTGCTATCTTGTCGGGATTAAGCTTACCATAGGTAGTTTTATCGATCATAATTACCGGTGCCAAACTGCAACATCCAAGACAGGCGACTTCGAAAACAGTGAATTTCTGGTCTTTGGTCGTATCTTCATCACCGGTGAGTTTTAGTTCATTTTTAATGGCATTCATAATAGTATTAGCTCCGGATACATGACAGGCAGTTCCTTTGCAAACCCTGATTGTATGTTTTCCTTGTGGTTTAAGCCGAAACATGGTATAGAAGGTTGCCACACCATAGATATCGGCTGCTCCTATCCCTGTCTTTTCTGCTACATACTGCATTGTTTCTCGGGATAGGTATCCTTCTGACTCTTGTACGTCTTGAAGCAGTGGAATTAATGCTCCCTTGCCGGTACCATACTTATCAATTATCGAATCAATTGTTTCCCAATTCTTCATAATTTCTCCTTTTTATAAATCATGACAACATACAATCAATTATTACTATGAGAAGATAACTTTTCCCACCTTTCCAGATATTCAAGATATTTCTTTTCAATCATGTATAATTCATCGGAAATTTTCTTGAATTCTTCAGCTTTTAACTTATTGGATTCAGTTGCTATTTTTGAATCCAGGTCTGCTTTCCTTTTCTCTAAATCTGAAATATTCGTTTCTAATTGTTGCAATTCCCTGACTACTTTGAAAGATGGTTTATTGCTTTTTTTTTCAGGGCGAGAAAGCATTCTTTTCTTTAAACTTTTTCTTACAGTATCGAGATTCTCTTCGGCAAAGTACTTTTTCACTAAAAGGTAATCTGAGTAATTGCCGGCAAATTTACGGATTTTGACCCCATCAAAGATAAAGAGATAATCTATTGTCCTGTCGAGGAAGAAACGATCATGAGAAACAACAAGTAAGCAACCTTCAAAAGAATCGAGATAATCTTCCAATATCTCCAGTGTCCTAATATCGAGATCATTTGTCGGCTCATCTAGAATGATGAAATTAGCACCAAAGATCAGTGATTTTAAGAGTTGTAATCTTTTCTTCTCTCCTCCGGAGAGGGTTGAGAGTTTTCGTTGTTGTTCTTTACCTGTGAAGTTAAATCGCTCTAAAACTTCACTGACATGCCGAACTTTACCATCTGAGGTTCTGATATTTTCACATACACTTTTAATGTATCCAGTAACAGTCATATCTGCAGGTAAATCCTCTTGCTGCTGTTCAAAAACAGCGAAATGAGTATTGATACCTTTTTTGATATTGCCACTATCCGTTCGTAGTTCACCGGTTAAGATTTTTAACAGGGTTGTTTTTCCAGTGCCGTTGTTGCCAATAATACCAATTCTCTCATGTTTTTGAAAGATATGTGAAAAGTCTTCAAAGAGAGGAAGATCATAACTCTTCGAAATATTACCGATCTCTAATATCGTTTTACCAAGTCGATGAGAAGGGAAGGTTAATTCAATATCCTTATCATCAGTAAGATAAGATTTGTCCAATAGTTCCATAACCCTATCGACATGATCCTTTGGTTTGGAAGTTCTAGCTTTTGCACCTCTGGCTAACCATTTTAATTCCTTTTTGAGTTGTGATGCTCTTCGTGACTCCTTTCTAACTCTATCCTGTATCTGTAACTCTTTTTGTTGCAAATAGAATGAGTAGGTTCCCTTATAACTATGTATATTTGAATCTTCGATTTCAATAATTCTGGTACTAACACTATCCAAAAAATACCGATCATGAGTGACAAAGATTACTGTTCCTTGATAGTTTATCAGATGATCCTGTAACCATTCGATAATATCAGTATCCAAATGATTTGTCGGCTCATCCAATAAGAGTAGATCCGGATTATAAGTCAGTACTCTTGCCAAATCGAGTTTCCTCAATTGACCACCGGAGAGGATGTTTGCCTTGATATCATATCTGGTAAAACCGAGTTTGTTTAGTATTGCCAAAGCATGGTATTCTACCGACCATGCCCCTTTTCTCTCGATCTCTGAGTATAGTTTCTGCTGTTTGATTAGAAGGTCATTTTCAAATTGGTATGCTAACTGCTCGGAGAGTTTATGATACTCTCGTAGTAGTACAAAATCAGGATTGTCACTGTGGTAAATATGTTCAAAGAGAGTACTTTTAAGATTGATCAAAGGTTCTTGAGGAAGATAATCTATCGTTAAGTTCTTTTTTCTAGTGAAAGTACCACTATCGGGTAAGTCCAAGCCGGCAATAAGGTGTAAGAGGGTGGTTTTACCACTACCGTTGTTTCCTATGAGGCCGATTCTTTCTCCAGAAGATATTCCCAATGTAACATCCCTTAGTATGAAACGCTCTGTATAGCGTTTGCTGATATCCACTCCGGATAAGATACTCTCTTTACTATTCAATGTTGCATCCTAACGATTATAATATGTATGCACAAAAGATTGTCTATCACTATGTTGTCTATAAAAAAATGAAAATTGTCCTATTTTTCTCCACCCAGTGGTGATTAATTACTCACTTAACTAGTTTTAATGGCTTCCAAGTAGCTGATAAGCCGTTATAGATATTGCAAAAATGACAATATAAGGAATATTTGTACCGTAGTCCTATACCTTATTTTGCTTCCTCTCCATGCCAGATATACTTATGAAGTTGTAATTGTAGTCGTACAGGTAATCTATCTTTCAGTATCCAATTAGCCAATAAATGGGGTTGTAATCTGTCCGGTACAGGGGAGAAGAGGATCGGAAGATTTGAAATTGAGTTTTCAGCTAAAAACTCTTTGGCAAAGATATAATCTTCATAATTACTCAGAACGAACTTTAACTCATCCTGAAGAGTGAGGAATTGGATATTAGTCAATAAGAAAGGGTCCTTACATCCGCTTCCAGGACACTTTACATCAACAATTTTGGTGACGAAAAACGGGACTTTTTCTAAGGAGATAGAACCATTGGTTTCCAATAAGATTTTGTACCCTTGTTTGTTCAATAGATCAAAAAGACGGTAGATTTCTGTTTGAAGTAGGGGTTCTCCGCCTGTTATCTCGACCAAATTGATAGGTCTAAACTCTGAAATTTTTTCTACAATATCTTCTGTTGAGAGTGAAAATGCTTTTTCATAACTATAAAAAGTATCACAATAAGAACAGCGAAGATTACAACCGGCAAGGCGAATAAATATACAGGGTAGTCCGGCAAAGGTTGATTCTCCTTGAATACTACAGAAAATTTCCGAGAGATCGATCATTTTTGAAAGGGGAGATAAGGCAGTTCTTTTTTATATCCGAGAATATGATTTATCTCATCCATTATCTTTTCCGGATGCCCAATAACAAAACGCTCTTCTTGATTATTAGAGAAGAAATAATAATCCTCATCATTTATATCAAAGTGATTGAGAAGCTCTCGCGAACCGTAGATGGGTAATCCCTCATACAGCAACAATAGAATATCATGATAATTAACTCTCATCAAATTATCAAAGGGGTCTGCATCCTTAGCTTTGATCAATAATATGCTGTTTTTAGCTTTGTTTGATAAGTGCGAAAAATCAGAGGGAAGTAAAAGAGCTTTAGCAGCATTCTCGGTAATCATTTTATAATAAGTTTTTGGCTCGATATGAGGATATTTATTATAACTATATTGGATCTCATGCAGAAGGTTTATTGAACCTGACAGGGTTGAATCTGTTCCGATAGTAACATTAACTCCATGCTTTAGACAAGCATCTATATTAAGAGTTTTGCCGATGAGATTAAGATTGGAAAAAGCACACCAACAAATAGAAGTTCCGGTTTCAGCACACTCCTTAATCTCTTTTTCAGTCAGTGATATACCGTGAATTAATAATGTATTTGGTTGCAAGAGACCTAGCTCTTTTAAAAGCTCAAATTCTTTGCCGGTCTCTTTGTCTAAACCTTCACCTAGATGGACAATAAACGGTTCTTTACCTTTTGTTGCTTTCCATTCCTTAACTGGATCATCATCCCCCCAAAAATTTCCTAATGATAGTGAATGGCACTGTCGATAATTCTTTATGACTTTTATAGGGAAGAGGGAATAGTAGCTATTTTTCTGGCGTGGTGCATGGTCTTGGACTGTCGAGACACCAGAGAGTAAATTTTTATATGCACCTAACTGAGCTAGTAGTCTTCCTCTCCCATGCATAAAATTCATTGGGAGGGCATTCATGAATATTTTGTCCCGTTCTTTAACGGAACTAGAATCTCTCATTTCGTTTACCCAGATTTGCGCATTAGGGTAGAGATCATTGTCTCTGGCTGGTGGATACCAATTACCGATCAAATGATCATGAGAATTGATAAAGGGTTTATAAGCAAAGCACTTTTTTAGGATAATACTGCTGACAGTATCGTTTAAGAGAGAACTTTTTATCTCAATAGTTGTATCTTTTTCTGCAAGTTCAGAATGATAAATTACTGTATCAACAGTGATTTTCATGCATTTTTACTCTTTTGATTGTAGTCTTTTTGTTAGTTTCGGAAGGATCTCAAATAGATCTCCAACAATTCCCACATCAGCAATTTTGAAAATCGGAGCATTAGTATCCTTGTTTATAGCGATGATATAGTCAGAGGATTGCATACCTGCTAAATGCTGTACTGCACCAGATATTCCAACTGCTATATAAATCCTTGGTTTAATAGTTTTGCCTGTTTGACCAACTTGATGGGGATAAGATACCCATTCTGCATCTACAGCAGCCCTTGAAGCACCTACCGCAGCATCAAGAACTTGAGCCAAATCCTCAATTAAAATAAAATTCTTCTTTTCTTTCAAACCTCTGCCACCGGAAACGACAAAATTAGCTTCCGTAAGGTTCAAAGTTTGGGTAAAATCTTTCTGAAAACTAACAAACTGGGCTTTACTATCATAGTTTTCAAAGGCAATAGTTTCGCTAATGATCGTGCCAGAGCGTTCCTTGTCTTCTGCTAAAGGGGTCATAACTTTATGTCTGACAGTGGCCATTTGTGGACGATGATTAGGTGTTAAGATAGTAGCCATGATATTACCACCAAAAGCTGGACGAGTTTGCAGAAGGTTTCCGGTCTCCTCATCTATAGCAAGTCCAGTACAATCAGCAGTTAAACCTGTCTTTAGTTCCACTGCTACTCGAGGAATAAAAGATCTACCGATTACAGTTGCACCAGCTAAGATTATCTCCGGTTTATACTTTTGGGCTATTTCAACAAATGCTTTAGTATATGACTGATCGATAAAATTATGGAGTTCCGGATCATCAACAACTATAACCTTGTCAGCTCCAAAAGCGATCAATTCTTCGGTTAGATGCTCTACTTGATAGCCAAGTAAGATAGCAGTCAATTCACACTCACGAGTAGCAGCAAGTTCACTACCCTTGCCCAATAATTCGAAGACAACAGGAGCTAATATACCATCACGTTGCTCAGCATAGACCCAAACACCTTGATAATCTTCTTTGTTAACAACTTCTTGTTGTTCTTTGCGAATAAAAATGGCTTCAAATGGACAAGCACTGACACAGGCACCACATAAAGTGCATTTATCAGCGATAATTTCAGCAGTTTTATCTTCAATTATTATCGCATCATAAGCACACGACTTTAAACACAAATTACATCCTACACACTTGTTTGCTATTACTTCAATCATTAAAACTCCACCTTCGTTATCTATCTTGTTATATCTTTAAACCCTTTCCTATTAGAGAGTTAATTTTTTAATTGTGATTTAAGTCAAGTCGTTTCATAAAAGATAGTTGTTTGTCAACTATTTTGTTCAATGTTGAATATTCTGAGGACTTATATCAATAGCTTTATCTCTTTGTATTCATTCGAGTAAAAACAAATTCTTCTTGTTAGAAGAGAATGGCAAAATTCAGTTTTATCTAAACTAAATCATTAGGAGCCCTACGACTCGGATATGGCCGACTCGTGGGGCTCCTATAAGATTCTACTTAAATTATCAAAGGTTCATGTTATTAAAATGACTCTAAATCTCGTAAGTAAAATCATAGAGGGAGTGAGAAACGCTTTTTAAACTATTCTGTGTATTGTGTTAATAGATGAGCCTGCCGGAAAATTTTCATTTACATTTTGATTGTTCAGAATAGTTTGGAAAAAAAAAGATTGAGAAACGGAGGTTGAGGTGATGAGATATTATAAAAAATTAGTTGGATCAAAGTGTTATCTTTCTCCAATATCACCTGATGATGCAGAGTTATTTACTGAATGGCTAAATGATATTGAGTTAACGAAATATTTAGCAATCATTCGTAATTCATATACAGTCTCAAAAGAGAAAGAGATCTTGGAAGAGATGGCTAAAAATGATCATGCATATGTGATAGTTGATATTGAAATAAATAAGCCAATTGGAATAGTAAGTATTTTTAGGTTTGACCATATTAACAATACTTGTGAATTGGGGTTGTTCATTGGAGATAAAGACTACTGGAATCTTGGATATGGTGAAGAAGCAACCCGTTTATTGTTAGATTTTGCTTTCACTATTCTCAACATTAACAATGTTATGTTATTGGTAATTGATTTCAATGTTCGGGCTATCAAGTGCTATGAAAAAATTGGTTTTAAAGAAATTGGACGAAGAAGACAAGCTTATCATATTGCCGGTAGGAAATATGATATTGTTTATATGGATATCCTGAATGAAGAGTTTGATAGTACATATCTTAAGCAAATGTTTTCAGATGAATATGAGGCCTCACAGAAACCGAAAAAGATAGAAATGGTGTAAAAAATTTTAGTAACGACTTAATATCACTCTGTATGTTTGAACGAATCCAAGGTCAAGATAGTACTTTAGAGGTACTCAAAAGAGCAGTAAAATTAGAGAAAATAGCTCAAAGCTATCTTTTTTATGGACCGGAAGGGGTTGGTAAATTTACATCAGCCCTCTACTTTGGGATGGCAGTCAATTGTCTCTCTGAATTAGGTGAAAAACCTTGTGGAAAATGCTCTTCCTGCGTTAAGCTTCTTCAATTCAGTCATCCTGATTTCCTATATCTTTTCCCAACCCCTAACTATGATATGAGTCCCGAAGGTGAGATCAAAGATAATAAAATGCTTAGAGAATATGAGAGTTTTCTGGAAAATAAACGGGAGAAACCATGGAAGGAGTACTTTTTTAGTGGCAATATTGGGTTAAGACTTGATAGTGTAAGAATGCTACAACACCGGATAAATCTATCCCGAAATGAAGCTAAGTATAAGATCTTCATAATAGAAAGAGCAGAGATGATGAATATGAGCTCTGCTAATGCCTTTCTAAAAACCCTCGAAGAGCCCCCGGATGATGTAATGATCATCCTGATCTCTGCAAAACCGGAATCTCTCTTACCGACAATAATTTCTCGCTGTCAGAAAGTAAGTTTTCAAAAACTATCCAGACAAGTCATTGAAAAGGAATTACTAGATAATAGAGGTTGTGAACTGATCATTGCCAAAACAATTGCTAGAATAGCTGACGGTAATATGGAAAAAGCACTCTGTCTAATTGAAGAACAAAAAACAGAATCTAGACAGAGTGTTTTAACTCTCATCAGTTTGATAGTTAATGGTGATGATCTAGGTTTCATGAGTTATATAGAAAAATATAAGACTCTTAAAAATGTCAGTGAGTTAATAGATGTAATCCGTAATCTGGTTATCTGGTTAACTGATGTTGCCTGTTTCTATACCTGTCCTGATGAGATAGTAAACATTGATAGATTGGAGCTGATAGAGCAAATAGCAGCCACCAATTCTCTTATTGAAGAGCAGATAACTGAGATCATAAGATTCTTAGAGACAATGATTAAGCGTCTAGAAGGTAATGTCAATCCTCATCTTGTGGGAATTGAAATCTATTTACAGCTCAAACAGTATATGAAGCCGGTTGGCAATTAGCCATTTTTTTTCAGTAAAAAGTGATAAAAAGCTTTTTAATAGTAATAATAGTAGCTTTATTAATAACCATCCTGTTTTGTAATCCAACAGAAGATGAGATAATATCCTCCAAAAAGACTGAAAGAGCAGTATTACCCTATGTTCTGTATACTTCAGAAACTGGTTTCATGATTGGCATTTTAGGTAGTATGAGTCTGTACAATGTTTTCCAAGATGGAAATAACTGGATAATTTTAGGAACTGCTCAATATACACAGAAGAAACAGACAGCAATGAATCTGCTCCCGATCTATGAAACAAAAGATAAGACTTTTCAGACCAATTTGGATTTTGGTTATAAATATTGGCCTTAAGACTTCTATGGCATAGGTATAGATACTACGGAGAGTTCAAAGGAAGAATTTGTTTCCAAGGAATTGGAGATAGATTGGAATATTCGCCATCAACTTTATATGAAATGGAGTGGTGGTATGCTCTTTAATTATGCAAGTTATGCACTTGAATTGAATGAAGATACACTATTATTGTCTGATGGTACTATTAAAGGTAGTAAAGGTGGGCAGCTTATAGGATTTGGTTTTACAATAGCCAGAGATAATAGGAACAGCCATTTCTTCACTACTGCAGGTGAGTTTTATGAGTTAAGAACAGTTT
Source organism: Candidatus Cloacimonadota bacterium (assembly GCA_019429305.1). NCBI lineage: Bacteria > Pseudomonadati > Candidatus Cloacimonadota > Candidatus Cloacimonadota bacterium. Next base: position 156,355 of record JAHYIR010000001.1, read on the forward strand.
ATTATGATAAAAAACTTAGTAGTGATTTTAATTTCAAAGAGTATTCCTTAGATTTGAGAAGATACTATTCTTTATCAGAGAAACAATCTATATCGTTTCAATACTATTCCGGTATTCAAACTACTGGAGTACCGTTTCAAAAAATGTTCCAGTTAGGTGATTTTCTAAGGGCTTATCAAACCTCCAGATACTTGGACAGATGCATAACAACACTCCGTTCAGAATATCGGATATTTCCTTGGGACAATAAAAGGAAAAAGAGAATCGGTTTTGTGCTCTTTACAGAAGCTGGAACTGTCTTAGACAAGTTCAAAGATTGGAGATGGGATAAAAAAAAGTTTTCTTATGGCGTTGGTACAAGGTTTAGATTAATTGAAGGGGAGGGGATGTTATTAAGGTTTGATTTTGGCGTATCAAAAGAATCTATTAATATTCTCTTTGTTGCTATGGAAGCTTTTTAATCTGGATTATTCTCTTTTTCTTCTTTGAACACTACGAATGGTTTATCGCCGGGATACGTTCCAAAATCTATGTCTTTTGAATTCTGAAACTTCTTCAAAATATTGTTGACTCTCTCAACACCCAGTTTGATGTTTTGCATATATGTCTTTTGTTTTTCCGAGATCTCTTTATCTTTCAAACTCTCCTGCAAGAGTTCCAAATTACCGACTATGATCATCAATGGCTGATTTACTTCATGACTTGCTGTGATAGCCATAGCAAGAGCTGCCGTGGTTTTTGCAATCTTTAACCTATTTTCAGTTTTCTCCTGAACTTTTTTTAATTCATGATTTAGTTCTACATTGGCGAATTTTAAAGTCTCCTGCTCGGCATGAATCTCTTCGCTGATTTTGATATATTGTTTGTAATATTCGTAAGCTTCTTTATAGTCATTTATATGATGGTAATAGTCTGACAATACTTTAAAAGTATCCTTTCTCAATTCTTTATTGTCTATCTGCTCCAGCAAAGAAATAGCTTCATTAACTGCTTCGGTTGTAGCTTCTTTTAATTCTAATCTTATATACACAGTTATAAGATTGAGTAGTGAATTCAGTCGTTCACCTATTGTGACAACTTTCACATTCTCATTAGCAATTTTGGGGCTTTCTGCTGCTATTTGCCTGATCCTCATGGCTTCATCATAACACTTTTTGGCTTCTTCATATTGCTTCAAGTTTCGATATATCATCCCCAAATTATTTAAGACTTCATACATCAAATTTTTGTCTACTGTTTTGCTGACGTTTTCATGAGCTGCTTTGAGATATTCCAAAGCTCTATCATACTGATAACGTCGCCAATACAAGAGTCCCAGATTGATTTGATTATAGATGATGCCGTCTATGTTCTCTAATTCGGTGTAGATAGTGAGCGATTTAAGAAAATAATCTAACGCCAGATCAAAAGAAGATGTTTTGTTATAAATTTGGCCAATATTAATTAGAGTCGATGCTGTCCAAAGACGTTCAGTATTTTTTTCAGACCAATCAAGAAGTAAAGCAAAGTAATCTTTTGCAGTCTTAAAATCGCCCTGTAAAAAATATATTGAGGCAATTTTATTTAATAGAGACCCATGGTATTGAGGATCAGGATCCATATTCTTGATGATATCCAGAGCATTAAGGTATTTTTCTATAGCACGATCATAATTCTTTTCGGCTTGAAAAATATCGCCATAGAGAATGAGTACTTCAGCTTTCCTATTTTGCAGATTAGCATCCGAGAAAGATTCCGCTTTAGCAATGAAGTCAAAGGCGTCATTGAATTGATTTAACTGCATTTGACCTTCAGCTAATAAGATTAGACAATCCAATTCTTCGTCGCTCATACTCTTATCTTGAGCTGTAATTAATGCAGTTTTAGCATAGAGAATTGCTTTGGAAGGATCGGTAATAATAGCAGAACGCGCTTCTGAGATTATGTCTCTAATTTCTTCGGAAATTGATCTTAAAGAATTTGTTTCTCTCTCATCTCTATCCATACTCAAATCCTTGCGATGCTGTCTTTTGTTTTCAAGTTAGTTCACTCTCTCTTTATTATATAAAAAACTTTGACTACTAATCCATCTACCTTACCTAAAAAAACGCTCAGAATTTGTCAATGTTTTTTTATCTTTCTTTTACATATGAACCGTAAAATTTTCTACTCTGAGATATAACTGTCTTTGAATCAATATGTTGCTGAATAACACAAGCTATAATTTTTTTCCTGATCTTCTGAAGTTAAGTTATTATTGTGATTCTCAATTACCAGGCAAAGAGATGTCAGATTGAGATAAATAGAAAAGATAGTGATAATCCAGATGATTAACCAAGCAAAAGCAAGAGAAAATTTTCCTGATAACGAAAAAGAAAGCCAATAATCTAAGATCAAATCAACTCAGGCAAAGGTTTTGGGGTTTAGGGCAAAGAGTACGTCTATATCATAGAAGAAAGAAAATAAAGTATGATTGAATGAAACTGCTTGACATAAGTTAACTACTTGAATTCTTATACACCTAATAATTCAAAAAGAAAAATCACAACTTGAGAATAAAGTTCATAATTAATTAGATATTAGAGAGTTAGGATGTCACATTCTTGTTCTGACTCTTAAATAAATTTTTCATACCAAGAGGTGAGTATGTTCACTAAGATACGGAAACGTAACGGCAAATATGTAGATTTTGAGCTGGAGAAGATTACTGAAGCTATATATAAAGCAGGTCAAGCAACAAGAGAGTTCGATGAAGAGATCGCCAAAAAGCTTACTTTTAGGGTTTTGAATTTAGCACAACAAATATTGCACGACGAAGGTCCATCAGTAGAAGAGATTCAGGATATAGTAGAAGAAGTGCTATTAACCTCACCCTATAAGAAAACCGCCAAATCATACATCCTCTATCGTGATCAGCATTCACAGATGCGAGAGATCGTCTCTAACGCCAGAGTAAATATGATTGATGATTATATAGATAAGATCGACTGGCAAGTGCAAGAAAATAGCAACATGTCATATTCTCTACAGGGCTTGAATAACTATTTGGCATCAGAAGTCAGCAAAGCATATTGGTTGAATAAAATATATCCGCCTGAGATTCGCAATGCTCATCAGGAAGGAGATTTTCATATCCACGATCTCGGTATAATATCTGTGTACTGTGTTGGTTGGGATCTAATGGACTTACTTCTAACAGGATTCACCGGAGTTGAAGGAAAAGTTGAAAGTAAACCGGCAAAACACTTTCGGGCGGTATTGGGACAATTAGTTAATTTTTTCTATACCTTGCAAGGTGAAGCAGCCGGAGCCCAAGCATTTTCTAACTTCGATACTCTACTTGCTCCATTTATTAGATATGATAATTTGGAGTATAAGGAAGTCAAACAGGCAATGCAGGAGTTTATTTTTAATATCAATGTGCCAACTAGGGTAGGATTTCAGACTCCTTTCACTAATATATCTATGGATTTAATAGTTCCGGCAAATTATGCTGATACTCCAGTTGTTATTGGGGGGAAGCAGCAAAAAGAAACCTACAGTGATTTTCAATATGAGATGGATCTGTTGAACAGGGCATTTTTGGAAGTCATGACAGAAGGAGATGCCAAGGGCCGTGTGTTTACTTTTCCAATACCAACATATAGCATAACTAAGGATTTTAACTGGGAAAATGAGAATCTCCAACAATTATGGGCTGTAACCGCAAAATACGGGATTCCCTATTTTTCTAATTTTGTTAATTCAGAACTGAAACCTGAAGATGCTCGGTCTATGTGTTGCCGATTAAGATTAGACACCAGAACCCTGACAGCCAGAGGGGGAGGGCTGTTTGGGGCTAATCCACTAACCGGTTCAATAGGTGTTGTGACAATAAATTTACCAAGAATTGGTTATTTATCTGATAATGAAGCAGAGTTTTTTGCATATTTAGATACTCAGCTGGAAAGAGCAAAGAAATCTTTGGAAATAAAAAGAAAGATTCTGGAAAAACTGACCGATAATGGTCTCTATCCCTATTCGAAATTCTATCTGAGAATGATTAAAGAGAGATTTGATTCCTATTGGAAAAATCACTTCTCTACTATCGGTATAGTAGGAATGAATGAAGCTTCTATCAATCTTAACGGAGAAAATCTCGCTACTGAAACAGGACAGAATTTTGCTGTTAAAGTAATGGATTATATCCGTGACCGACTTATTGAATTTCAAGAGGAAACTGGCAATTATTATAACTTGGAAGCTACACCAGCTGAAAGTACCTCCTACCGTCTGGCTAGGTTAGATAAACATTTATACAAAGATATTGTTTTTGCTAATGGTAAAGCAATTTCTAATATTCAGGAACCTTATTATACTAATTCGACTCAATTACCAGTTAACTACTCTGACGATATTTTCGAAGTTCTCGATAAACAGGATCCCATACAAATCAAATATACGGGAGGAACAGTCCTACATATTTATGGTGGAGAAAAAATTGATGATCCTAATGTTGTTAAAAAACTAGTCAGCAAAATATGTCAAAACTATCACTTACCTTACTTCACCTTTACTCCTACCTTCAGTATTTGTCCTAACCATGGATATCTAAACGGTGAAGTAGCTATCTGTCCTCAATGTGAAGCAAAAACAGAGATTTATTCCAGAGTTACTGGGTATTTAAGGCCGGTATCTCAATGGAATGCAGGAAAACAGGAAGAATATAAGAATCGTGTTAATTTCAAGATAAAAAAAGTGATATGATTATTGGTGGTTTACAGAAAACTTCCTTGATAGATTATCCGGGAATGATCTCGGCAGTCATCTTTACACAGGGCTGTAATTTCCGCTGCCCTTATTGTCATAATCCAGAATTGGTAGATCCTAATAGATTCCATGAAGTATTACCAGAGCTGGAGGTGCTTGAATTTCTGGAAAGGAGAAAAGGTTTGTTAGACGGAGTGGTCATTACCGGCGGAGAACCGACAATCCATAATGATCTACCTGATTTTCTATATAAAATCAAACAACTGGGTTATCTGATAAAATTAGACACAAACGGTACCAATCCTAATTTGTTAACTCAGCTTTTAGATGATAACCTCATAGATTATATAGCGATGGATATCAAAGCACCGCTGGAAAAGTATTATATGGCTGCTGGAGTAAACTGTGATTCTCATAACTTGTTATCATCACTCAAGATCCTGAGTGAATCTCAGAAAGTTGTAGAGTTTAGGACAACTGCAGTCAACACTATCCATGATGAAGAGGATATCATAGAGATTAGTAAGATGATACCCTTTGGAAGGCGATTCATCCTTCAAAGATTTGAACCCAATAAGACTTTGGACTCAACATACTTGAATAAAGCTGCCTTACCGGAAAAAGCTCTCAATAACCTAAAAGAAAGATTTCAAAACAAAACATTTAAATATGCTGTCAGGTGATACGGTAACACTATTAGTGTCCTTTCTGTAAATAAAAAGTTTTAATTGAATTAACTTACAAAAGGATCACTAATTTATCGGTCGTTTCAAAACGGAATGATGTTTTAGTCAAATCTTCCAAAAAACTGGTCTAATGCATAAAAATCATGAAAGAATTATCTAAAGAAATCTGGAAATGTGCCGAAGAGATAAGTTGTTCTTTTCTTGAAAGAAATGGTTTTTTAATCATTTGCAGAAACTATAGCTGTGAGTTTGGAGAGATTGATATCGTTGCAGAAAAAGACCAAGTAATAGTCTTTGCTGAGGTCAGATCAAGAAGTAGTGATTTACAGTCCGCATTCTCTAGCGTATCAGTTCGGAAAAGACTGAAAATTATCAGGACAGCAATTCATTTTCTGCAAGACAATAGAGATTATGAAGGGCTTTGTATGCGTTTCGATGTTATTGGGATCTTATATAACGAACGATCTAACCTCTTTCAAATAAAGCATTTAGAAGATGCCTTCAGAGTTGATGAACTGGATGAATATCTCTGAACATAATATGACTAATCAATCTGTTCTATCGGATACTCATTACTCAGGGTTTCATAAATACCATTAATCTTAATTATATCATCATCTGTATTAGTTTTCCCGTCAAATATATCAATAGAATGGAGATGCTTAACAAAGAATCTCTGTTCGAAATAAGTATAATTATTCCCCCAATTGTTGACGATTTTGATATCCCAAAATCCTTCAGCTAAGTTCCAGCGAGCTGAATCTTCAGGCATGATAACGCTCTCAAGCTTATTACTACCCCATAACTGCGAAGTACTCGGTGAAATATAAACTTCAGTAACAATCGATGAAGACTCATTGCTGATTCTCAAGCCGGCAGCATCATAGTCAATGCTCTTATAAACTCTCGAGCCCGCACTGAGCAAGGCAGTGTATTGCTGTGGAAAGAGAAATAGTTTTTCATTTATTTGAACTGTTACATATTGCTTGTCAACCGAAAAAGCTTTACGATTCAAACTCCACTTTCTTTCCAGTGTTTGATATGCAGGTAATTGATATGTGATGTTGTCTATTCGGATTTCAGTTGTACTGGCAGTATTATTATAAAAGATCATAACAGCATCTTCAGCACAAGAAGCAATTAATAAGGTAAACAAGAGTATAATAGTATAGATTAGTCCTTTATTCATATACAGCTCCTCTTTCCTTTCGATTGAAAACCACGATCTGAGCTATCAAGATCAATACAATTCTTCTTGATCTACCGAAAGGTATTTACCTAATCAACGTATAAGAGAGGAGAAAGCATCTGAACGGGATCATTTTTTATCGCCGTGTATATCTTACGAAGATCTTCTAATCTCTCGTCTGTAATGACATTACTTGTTATAATGCTCAGTATTATGCTCCTGTCAAATCTTCTTTCCAATAACAACTCCCAAAGAGTTTTTGTTTCAGGAAGATAAACTGTTTGGTAGTCAATCATATTGGCAAGTTCTGCAGCTTTTTCTACTGCTTGATCCAAATTCCCGATGTCATCTATTAAATTATTAGCAAGTGCTCTCTTACTACTCCAAATCATGCCTTGTGCAACTTTTTCTACTTCTTCTGAAGTCATATTTCTACCTGTAGATACTCGTTCCTTGAATTCTTCATAGGTAGAGTCTAAGCTCCTCTGTAATGCCAAGATGTCTGAAGGATTAGGTCTTTCCCATGTATTCATGAAATTTGTATATTTTCCTCGATACATCGTTTGAGGATTTACCCCAATTTTTTGACCAGTCTGATGTAAATTTGGGATCATCGCTGCTACACCTATTGAGCCGGTTATGGTATAAGGATCTGCCATTATGTAATCTCCCGGAGCTGCTATATAGTATCCCCCAGAGGCAGCAATATCGCTCATAGAGACTACTAATGGTTTGGTACTTTTCAGCTTGATCAATTGTTGATAGATCTTATCAGACTCTAAGGCACTGCCACCGGGGCTTTTTATGCGCAGAACTATTGCTTTTATTGATGGGTCTTTTTCTATATCCGCGATGATGTTCTTAACCTTGCCGGCAGAAATAATGTTCTGTCCGAAACTTGAACTCGGAATAGTAATTGAGCCCTGTAGATAAACTACTGCTACTTTATTAGAGTGACCTGTTCGTGAGCTAGTTCTGGTTCTATATCTGCTTATTCTCATCACCTTATCTTCACTAATACCCAGCATATCCAACATATCATCACGGGAAGCTAAAAAGTCAACAATATCCATTTCTAAAGCATAATCTTGATTGATCAGGAATTCAGGTCTATCTTCATAAATTTCTCGTATGATATTGAAATCAAGGTTTCGCAGAGAAGATATGTCTGTTAAAAGCTGACTGTATAGATCATCTAATAAAAGAGTTAGACTCTGTCGCATTTGTGGAGACATTTCCCTGCGGCTAAATTCTTCTCCGGCACCTTTAAACTCACCGGAATGTAATATAGTCCACTCTACACCTAATTTATCAAAAAGGTCTTTCATGTAAAGAGAGGAAACACCAACACCGCTTAAATATATTCCTGAGGAAGCCGATGGGTGTAGAAATATCTCTGTGGAGACAGAAGCGAGATAATAATCTCTATTTGCTGCCATCTCAAGGTAGGCATAAACTGGCTTACCTTTCGCTTTAAAATTTTCTAAAGCGATAGTTATTTCATTAAGAGTCGAATAACCGGCAGCAACAAAACGGGGTTCTAAAATGATGCCCTTGATGTTTGGATCATTGGCTGCTTTATTGATCCGATCAATAATATCTCTAGCGGACAGAGTTGTTGTAAAAGAAAATAGATCTTGATCTATCTCGCGATATTCTTCCAATGCTCCTACAATTCGAAGATTTAAGTAGGTACCAGTTGGAATAGGTTCAATTTTACTGCGCCCAAGCATAATTATACCGGACAGTGCGACTAATAAAAAGATGATAATCAATATAACAGCTGATAAACAACCGAAAGCAAACCATTTCTGTTTTATATAACCTTTATTTTCAATTGGACGGTAGCGTGTCTCTTGAGTTTTTTTTGCTTCTTTTATGGGATCATTTATATCATAATTATCCATTCTTCCTCCCTGATTCTGTAGTTAAATTCATCATTTATATGACTAATCTTTAGTAAAGATTTTTTCTCTTAAATATTTTTTAAGAGAAACTTATGTTAAGTTCTTTGAGTTTTCTGGAAAGATTACTCTGGTGGATTCCCAGAGCATGTGAAGTTTGAGTAATGTTGTAATTATGTTTCTTTAACTGTTCTGTTAAGTACTTAATCTCGAATTCTCTCTTTTTTTCTTGGAAATAAACCGTCTCTTTCCAGAAAGATAATTCGGAATGCTGCTCAGAAATGTTATTATGATATGGATCTTTAAGATTATATCTGGCAAGAAGCTGAGGAGTGATTTCTTGGTTATCGATCAAGATATAGAATCTTTCTATAAGATTTTTTAACTCTCTTACATTACCGGGATAAAGCCATGATTGCATCTCCAGGATAGCTTCGTCTGTAAAAGTTTTCAACGGTACTTTCATCTCAGAATGGAACATTTTGGAAAAATGCTCTATCAAAACGGGTATATCTTCCGGATGTGAACGAAGAGGAGGGCTGATGATCGGGATCACATTTAATCTAAAAAAGAGATCCTCTCTAAAATGACCGGTTTTTACCATTTCCTCGAGATTTTTATGAGTTGCTGCTATGACTCTTGTGTCTATCTTTTCCTTCTTATTACTTCCAACCTTTTCGAATTCTCCTTCTTGAATAACGCGAAGTATTTTTGCCTGGGCAGATAAACTCATATCACCTATTTCATCAAGAAAAAGAGTACCACCGTCTGCTTCAGCGAGTTTACCTTTCTTGCTCTTGACGGCTCCTGTAAAGGCACCTTTTTCAAAACCGAATAGTTCACTCTCAACAAGCTCGTTGGGAATCGCTGCTGAATTGAATTTGATGAATGGATTATTGCTCCGATGGCTCTGATTATGGATAGCATAGGCAATGAGTTCTTTGCCAGTACCACTTTCACCCCTGATCAGAACCTTTGAGTTAGTTGGTGCTACACGATCTATTACCTTTTTTAACTCTTTGAGCTCTGCACTTTTACCTATTAACTTGAAATTTTCTGAAAAATTCGATTTCAATCTTTCATTTTCTTGAGAAATACTTCTGAATTCATAGGCTTTGCGCACTGTGAGTTTAACCTTGGGTAAACTTAGCGGTTTTTCTAAAAAGTCAAATGCCCCAAGTTTTATGGCTTTCACTGCTTCACTGATACCACTGTGTCCCGAGATCATTATTACTTGTATCCCGGAATCGATATTCTTGATCTTCTCTAATACTTCCAAACCACCTATATGCGGCATGGACACATCAAGAAGGACAATATCCGGAATCTGATTGGTTATGTATTCCAGACTTTTGAGGGGATCTTGCAGGGCATGACAATTGTATCCTTCATCCTCTAAAATATTTTGCAAGGAGACACAAATATTCTGTTCATCATCGACTATTAAGATATTCATTTATACTCCTCGATAATAATCTCAAAAGTCGTTCCTTGATTTAACTTACTTTTTACTCTGATATGAGCTGAATTTGCATCGCAAAGACGCTTAACTACTGCTAAACCCAATCCAGTACCTCGCTTCTTACGAGAAAAGTAAGGATCGAAAATATGAGAAATATCATCAGGGTCAATACCTTGTCCGTAATCCTTTATTTCAACAACCAAGAAATTATTACTCTTCTTGAGACTGACAACTATCTCTTCTTCAGAAGAGCTGGCATCAGCAGCATTTTGTAGAATGTTAGTGATTATCTGATAGAAATGTGTCTGATCAAATTGAATTTTCGTGTTCTTGGTCAAATTCAGCTGTATGTTATAATTATGTATATAAGGTTCGACAGTTTTTTCAATCTCTGTTGCAGGATCAAATACAGTTAAGTTAGGTGTAGATATTTTAGCAAAATTGGAGAAAGACTGGACAAGCTCTCGTAAATTATTTACTTCCTGATTGATTATTCTTATAGCTTCCGGAAAGATCTCTTTCAACTTTTCACAGTCTTCGTATTTTTCTTCCAATCGTTGAATTGATAGCTGAATTGGAGTTAAAGGGTTCTTAATTTCATGAGCAAGCATACGAGATAGTTCTTTCCAAATCATCTCTTTTTCAGCTTGTAAGAGTTTTTTCTGGGTATTATCCAATTCATGTGACATATCGTTAAATGATTGCTGTAAGAGACGCATCTCTTTAATACCTGAGGTAGGAAGATACACAGAAAAATCTCCTTCTCTGATCCGTGCTGTTGCTAATTGCAAATCCTTTAAAGGTTTGGTGATCCGGTAAAATACCAGAACGAAAGCGATGATAGATGCGATCATTAATAGTATTAGAAATAAAGTAGAATATACCTGTGTCTCATTTCTGATCAAGTCTATCGCCATTAAGGATTCTCTGATATTAACTGCTAATTGCCTTGCTTGCAAACTATCTTCTTGTGTCTTAAAGCTTAGTTCAGCAAGAACTTCATCAATGTGAAAATTTTTATAGGCTTTATCGATCTCCTTCTGTTGACTATTAAAAAAAACATTAAGAATCATAAGACTACTCAAATATAGAAAGAGAAAGAGAAAAATAACGATGACTCTTAAGTTGAGATTAACTTTCATATAGCTCCACCTTGTATTCGAAAACTATCTTAGGGGTCTTATAATTCCATAGCATCATCAAGTCAAATTCTCTTTCCAAGGATTCGAGAGTAACTCTTTCCATAGATGCCGATAATTCGAACTTATATGTTCCTCCTATTCCCCAATGATCATAAAAGATATCTACTTCCGAGATTATTGTTCTTAGATCATCACATGAAACAGTAAAAGTGAAATTATTAGAAACTTCTGCCTCGATCCGAAAAAAACGCTCCATTGGGTCATATATGACAGTATTTCTATATTCAATAGAGTCTAAAAGAATACCATCTCTTGATACGATAAGATAGTAGTTAATATTGATTGGGCTGCCAGAACGGAATATCTGCTCAAAATCATTATCGAAGGCATATAACAGAGAGGTTCTTATTCTGACAATCTGATTATCATGACCAATAAACACATCAGAAAAGCGTGCATTATTCCCTTCATAAGAAGAGAACAGGAGCATTGTCATGGATACTACACTAGACAGAATCCTACCCGCAAAGCTCAACATAATCCCTCTTCAATATTAGTTGTAAAATTATTTGTTTGATTAACCGACCAAATGTCAAGTTTTTTGATTTTTCATAGATAAACCCGGGCTGTGAACAGCCCGGGTTTTTTCATTTATTCTAATCTCTTTTAGGGAGGAGTTTAGAAACCAAACCATGGACCGACAGAGATTGTCAAACCATCAAAAGATGTATTGGGTGATCCTTTTACTTCGTAAACATCGCCAGTATCATCGACATTCCAACCATTATGATATGAATATGATAAGATGTAACCGACTTCACCCCGAATTGAAAGCCATGAATTTAAACGATAGTATAACTCAGCTTTTGGTTGCAGAAAGATATAGCTTTTGTAAAGGTTGAGATAGTTATTCAAAGTATCATTTATCTGTGTTGATAGGTCATCCCAGTTGTAGTTCCCATCATTTTGAGAAACCTCAATTCTTGTTGTACCCCATCCGAGCATTGATCCTACTGAAGTTATCAGCTTGCGAGTTACAGGAATACGCTGTTCTAAAGTTATACCACCGAAACCGGTACTGTATCTCATTCTACGAATAACATTCTCATCAGGTACATTTATTCTTCTATCAAATGAGTATCCTGCACCCATACCACCAAGGAACAATCCTTTGCCAACATTGATCTTTGCACCACCACCATTAAGGAATTGGCCTTTGTCATCTATTTCTGCAAAACCCAAAGAGGTGATCATTTTATTGATGTCATCAACTTCTGGAGTGTACCATAGTGGGATCCAACCACCACCAAATGAACCAACTGAGATCTTTGGTTTACGAACTACTTGTTCTCCCGGAATACCTGTATCTATACGATCATGGCGAGAACCGAAAGTGAAATCCATGTCCATTTCCTGTCTGTTACGGAAAATTTTCATTCTGACCGTATCACCTATGTTATATGATCCGATAATATTGGTGAATATCCTGCGATTTGAAATTCTCTGCCCGTCTACTTCCATAATGATATCATCCGGCAGAATACGCTGAGCTCTAGCTGGGCTATTGGGAACGACACTAGTAATTAAAACACCATAAAACTTATTGTATCCCATCTCGGCAGCTTGACTTAATGTAAGGTCTTCAGTGACAACACCCATATAAGCTGAATCGCTGCGTTGACGATCTAGTTCAATAGTAACTATTCTACTACCTGTTCCAGTATCTAGATCACGAGTTACTTCTTCAACCTTTTTCATTGCCTCTTTAATTTTTTGATCAATTTCCTCCATATCAATATCAGAAACATTTTCTGTTACTATAATCTTCTTTTCGATTATGAATTCTCCACTATCTTCTGTTTTCTGATCTGATTTGTTTTCAGCAAAAAGTACTTCATAGAGCTCATGATAGGGATACTCTATTACTTGGGCATAATGACTTAGAACTTGGTTTTCTATGTTCATGAGAGCATGTAAACCAACTGTTCCTAAAAACAATGTTACTGTTAAGATTATTAAATGTTTCATAATTCCTCCTTGTTATTTCAGGTCCTTTCAAGGTTATTGTATTTGCAATACATGTACCAAAAATTCATCCTATAACTTCGTTGTTGTTACTAATGTATCTAATAGCTTGGATTCTATGGAGATAGGTTGAATATTTTTTGCAGATTTTATTATGAAGTTACAAAGAGGAAAGGATTTCTATAAAACATTATATCAAAATGATATAACTATTGATGCAATCATATCATGATGATGACAAACTAGTTGATTTAATTCTAACTTGGTATAGGAATTGAATTTTTTAGTATCTAATTTCGATTCTTACTTTATACAGTTTGTTACCTTTAACCATATAAACAGATCTTTCAATAAAATCGAAATCACTTACATAGTTGATAGTTTCATCACTTGAATAGTGGGTTAGGGTATCACCATTCAGTATATTGATCAAGGTCAAACTGTTATAATATGGAATGAGAATAATGCTGTTATTCAATCTTCTATCCATTTCGAGAGAGATTTGCACCGGCTGATATGGCGGTGCAGGAGAATAGATTGGTAACTGTGAATCATCACCTTTAGTCCATACCAAATCACCGTTATCTCTCTTTAGACAGTAACTGATATTATCTGCAGTCATCACCAACATTAGATTAGAGTCGAGAATTTCTATTGAAACAACATTGTGGTTGAGATTAGTTTTCCAAGTATTTCTTTTAGTTCTTTTATCGTAAGCATATAAAACATCATTAGATACAAGGTAAATATTACGTAAACAAAAGTAGGGTTTGAGAGTAATGGGATATGAAAGTGTGCTTTCCCAATCGACAGTTAGTTCAATATTATGTTGTGGAACAAGAAGAATACCATAATCCAGGGGAAGGATTTCTTGTAGTTTGAGAATATCAATGTTACGAAGGGTAAGTTGAAATTGCTCTCTTGTTATGTGTAAACGATCATCAACTACATCTCTTCCCATGAATAAATAGTAGATCGAAAAGATCAGCATTAATAACATTAATACTACCGGGATGCGAAACTTTTTAGCTTTGTACCATGGTTTTCTAATATCCCGTTTTCGTTCTTCAAAAGATATCATCCAATAAGGAAAAGGTTCTCTCTTATATTCATTTGAAACCTTATCGGCTAGTTCATAGAATCCTGTTTCTTTTAGGTTTAGAGTTTTTGCCTTATCAGCCGGTAGAGTAACAAAAATTGAGTTTATCGGCAACTCTTGAACTACCGGTTTAACTTCGATATCTTTTCCCAAAACACCAAGTAGACCAAGATTCTCTTTAGTTTTAACGTGGAAATGATCCCAGTTCTTTCCTAATTCATCTAAACCGGATTGAGTAATTACCCCAGCAAGAAATCTGCCACCTGACACGAAACAAATGTTATTATCTTCAATGATGGCTAAGAAGATAGAAACACCGACCTCTTGTTCCTGAAAATTTCTGAAATGAGCAAAAAGTTCCCAGTTAAGGTTGAGGAAAAACTCCTTGAGAAGAGCAGGTAATTCTTCCCAAAGAATATTCTGAAAGTCAATTTTAACCAGGCTCTGTAATATGATTGAATTAATTTTTTCGTGAGATGAACTCTCTTCTCTGTAGTGAGTTAGGAGAACGATACTTCTATCCTGTCTCTGAAAGTAATCGGAGAAAAAGAGATTGGTCTTGTTCTTCTCAGCGTGCAATATTTTCACATTCATTATCTACCTACCATTTGATATAACTTCTGATAAACACTCTCCAGAGGGAAGGAATATTGAGCAGCAGATTTGTATATGAACTATTTGCTAATGGGCAATAGCATCTCTTTTGTCTGATTTCTTTGCGTTCTATTTTAGCATTTTTTGAGAACCAGATCGAACTGAAGTTATAGTCCTTTTTTCGTAGATTTCCTATTGGTTTGGCTTTGGTGCAACACATCCAAACATCACCATTTGGAGCTATATGACACGATGCAATTCCTGCATAACATGGTATGACCTGTTTCTTATCGCGTAAGATTTTCTTAACCAAATTATAGTATTCGATACGAAAAGATTGGGTAATCCGACTCATACCTTTGAATTTATTGTTCTTGATCCGATGAAGCAGAAAATCTATAGCAGCACGATATTCTAAAGCACTCGGTGTGATATCTTTACCTATATTAGCTAATTCGTGCCTTTCTTCAGCAATTTCAGTAATGTAAGAATCGGGAGCTAATTGCATCAGATAAGATGCTATTACGGGGAAATTCTCAACATTATACTTTGATATCACAGTATGGATCCCAACAATTAAATTTTTATACTTAAGTTTCTTCAGTGCTTTGAAAGTATTAATAACTCTATTAAAATTACCCTTAACATTTCTAATTCTGTCGTGTTCTTCATCAATACCATCTATAGATAGATTGATAATGATCTGAGTTCGTGGTAGGGATTTGCATATCTGTCTAACCATGTAGAGAATTCGTGGTGTCAGGATACCGTTTGTTGGAATATTGATTATCCTTGGACGGCAATACTTATCCAAAGCAATAACAATATCCACAAGGTCTTTTCTTAAAAACGGTTCACCACCACTTATTGTAACCCAATATGGAGCTTTGCCGATTTTTTTGAATATCTTTTTGTATTCGGAAACATTCATCTGCTCCGACTTGACATTATAAATAAAACAGGTCTGACAGCGGGAATTGCATTTGTTTGTGACGCTAATTGTATAATTTATCGGTAGTAATCTTGGGAAACCAAGGATACGATAGATTCTGTAAATGATCAATTTTATAAGTAAGATTAACATCTCATATCCTCTTAATTTACTTTTTTAGTCGAGTTAATTATATCCCACTTAAAGGGATTCTTTTTCAAAATAGTTAAGTCATACCAACCAAGAAACCGAGACCAAATCTCTAAAATGACGATAAGAATAACAAAATGTAGTTTCCAAGGGTTTCTCTTTATCTCATCCCAAAGTACGGAAAGAAGTAATTGTGGTTGGTTGGTACTGACATGATAAGAGTTTCGTCTTTTCAGCCAAAGATGTCCAGCAGCTATTCTTCTACGCTGTTTTATGAAATCCATGATACTCTCAGGGCCTTTATTATATACGATTGCTTCCGGTACATAGAACAGTTTAAATCCATTCTCTGTGATAATAGCTTCAATACTAGCTTCATCAACAGCACTGTCCTCAGGAATTGAGGTCATTATATTACGAAATGCTACCATTTCCCCCAGTTTGGGAGATTGTAATGCTATCAAATGATGAAGTTGCCACTGAAGGTGAACCCAATAACCGACAAAACTATCGGTTTTGTTTACAGGTATAGGATGTGCTCCGGTCATACCGATACTACTATCAATAAAGGGTTCAATCATTTTTTCTATGGTTATTTCCTCTGGAATTACATCTCCACTACTGATCAATATGAGATCTTCTTTTGCTTCTTTTAAAAAAGTATTTATAGCAGCCGATTTGCCTCTCCGCTCTTTTTCCGTGATTAGTTTAACTATCGGATTTATTCCGGAATATCTCTTCACTATATCATCAGAACCATCTGTTGAGTCACTTGAAATAACTATGATTTCCGCTATTTCTACCTTTTCCAGCTTCTGATTAAGCAAAGCTTTCAGTAGTTTACCAATGTTTTCGGCTTCGTTATGTATCAAGATACCGATGCTGCATCTGAGTTGGTTTTTCATCATCAGTAATCCATAAAATAACTATTACTCAGTCTTATGAGGTTGCTGTGGCAAATCTTTGGCTATATGATCCAAAACTCCATTTATCAATTTACTCGATTTGTCACAGCAGAACTTTTTGGCTATTTCAACAGCTTCATCAATTGCTATAGGTGGTGGTGTATTCTGATACAAAATATCGGCTATAGCAAGACGTAGCAGATTTCTATCGAGTACACCGAGTTTATCAATATTCCAATGCTCAAGATGAGTTTTAATCAAATTATCTATTGTCTGCAGATTTTCTATAACAGAAACTATCAGCTCATTACAAAACGGGTAGATTCTGCTGGTCGGTTTAATAGAATTAGTCTCGAAGATGTTATTTAAGATCGGTTCGAACATCTCCCTATCTACCTCTCTTTCGGTAAGAGCAGATTCATGGTCGAAATCGAGACTATACAACGTCTGTAAAACGATCTCTCGTCCTTTGCGGCGTAAACCCATCCCTATTTTATACTCCGGTAGAGATTTACCATTTCGATCGCTGAAAGAGCTGCATCCCAACCTTTATTTCCGGATTTAGTACCTGCTCTTTCGATTGCTTGTTCAATGGTATCTGCAGTTATAACTCCAAAGATTACTGGAATACCCGATTGTAGTGCAACCTGAGCTATTCCTTTGCTCACTTCAGATGAGACATATTCGAAATGGGGAGTTGAACCACGAATAACGGCTCCTAAACATATTATTGCTTCATATTTACCGGTTTTAGCCAGTTTTTGCGCTACTGCTGGAAGTTCAAAAGCACCAGGTGTCCAGACAACCTCGATCTCTTTTTCAGCTACATTATGACGCTGTAAACAGTCTAAACTCCCTTCTAAAAGTTTGTTGCCGATAAACTCATTGAAACGACTGATCACGATACAGTATTTTGCCTTATCGGATACTAGTTTACCTTCATAGATCTTATACATAGGTACTCCTTGTCAAAAGAATATATTTCTATATATTAATGATAACAAAAATATCCGACTATATTAAGCAAGATATTTTTCTTCCCAAACTATCAAGACCGCTGACAGTTAGAGAAAAACTTAATATTTCAATACTACGATGATGATCTTCTAATATATCATTTAATTAACTAATTTATATTGACGTGTTTTTTATCGTATCGACTTCTCTATCCAATTGGGAGGTTTTATGAAGCGTTTCTTGTGTCTAACGATACCAGTACTTATTCTTTGTATTGTTTGCCAGATAACTGCAATGAGTTTAGAGCAATTTGTAAAGGAGCAATATAATAACGAATCGATAAGTTCTGATTCTCTTTATACCGTTTTTAAAAACTACACAGATTTTGAGCAACCTGAAGAATTAGCAATTCTTATTAAGGATTACCACACAATCAATGATACTCTACAAGCACCTTTTGTTTACTACCTGCCATCAGGTTATAGAGCAGATAAGAAAACTCCGCTCTTGATATATCTTCATGGCGGAGTATCTCGTCCTGAGTTTATCGAAGATTATTATGATAACTTACATCATAGCCCCTTCCTTAAAATAGCCAATGAAAAGAATTGGATTCTACTCTTTCCCATGGCTAATATTCAGACGGCTTGGTGGTCTGAAAAAGGTATAGAGAACATCATGTATCAGATCCGGTTTTTAAAAGAGAGATTTAATGTTGATGACAACAGGATTTATCTAAGCGGTTTTTCTGATGGAGCTTCCGGTTCCTTTCATCTCGGCATGACTACTCCCAACGATTTTGCAGCTTTTTATCCCTTGAACGGTAATATGCTGGTTGGAACAATAGTAACAGGATATCCTACCTACACAACTAATCTGCGTAACCGTTATCATCGAGTAATCAATACCGATCTAGATTTTCTTTATCCTGCTGATAAGATGCGGTTATTAATCAAAACAGCTCAAGATATGGGGGCAAATATCTTTTACTTGGAGTATTGGGGAATAGGGCATACTTACGACTACGCAGAGTACGATCTTCCACTAATGATCGAGGATATGGAAAAACAAGTTCGTAATATCTTTCAACCATCACTCTACTGGGAAACTACAGATCCAAGATGGGGGAGATGCGACTGGTTAGAGATTCTTGAGATCGACACATTAAGTGCAGCTCAGGATTGGCATTGTCATAATACAGTTCTCCTACCCGATGACAGAGTTACCTTTGGATTCTATGACGACAACGATTTTACAGGATATGGAGTGAGAATATCTAATATTGTCGATAATTCGGTTTCTGAAGAGATCGGACTTATAAGTGGTGATGTCATAATTTCTATGGATGGTATAGAAACTGAAACAATTAATGATTTACTGAATATTCGCAATGATAAGAAACGGGGAGATGAGTTTCATTTGACTATCATCAGAGACCAAGAGGAAATTATTCTTGAAGGTGCTTTCCCTCCCGTTACCTATCATGAGCATTTTAATTATCAACAGAAGTCCGGAGCTTTGAAAGCTCTTTATAGAGGCAATGTTTTCCATATTGAAAGTTCCCGTGTTGCAAAACTAGCTGTCTATATTCATCCTGGAATGGTAAATCTCGATATACCTATAAGAATATTTGTGAACGAAAGAGAGATTTTTAATGATTTCATCGAGATCGACAGAGAGTTCATGACGGTTAATTTCCTTAACAATAAAGATCGTTCTGTACTTTGGATAAAGAAGCTAGTTCTTAAAATCCCATAAAAAATTTAAGATATTTATTCAGTCAATCCAGCAACGACCTAAACTGGAATTGATGGTTTAGCTAGAAGCACGGGAGATATGACATATCCCTATGCATCCAATACCTATGTCGGTTGGGATTTTGTAGATACCTGGCAAGAGGACCCTCTCTACCTGAATGATGGTTATCCATACTTAGAGTGGCAAACTTTCGAAATTTATCCAGAAGCGGAAGCTCCTACTGCTGGAGATGGAACACCAAGCAACCCCTATGAAATTTCTTCTCTCGAAAATCTCTACTGGATAGCGGCGAGCGAAGACGTTGTCCCCGATCCCGATCAGGCAACACGGTGGTCAAGTCACTATATTCAAATTGCTGATATTGATGCTTCTTCAACGAGCGGTTGGTTTGCAGGTCAGGGGTGGACTCCCATTGGTGATAATAGTGATATTAGTAATGAAACGAGATTTACTGGTACTTATGACGGGCAGGATTACACTATTAACGGTTTGTTTATCAATCGTCCTGATATGGATCATGTCGGTCTGTTTGGCTATGCGTCGGGATCTTTATTAGAGAATATTGGCACTATTGATTTTAACATTAATGGTCACTACTATGTGGGAGGTCTGGTCGGTATGACCGAAAGTTATACATTGATCAGTAATTGTTTTAGTGATGGTATAGTAAATGGTGATTATTATGTCGGTGGACTTGTCGGAGCTCATACATTTCATTCCACGGTCAGTAATAGTTTTAGTTCCTGTAATGTTTCGGGGTATTCAGAGGTTGGTGGTTTATCTGGTCGCACTGCTCAATCTACCCATAGCAACAGTTACAGCATCAGTAGTGTTGGCGGCAATTCATATGTTGGTGGTTTTATAGGGCGTGATCTGGGTTATTGTACAATAGTTAACTGCTATAGTAAAGGTAGTGTAAATGGAATATCTTGGGTTGGTGGTTTTATTGGTCATCAGTTTGGCACCACTTTTACCAACTGCTATTGGGATATGGAAACATCCGGACAGCCGAGCTCTGCAGCAGGCGAAGGGCGAACAACCGAGGAGATGACTTACACATATGCAGCTAACACTTATGTTGACTGGGATTTTATAAATACCTGGAAAGCTGATCCTCAATATCTCAACGATGGCTATCCTTATCTGCATTGGCAAGACTCCGGAATTGAGTTATTAACCCCGGAAAATCTAATTACTAATATTGCTGACGGGTACATCTATCTTCATTGGGAGGCAGTCGAAAATGCAAACTCCTATAAGGTCTATGCATGCTATGATCCTTATTCGGAAGATTGGCAATTGTTAGATGTTGTTCATGAACCTATTTTTTCGGAATCGATCTCAGGGGCGATGAAGTTTTATAGGATAGTAGCTTCGACAGAAACTATGGAATAACAGTTGCTCATTAATCATTGTGCAAGTGTTAGAGGTGTCTTATTATTAGGTTATCGTATAAGCCAGAAATCAGCGATAATTTTTCTATACCAAGTAGGGTGGGAGAGTCCTTAAGGTATTATTTGAGTTGACAGATTTCTCTTATTTCGCATTAATAATACCTAATATAATAACAAGGGGTATTGCATGCAAAGTTTAAACAATCTCATGATAAACGACAAACTCTTCATGGTTCTTATCATTCTGTTCGCATTTGTACTAACACCTATCCTGATACATTCTCTGGAGTTGTCATATATAGAAAAATTTCATTGGATACGAGAAACATTCGAAGAGAATGATGCCGGAGCACAGTTGATTATTGAACAGAAGGGTCATGCAGAGTTTCAGAAGCACAATGAAATTTATGAAGAGAGATTACAGGAAGTTGAGACACTCTCTGAAGCTGTAGCGATCTATCGAGAATGGTTAAGATTCTTCAGACCATGGCATCACGCCGTTAGTATTAATTGGGAAGTAGTCGAGAGAGAACTTAGTGATCCGGTTGATCCGACAGGTTGGGAGAGATATGAGATCAATGAAGAGGATTTTGTAGAATATCTATCAAGTTTGGAAGAAGCCGGTTTTGAAGGTGTTTGGATTTCTCAGCCCTACACTATTGGAATAATCATTCATGACGATGAATATCTTGGTTTTGTTATTGACGAAGGGAGTACAAGATGGCAGAAGCAGCATATTAAATTGAGATTTACCCCACCTGAGCAGGATGGATCAACCAACGGTATTTGGTACATGGGTGACTATTCCCCTTTCGAATTTACTTCGGCTGAATTGCTTGGAAATAATAATCTTCTTTTAGGCAGGTTTAATCTGAAAAGATCCTTTCCGGACTATCCTGTTACCGAAGATGATCAACAAGTTAGCTTCCATTTCGAACTAATGAATGTCAACACTCCAGTTTTTATGGAATTATCGGATGACACCATACTTCTCCGTTTTCCCTCTTTTTTGATCGAACATAAACCTGTTGTGGATGAATTCTTGGTTCAACATCACGAAAAAATTATTAGTACCCCAAACCTGATCATAGATATACGAAACAATGGAGGTGGTTCTGATATGACATATAGAAATCTTTTACCCTATCTTTATACCAATCCGATCAGAGCATACGGTACTGAGTTTTTGGCGTCCCCCTTGAACATTATATTCATGGAGAATCAGTTGGCAAATATTCCTGCAGATCAAACAGAATTGAGAGAATTGCTTACAAAGAAACTCGCTGAATTTTATGATAACATAGGTGAGTTTGTCAACCTGTATGATATTGAAGTATTTGATATTGAATTAGAGGACAAGTACCCCTTACCTGAAAGAATTGCTGTTATCATCAACGAAAATGTCGGTAGTGCTGCCGAACTATTTGCCTTCGAAGCAAGGCAGAGTAGCAAAACAAAACTTTTCGGCAGAACTACTGTCGGGGCTCTCGATACGGCAGATATGATCTCAGTTGATTCCCCCTGTGGTGAAATAAGCTTATCATATTGTATTGCCAGAAGCTTGAGACTCCCTGAACAGGTTTTCGATAATATCGGCATTCAACCGGATATCTTTATCGACAGAACTGTCCCAGATCATAAATGGATCGATTATGTAAAGGGGATTTTAACTTATGAACTAGAAGGGGAAAAATAGCGATTTTTTCTGTTATTAAACCATCAATAAGATTACAAGATATGACCCTTCTTTTAATATACAATAGAGAGTATATCCAATAGATACGATATCTTTAAAATCTCATCAAAACAGCCCCAAACATTACAAAACCTCTTGACAGTATTTGGCTCTTTGACCAAATATCTTCTCAATAAAACTTGAGGTAATGATGCAGAATTTGAAGAGTAAGGCGTTGATTTATAAGGCATTAGGGCATCCGACCCGTCTGTTTATCATTGAGTATCTTAATAATAATGGAGAACGTTGTGTCTGTGAATTAACAGATATACTTCGCTTTGATATTTCGACCATATCTAAGCATCTCGATGTGTTACGGAAGGCAGGATTAGTTACGAGCCGTAAAGATGGTCAGATGGTTTTATATAAGTCGAATATTCCTTGTCTTAACGAAATACTCGATTGTGTAGAGTGTGTCAGTCAGCAGGAATGCACCAGGAAAGTGATGACTAATGAAAAACTTATAATGAATAAAAGAAGGATAAATAGTAGAGGTTAATATGGATTGGAAGCAGGAGTGGAAAACACTTTTAATCATGGCAGCTGTTTTCTTAGGTGCTTATTTTATGCCTGTAGGAACAGCTCGTTTTGATTTTGCTTTTCGTGAGGGGCTCTTTCTCTTAAAGGATTATGCTCGGGAGCATATACTACTTTGCTTGATCCCGGCTTTCTTCATTGCCGGAGCAATATCTGTCTTTATCAGTCAGGGTGCGGTAATGAAGTATCTGGGGAGTAAGGCAAAAAAAGTAATAGCTTATTCAGTCGCTTCAGTTTCGGGGAGTATATTGGCAGTTTGTTCCTGTACAGTATTACCATTATTTAGCGGAATTTATAAGAGAGGAGCGGGATTAGGTCCGGCAACAACTTTCCTCTATTCGGGACCGGCGATAAATATTATGGCTATCATTCTGACCGCAAGAGTACTGGGGATGGAATTGGGAGTAGCCAGAGCAGTCGGAGCTATCTTGTTCAGTATCATTATCGGCTTAATGATGCAATTGATTTTCCGGAAAGAGAAGACAGAAGAGGGTGGTTTCGTTATGCCTGAAAACGAAAAACCACTTTGGCAGAATGTTTCTTTGATGGTTCTGCTGGTTTTGATCCTGGTCGCAGTCAATTGGGGAAAGCCAGTTGATGATGTAGGTGTCTGGAGCTTTATCTATCAGATTAAATGGTTGATAACAGCAGGATTAGCGCTTATGTTGGGAGTTGTATTAATAAAATATTTTGCTATGAAATTATGGAAGATTGGTGTATCTGCAGGGATAACGTTACTGTTTGCTGTTATTTTGCCTCAATTTCCGACCATCGCCTTTGCTGCAGCATTCATAAGTTTATCTTTTTTCATCAGCAGAAAAGAGGATGAATTGGGTGATTGGTTTTTAGCTACCTGGGATTTTGCTAAGCAGATACTACCGTTGTTGCTCTTTGGTGTACTAATTGCCGGAATGCTACTCGGTAGACCGGAAGAAGAGGGATTGATCCCCTCCCAATGGGTATATGCAGCAGTAGGGGGTAATTCCCTGGGAGCAAACTTCTTTGCTGCTATTGCCGGTGCATTTATGTACTTTGCTACTCTGACTGAAGTGCCGATCTTACAAGGTCTGATAGGCAATGGTATGGGGAAGGGACCAGCGTTGGCTCTGTTGTTAGCAGGACCTGCACTCTCACTGCCTAATATGTTAGTGATCAGAAGTGTTCTCGGAACTAAAAAAACTCTTGTTTTTGTTACTTTGGTAGTTGTGATGTCAACGATAGCAGGTGTAGTCTATGGTTATCTGTTTTAGAAAGACTTGTAATCTACTTATCCTTATCATATTTTATGAACAGAATTATGAGAGTATCCATAACATGGTAATTGTATAGATAATATCTTTAAAAGCAACTATTTATTAAAGAAATTTTATGGAGAAAAATATGACTGAATGTAATTGCAGTTGCTCGAGTGCTTGTGCTGTTAATACAGCTCATAGTAATGTGTATGCCTGTGCCGGGGCGAGTAATGTCGGCAAGATATCTGTGGAGTTAGCAATAGCCCTGCACAAAGCAAACAAGTATCGAATGGGTTGTGCTGCAGGGGTAGGAGCAGACATTTGCGGTTTTAAAGAAGCTGCCGAAGAGACCGAGACAGCTAATCTAGTAATTGATGGATGTGCTGTATCCTGTTTGAAGAATATGTTTGATAAGAAAGAGATTGGAAACTACCAACACATTATTTTAACCGAGTTCGGTATAGAGAAAGAACCACATTTTGACTATGATCAGAATGTTATTAAACGATTAGTTGAGCAGATAGATGATGTAAAGAGAGCAAAATAGCTTGTAGATATCTAATGACAAACAAGTAATGTCACTCATTAGTTAGGATTCTAAAAGAAGCTATATATATTTACTTGTAGGTTTGCTATAGATCTTTTGAAACACGAAAAAAAACTCAGATATGGAGGAAAAATGATTATTAAAGTACTTGGTTCGGGTTGTCCGAAATGCAAGAAACTGGAAGAAAATGTCCGTAAGGCGTTAGAAGAGAAAGGAATTAAAGCTCAGGTCGAGAAAGTGACAGATATTACTAAGATCATGAATTACGGAGTAATGATGACTCCAGGGTTGGTGATTGATGAGAAAGTTGTTTCGGTCGGTAAGGTTCTGGGACCTGATAAAATTGTTCCCTTATTGAAGTGAGGTTTTTGGATGCGTTCAAAGTTAAAACCTACATTAGTAATATCTAAGAAATTTCTGAATCTGCTCCAGATTCTTTTTCTCGTTACTTTAACCATTACAATTGCCTGTAGTAAAGTAGAGAGTAAGACAAGAGAAGGTAATCTGCAAGGAACAGTCGCTGAAAACTATCCTCTGCTTTCATCAACACCATTGGCTTCTGCAACTTTTACCAAGTTACCGAATGATCTTCTTCTTCGTTCGGTTGATATCACTATAACCAAACAGGAGATAGATAATGATCTAGCACAAACAAGGGCAAATATCAGAGAACAACTCCAAGATAATGTTTTTTTCATCTTAGAGCAGAAATTCACTGAAAAAGTAATACTTCAAGAGAGTCGCAATTCTCTGACTAAAGATGGTCATGACATAACAAATATATCTGATATGGATGTTATCCAAACATTTGTCTATGGTTTGGTTAAAGATATTGAACCCTCGGAAGCGGAGATCAATGAATTTTATGAAGCCAATAAGGCGTTAATGGGTGATATGCCTTTTGACCAAGTTCGCGGGCAGATTGTAGGATTTTTGAAGCAACAACAACAACAAGAGTATGTACAGGAATACATAACAAATATTTTATCTAATAGAAAAGTCGAGATCTCGGGTAGTTGGGCTGCTGAGAAGATCAGTTTAGCAATGAATAATGATGTTGATCAAGCCAGATTGAGTAGTATTCCTACTATGGCAAACTTTGGTTCAGACAGTTGTGTTCCCTGTCAAATGATGATACCGGCAAGAGAAGCTGTAAGAGAGTCGTTTGGCGATACTGCTCATGTTGTGTATGTTCATACAGACAGAGACCAGATCCTCTCCAGCCGCTACGGGATCCAGAGTATTCCTACTCTCATCTTCTTCGATAAACAGGGTGCAGAAGTACACAGACACGTTGGGATAATGAGTCAGGATGAAATGGAAGAATGGCTAAACAGGTTGCTCAGGGATTAGTTTTGAAGATCATCAGAAATCTGTTGCTCGCCTTTATCATCTTCAGCATCGGTTTTGCTATAGGCAAAGAATTTGCTTTGAGAGGAGTTCAAAGTGATCTAACCTCTCTGACAGGAAGAGATAAAAAAATAGTCGTTTATTATCTTCGTTCAACTTTTCGTTGTTGGCAGTGTAACATGATAGAGATCTACACAGATAAGCTGATCAGAATAGAATTTGCTGAATACCTTGAAGACAGAAGACTCGATTGGAGAGTCGTTGATTATCTGCAAGATAGTCAATTAGCAAATCGCTATAATATCTCCGGTAATACGATTATAGTAGCCAGATTTGAAGATGGGGTAGAGGTAAGTCATACCCGACTCGATCAGGTCATGGAGAAAGTACTCAATCAATATGAATTTATGAATTACTTGCGAAATGCCATTAAAGAACAGTTTGAAGACAAGAAGTAACAAACTGAATAAGAGGAATTAACAGATGACTTCGATTTTGGTTATGTGGAGTGCTTTAACATTGGGGGTTATAACTTCTATCAGTCCCTGTCCGTTAGCCACTAATGTTGCTGCGATCTCTTTTTTAAGTCGTTCATTGAACAATACCCAAAGAGTCTTATTGTCAGGTTTATTATATACACTGGGAAGAATGTTCGTCTATGTCGGGATAGGGGTTCTCATCTTAATTTTCTTCCAGACCTCATCTCCTTCTGAAGCAACATTAGTGTCTAATATATCCCGTTTTCTACAAAGTTATATGGGGATTTTTTTAGGACCATTACTTATTTTAGCCGGTATGTTCATCTTGGGTATGCTGCAAACATCCGTCTCTTTCAGTATGAATGGACAATCTTTGCAGAGAAGATTTCAAGATGGAGGTATTATTTGGTCATTTCCCATGGGAGTGGTTTTTGCCCTCTCTTTCTGTCCGGTTTCTGCGAGTCTCTTTTTTATAGGTTTATTAGGGCTTTCTACCCAATATTCATCTCCAGTTTTGTTACCTACTCTGTTTGGGATCGGTACGGCACTTCCGGTCATTATTTTTGCTTTGATCATTGCCTTTGCCGGTAAAATGGTAGGGAAAGCTTTTAACCGACTCTCTCAGATCGAAAGATGGGTCAGGATCGTCACCGGGATGATCTTTATTGGAGCCGGGATCTATTATATTCTCACCCACATTTACGGATTGTCACTTCTAATTTAGAGTTTATCACTTACTATCTGGAGACTGATCAAGCAACAGACGAGTTTTAGGCTCGTCTTTTGAATTTATAAGAGCTTTTCCGGAAGTTTAACTTACTACTCTTTCAGCCGGGAAACAGTGCGTAGTTTTATTAGCTATCTTAACTAATGTCAGCATCACCGGTACTTCTACCAAGACACCGACTATGGTGGCAAGGGCAACCGGAGAAGCAGCTCCAAAAAGTGCGATGGCTACTGCCACTGCTAATTCGAAGAAATTGGAAGCCCCGATCATACCGGCTGGTGCAGCGATACAATGCCGAAGCTTGAGTTTCATTGCTCCAAAATAAGCAATTGCGAAGATAAGAAATGTTTGAATGGTCAAAGGTACTGCGATCAGAATGATATGAAGCGGGTTTTGCAAAATAACTCTTCCTTGAAATGAGAAGATGATTACTAAAGTTAAGAGTAGTCCACCGATCGTAATGTTGTTGAACTTAGGCAGAAAAGTGCCGGTAAAATATTCAATTCCTCTCGATTTGATGATACTAACTCTGGTTATAACACCACCGGCAAGCGGAATAACAACAAACAAGACTACCGAAAGTATCAAAGTATTCCAAGGGATACGGATACCGCTGATCCCTAATAATAGTGCTACGATAGGAGTAAAAGCAAAGAGGATTATTAAGTCGTTCGTAGCAACTTGAACTACTGTATATGCAGGATTACCTTTGGTCAAATGACTCCAGACAAAGACCATGGCTGTACAGGGTGCAGCTCCCAAAAGAATTGCCCCGGCTAAATAATCTCTCGCCAGATCACCCGGAATAAAACTTCTAAAGATATAGAAGAAGAAGAGGTAAGCTATCCCATACATAGTAAAAGGTTTGATGAGCCAGTTCACTACCCAAGTTAAATAAAGACCTTGGGGATTTTTACCTACATTCTTGATACTGGTAAAATCAACTTTCATCATCATCGGATAAATCATTAGCCAGATCAGGACCGCTATCGGTATTGAGACATTGGCATACTCGAATTTTCCTAAAAATCTCGGAATGAATGATAAGTATTGACCAATAAGTATTCCTGCCACCATACAGCCAGCAACCCAGATAGTTAAATATCTCTCAAAAAAACTAATACCACTTATTTGTTTATTCTTCATATACTTTTCCTACCGTTATCATAGATTAACGATTTCTGTTTTTGTTTCATTATCGTGTTCATCGTCTATTCTCTTCCGAATTGCTATTGCAAATGCAGTTCTCTTTCGGCAGAGTTATATTGTCTAAAAGATCATGTAAATCCTTAACTCTTGCTTGATCCAATGAGTAATGCATCCAAGTTGATTTTTTTTCGCCGATAACCAAACCACAATCCATCAATACTTTCATATGATGGGAGAGAGTAGATTGACTGATCCGTAAACTCTCTAAAATATCACAAGCACAGAGAGTACCGCAGGATAAGATATCCAGTATTTGTATACGTGTCGGATCACTCAATACCTTGAAAAGTTTTGACAGATCATTATATTTATCCATTAATAGCTCCTTTGCAAATCAAAATCAAGAAAACCATTATATCGACACCTGTCAATATTTATCTTCATCGATATTGACGTTACTTTGATCAACAACCAGGTAATATTTTAACCGATAAACAACAGGACATCTAAGTTCCTTACTTACATTAAATGGGCTCAATAACTCCCTGAAAAAATAATAATAGTTGACTACTTAGCGGATTAGTGATTATAATGTTTGAAATGATTATTGATGATAATCAGGAGTTAGATATGGTCATCAAGATATTAGGTGGCGGCTGCAGTAAATGCAAGAAGCTTGAGCAGAATGCCATCAAAGCAGCCGAAGAAGCCGGATTAGACTACAAGATCGTGAAAGTAACCGATATGAATGATATAATGGCTTATGGTGTGCCAATGACTCCCGCTCTCATTATAGATGAAGTAGTCAAGTCAGTTGGTCATGTAATTTCGTCAGATAAAATCAAACAATTCTTCAACAAATAATTACTGATGAGAGGTGATAATGAAGATCTCAGTACGTAATTTAGTCGAGTTCGTTTATAGAACAGGCGATATCTCCTTTGAATTTTCCAGTTCCTCAAGAAACACTGCCGGAGTCAAAGGTCATCAGAAGGTACAACGCAATAGAGGAGCCGGATATCAGGCAGAGGTTGCTCTTGAGCATACTGCAGTATATGACGGACTAACCATCAGCGTTGGTGGGAGATTAGACGGTCTATGGCAGACAGATGAAGGCGTGATCTTAGAAGAGATCAAGACAACAACCCTTCCCCTGAAAGAGATTCTCTCCGATTCGTTCTTTCTGCATTGGGCTCAAGTCAAGACCTATGCCTATATCTACATGGTGAAGGAAGAGTTAAAATCCATAGCAATTCAACTGACTTATTATAACATTGATACTGATCAAACTAAAGAATTCCGGGAGAAGATCACACTCAAAGAGGCCACCTCTTTTTTCCAAAAAATGGTAAAAAAGTACATCGCTTTTGCTCAGAAAGTCGAAAACCGCAAGAGGACAAGAGACATCTCAGCAGCTTCTATGACTTTTCCCTTCAAGAAATATCGTCCCGGTCAGAGAGAGCTGGCAGTTACTGTTTATAAAACTATTGAGCGGAGTGAGAGGTTTTTCTTCCAAGCAGCGACCGGGATCGGTAAGACTGTTGCTGTTCTCTTTCCTGCCTTTAAGGCGCTCGGCAATAATCTCTGCGATAAGATCTTCTATCTGACAGCCAAGACAATGGGCAAGACCATAGCTGAACAGTGTTTGGGACTACTTGGCGAGCAGGGATTGAACTCTCTGGCTGTGACTCTAACAGCCAAGGACAAAATATGCTTCAAACCTGATGCTGCCTGTCACCCCGATGAGTGTGAATATGCTAAGGGTTATTATGATAGAGTAAGAAAAGCGATCAATGATGGTTTAGGTCTTAATATTGTAACCCGCCAGAAGATCATCGAAATAGCAGAAAATCACCAAGTTTGTCCTTTTGAGTTTTCGTTAGATCTTTCGCTTTGGGCTGATATAATCATCTGCGACTATAATTACGCCTTTGATCCACGTGTTTATTTACGACGTTTCTTTCAGGATGAAAGAGAATCTTATACTTTCCTGATCGATGAAGCTCATAATCTTGTAGATCGTTCCAGAGCTATGTACTCAGTAGAATTGTTCAAGAAAGATTTTCTTGCCGTTCGCAGAAGTATCAAAAAATCATCACCCGGTTTATATAAACAACTAACTGCTCTTAATACTTATCTACTCAATCTAAAGAAAGATCTTGTTGCCAATAAAAAGGAGCTCTCTATTAACAGGGTAATTCCCGATGATTTACTCAAATTATTACGCCAGTTCTGCTATACTGCTGAGGCACAGCTTGTCAAAGACAAGATCAAAACAGGGAAAGATGAACTTATTGATCTCTATTTCGCAGTGACTGCGTTTCTCCGCATTAGTGAGATCTTCGATAATTATTTCGTCTTTTATTACGAGTTAATGAAAGAAAATGATCTGCGAATAAAGATCTTTTGTCTCGATCCTTCCAAAGTGATGAAAGAGAATCTGAAGAGAGCTAAATCTTCCATCTTCTTTTCTGCAACAATGACTCCGCTCGGATATTTTAATGAACTTCTTGGTGGTGAACCGGGAGACAGAAAGAGTATTATCAATTCTCCATTTCCTCTCGATAACAGAGAAGTTATTATCTGTCCTCAAGTAGTCACGATCTACAAAAAAAGAAAAGAGACCTTACAGGATGTTGCCGACTATATCAAAGCGGCAGTTTCAGCTAAAAAAGGAAATTATATCACATACTTCTCCTCGTATGAGTATATGAATCAGGTATTAGAGATCTTGTCTGAGGATAAAGATGATCCTGACCTGCAGATGAGTATTGTGCAGAAGCAGGATATGACAGAAGAAGCCAGAGAAGAATATGTCACTCAATTCAATAATGGAAAGGGTGAAAATCTCCTCGCCTTTGCTGTATTGGGTGGTGTCTTCGGAGAAGGTATCGATCTGATCGGAGATAAGCTGATTGGTGCCATTATAGTCGGGGTTGGACTGCCACAGTTATCATTGGAGAGAGAACTGATCAGAGAGTTCTTTCAGGCAAAAAACGGTAAAGGTTATGATTATGCTTACAAGTTCCCCGGTATGAACCGGGTATTGCAGGCAGCAGGGAGAGTGATCAGATCGGAGAATGATACCGGAGTGGTCATTCTGCTTGATCAACGGTTTGCTAATCTGGAGTATCAAAGACTATTTCCTAATGAATGGTCTAATTTTGTTGCTGTTCAGTCTCCGGAAACTTTATACAATGTACTGCTCGGTTTTTGGGGCAAGAAGGAGTAGTTTATCGAGAGAGAGAGGGAGAGAGTGATTGAGGGAGCGAACATAAAGAAAGAATAGCAAGTCCATTGGGTGCAGAGCAAGAAATAAAAGGGTTTTTTCATGCCCCGAATGGGGTATGACATAAGATAGCCAGACACTTCAGTGCCTGGTCATGGATCGAATCCCGCCCACCACCCAATGGGTCTTCGACCCATTACCAGCGGTTAAAACCGCTTGCTATCATATGGCACCCGTCGCTCTGCTCAGGGTGCAGAAAGATGCAAAGCAAGTCCATTGTGTGCAGAGCAAGAAGTAAAAAAGGGTTTTTTCATGCCCCGAATGGGGTATGAAATAAGATAGCCAGACACTTCAGTGTCTGGTCATGGATCGAATCCCGCCCACCACCCAATAGCTCTACGACCCATTACCAGCGGTTAAAACCGCTGGCTATCATATGGCACCCGTCGCTCTGCTCAGGGCGCAGAAAGATGCAAAGCAAGTCCATTGGAAGGATAGCTTCGAAGAGGTAAATAACCACAGAACCGAGGAAATCGCTTCTTCGTGGCTGCATCCGAGCTCGGCGAAGCCATCCACGGAGAGCACAGAGGACACGGAGAAAAATAGGTTCTAGGTTTTAGGTGTTAGAACATTAGGTTAATAAATTAAAGGAAGAAATTCTTCATCTGGGTAGTTGACAGACTATTGTCATCCTGAGTATTCTGCTGGTTTCTTCTTGCTTCTCCTAACAGCAGAATGTATCGAAGGATAGCTAATTCTGATAAGTTTTCATTATTCTTCACCCTTCGATACAATTCTTGGGAATCTAAAGCAAGAAAACATTCCAAGAATCACTCAGGGTGACATTTATTGGTAATAAAGACTTCAGTCTGTGCTTTGTTCCGCCTTCCAGACCGGCTGAAGCCGGTGATACTGCCGGCTAAAGCCAGCGTTCTGATCTTCATACTATTCTTCCGCAGGTTTTTCCCTTCACTCATAACACGTAACACGTAACCTTTTTTACTAATAGCTACATAGCTAATCACTAATATCTATTTTCCTTGCTTATCCTCCCTTTGGTTTTTCCCTTCACTCATAACACGTAACACGTAACCTTTTTTACTAATAGCTACATAGCTAATCACTAATATCTATTTTCCTTTCTTATCCTCCCTTTGGTTTTTTTTCTGATCACTGATTACTGATCACTGATCACTCTTTTCCCCTGCTTCTCCTTCCTGTGGAACCTCTACCTTTTTCTCCGTGTCCTCCGTACCTCTGTGGTAATAATATTTTTTTTCCAACTTTACAGCGGCGAATATTTACCTAAAGTCAATAAAGTTCTTGACCTGCAGATAGATGAAGAGTTTTTTGCTAAAAAAAATCTTTTGGAGGAATAGTGAACATCAGGAAATTGGACGATATGTTCGAGTATCTAAAAGCTCGTCCACGCAAACGGTTAATAGTAGCTTATGGTCAGGACCCTTATACGATAGGAGCCGTTCATGACGCAGTAACAATGGGATTAATAGACGCTACTATTGTCGGTGATGAAACCAAGATCAAGAAATTATGTGAGAAGAAGGGGTTTGATGCTGCGGTTTTTCATATAGTGAATGAAAAGAATGAGGCTAAATCGGGAGTTGTTTCTGTAGATTTGATAAATGCAGGTGAAGGTGATTTTCTGATGAAGGGCTTGATCGGTACCGAAAAATACATGCATGCTATCCTCAACAAGCAGAAAGGTCTGTTACCGCCCGGTGGAGTTTTAAGCCATATCTCCGTTTTTGAATGTCCTCGCTATCATAAATTACTCATAGCTAGTGATGTTGCCGTTATTCCTGCTCCCGATCTGCAACAGAAGATCGCTATTGCCAACTATCTGGTCGGAGCTGCCAAATCTCTCGGAATAGAAAAACCGAAAATTGCCGTTATTAGCGCTACCGAGAAAGTCAATTATAAGATGCCCTCCTGTGTTGACGGGGCAATTTTATCTAAGATGGCACAGCGAGGTCAGATAAAGGATGCCATCATTGACGGACCCTTTGCTCTTGATGTAGCAGTAGATAAAGAGGGAGCCGATATTAAGGGTATTAATAGTCCCGTAGCAGGTGATGCCGATTGCCTTCTTTTCCCGAATATAGAAGCCGGTAATGTCTTTTATAAGACCATGACCAAACTGGCTAATTCGGAAGTAGGTGCCTATGTCGTTGGTGCAAAAGCTCCGGCAATTCTTCCTTCACGTGGTGATTGCGAAAAGAGCAAGCTCTATTCGATAGCTTTATCTGCCTTATACGCCTAAAAATCATTTATCAAATATAGAATAAGTATTTATCTGGCTCTAAGTTACTTAGAGCCAGTAATTTCTTAATCTATGGATCGGGAGAAATAATGAAAATAGCTTTAGCGTCAGATCATGCCGGATTTGAGATGAAAGTTTTTTTAAAGAAGAATCTGGTAAAAGAACATGAGATCACTGATATTGGAACTTTTAGTTGTGAACCGGTAGATTATGCACCCTTATCAATCAGAGCAGCAGAAGAAGTCGCTGCAGGACGTTGCGAAAGAGCTGTGATAATCTGCGGAACCGGCATTGGCAGCTCGATTGCAGCCAATAAGGTGAAAGGGATCAGAGCTGCTCTCTGTCACTGTAAGGATTTTGCCTTACTGAGCCGCGAACATAATAACGCCAATGTGCTTGTCTTACCGGGCAGATTTATCGCTCATCAACTCGCTGCCGAAATAGTATCGCTATGGCTCGCAACTCCCTTTAGTAATGCAGAAAGGCATATTAAACGTATCGAACAAATAAAAGATTATGAAGAGAGGAGATAATTATGAAACATATCAAAATGCAGGATCCTGAAATTTTTGCAGCT
The DNA here is from genome assembly GCA_019429305.1 of Candidatus Cloacimonadota bacterium. Classification (NCBI taxonomy): domain Bacteria; kingdom Pseudomonadati; phylum Candidatus Cloacimonadota; species Candidatus Cloacimonadota bacterium. Next base: position 191,125 of record JAHYIR010000001.1, read on the forward strand.
ATTTTGAATGAAATAAATCGTCAGACCGAGAATCTGGAACTCATCGCCTCTGAGAACTTCGTTTCCAGAGCAGTTCTGGAAGCAGCTGGTTCAGTTCTGACCAATAAGTATGCTGAAGGTTACCCCTATCGCTGGAGTAAAAAGACCGGACAAATAAATTATAATCTTTACGGCAGATATTACGGTGGTTGTGAAAATGTCGATGTCGTAGAACGATTAGCGATTGAGCGAGCTAAGGAGTTGTTTAAAGCCGAGCACGCCAATGTTCAACCACATTCCGGCTCACAGGCAAATATGGCTGCCTACTTTGCTCTTGTTAAACCGGGTGATACAATTCTAACTCTGGAATTGGCTCATGGTGGACATCTAACCCACGGACATCCCCTCAGCTTCTCCGGGGCATTATATAACGTTATCCATTATGGTGTTAATAAAGAGACCGAAGTTTTCGATTATGACCACCTGATGCAAATGGCTCAGGAAGTGAAACCGAAGATGATCTTAGCCGGAGCAAGTGCCTATCCGAGAGCAATGGATTTTGCTAAATTCAGAGAGATAGCCGATAGTGTCGGAGCGACTCTGATGGTTGATATGGCTCATATTGCCGGACTCGTAGCTGCCGGTCTACACCAGAGCCCGATACCTTATGCTGACGTTGTTACCACTACGACTCATAAAACCCTCAGAGGACCTCGTTCAGGGCTGATCCTCTGTAAAGAGAAATTTGCCAAAGAAATTGACAGAGAAGTTTTCCCCGGTGTTCAGGGCGGTCCTTTAATGCATGTGATCGCTGCCAAAGCAGTTGCCTTCAAAGAGGCACTATCACCCGAATTCAAGCAATATCAGCAGCAGGTCAAGAATAACGCCGCAGCACTAGCTGAAGCGTTGAAAGATAAAGGGTTCAAACTCGTTTCCGATGGCACAGATACTCATCTTATGCTGATCAATCTCGGCACAGAAGAAGAGGGGGGACCATCCGGGAAGGTAATGGAAGGGGCATTAGACAAAGCTTCTATCACATCCAATAAAAATACAGTTCCCTTTGATACCAGAACTCCTTTTGTTGCCTCAGGTATCAGATTAGGTACTCCGGCAGTTACTTCACGCAAGATGAAAGAACCGGAGATGGTCAAAATTGCCGAGTTCATCAGAAAGGTCTATGATAACTTCGAGAATGAAGAGATCTTACAGAATATCAAGGGTGAAGTAAACGAATTCTGTTATAAATTTCCCCTTTATGATGATATATTGGAAGAGTTAAAAGAGGTCTGATAACGACTACAACAAAAAGAATATTGACTACTGACAAGTAACTATTACATGATTAATAGTTAGTTTATGTAATTAGTATCATTATCAATAAGAGTCTCTTTTGTCAGAAGATTGACACTTGACAAAAAAAATGTCGTAATGATACTAAGTAATAAGTTGAACATATTAGGACGAAGATAATCAATAATAGCAAAAAGGAGTTAGCTATGAAAAAAATCATTTTTACTCTCATCAGCTTAGGATTGTTGACCATGATGTTTGCCTCTGTCGCAACGATAGAGGGCATTAACAACTCATCAACAATGGATTTAAGACAAGAATATTTCGTTGATTTTGAGGGTCCCGGGGAAACTAAAACCAGTTATGCTGCCGGGAATGTTAACCTGAGTGGTAAAGACTGGCATCTTGATAATGTTCTTATTGGAACAGATAACAATGACATGAAATTCGATTCTCGATCAGCCAGATTTAGACACCAAGAAGCTTTAGCAGCTACTATGACAATGTTGGAAGATAAAGCAAATGGTTTAGGGACTATCTCTTTCTACTATGCCAGATCAAATTTCTCCAATGATAGACAACCGACTGCTCCGATTTTTGTTGTCGAGTACAGCTTAAATCAGGGTAGCACATGGACTCAGATCGGAAACGATATCAATCTTGACGGCATTGATCAGCTTACCCTCTTTTCCCAGACGGTCAATGTTGAAGGTAATGTCAGAGTCAGATTCCGCTCAATTTCAGGAACAGATGGTAGAAGATTTAATATTGATAACATTCTGCTCACCGACTTTGGTGATGAAGAAGCTGTTGCTCCACCTGCTTTCAGTCCACCCGGTGGTTCCTATTTCGGTTCGATCATGGTCTCGATAACAACTGTCACTCCCGATGCCACTATCCATTATACAATGGACGGAACAGATCCGACTGACCAATCTCCTATCTTTACCGATCCGATTGAGGTTACCGATGACGTCACCATCAAAGCACGCGGCTATGCTACAGGATTGAATCCCAGTATCATTTCTACTGCCAATTATACAATTGAAGTTCCGATTGATGTTGATAATATTGCTGAGCTGAAAGCCAGTCCTCAAGGTGAAATCTACCGACTGACCGAAGAGGTCATTCTTACCTATCAACAGACTTTCCGTAATCAAAAGTATATTCAAGACGATACAGGAGGAATTCTCATCGATGATAATACTGGTATTATTACTACTCAATATCAAGTCTATGATGGCATTACAGGTCTAGTGGGAACTTTGGGTGAATATGGAAATATGATCCAGTTTGTTCCTGCTCAAAACGGTCCACCGGCTTCTTCTCACGATAATGTTGTTCATCCGATTGTTATTACTATGAATGACTATCTCAATGACTTTATGACTTATCAGTCATGGCTGGTCAAGATCGAAAATGTTTACTTCCCTGATGCCGACGGGTCTGCAACTTTTGCCAATGGGCAGGTTTATACACTAAGTGACGGAACTAATACAATTGACTTCAGAACTACATTTTACGATGTAGATTATATCGGTGATGTCATTCCGACAGATACTATTGACCTGACAGGAATTCCAAATTCCAGAACTGAAGGACATTTTATTACCTCTCGAGATACTAATGATCTCTATTCGGTTACATCTATTGATCTGCCTTTCACTCAGCCATTAGAGTTGAAAGGTAACTATCCTAATCCTTTCAATCCTTCAACCTTGATTCATTTCACACTACCGGAAGAAGCAGAGATCAACCTCACGATCTACAATATCAGAGGTCAAAAGATCAGAGAATTGTATAACGGTTACCTTCCTGCTGGTGAACATCGGGTTGAATGGAACGGTAGAGACGACAGCAACAGAATTCAGTCTTCTGGTGTCTATTTCTATCAGCTCCAGTCGGGAGACCAGACATTGATCCGCAAAGCGCTTATGATCAAGTAATGTTCTTGATGTGTAGGATATCAGGTTTGCTGTATGAAATAGTTTAACTCGGCAGTATGGACAAATCTGCACAAATGACTATTAAAAATAGAAGAGGGGCAAGTTTATTACTTGTCCCTTTTCTTGTTTGAGTTATCTTTTAGACAGGAGAATTGAAACAAATGGAAAAACATGACGAAGCAATAAGAAATGAGGTTTGGCAGTTTTTTAAACCTCTGCAGATTGTCTATTTTGCTACGGTAGATAAAAACGAACCCAAAGTAAGACCGGTGACCATGCTTTACCTGGAAAAGAGATTTTGGATCTTGACCGGAACTATAGATCAAAAGGTAATCCAGATTAAAGGTAACCCAAATATCGAACTCTGCATACCATTGTATCAGGACAATCATAACGGCTGTATCCGTCTTGCCGGTAAAGGGTACATTGTCGAAAGCAAAGAAACAAGAGCCAGAATTGCCGGACAATGTGAATATTTCCATAACTACTGGCAGGATACCAATGACCCTAATTACACCCTGATCGAACTGGAATTCTCCGAAGTTGATTACCTAAGACCCGGAGAAATGGAAACCCACCGCTTCAACATCTAAAACTTCATGTTTAACTTACAGCTTCCAATATCACTTCCCGTAGGTTTTTAACTATTGACCAACAATAGATACTCTTTGTAGGGGCGGTTGTCTTCGTCGAGCTCGAGAGCAGCATCAATGAAGCGAATCCTCGGTTCACGAACCGCCCTTTTTCAAACAGCTAATCACCGAAGATCTTTCCGAGTTATCACCACAATTCTCCTTATCCCAACTCTCATTCTTAACTCAACATCATTTTTCGTAGGTAGTTGCAATCGCTGATAACAATTAGAACTTCTTTGTAGGGGCGGTTCACGAACCGCCCTTTTTACATAATGATATCAACCGACCATCGTATGAACTTAAGATCACTACCTTCTTGATTCCGCCTGCATCGTTTTTTAAAAACTCCCCCCATCTTTTTATCTATAATCAATCAATAGTCATCTATATAGTCGGATCTATCCGACTATATCCCTCCCTAATGATACAATACTACTAAAATCCTTTATTAGCTTGTATAGTAACCCTTTTTGATGTTGTCATAATTTATTGGTTATTTTGTATCCAAATGATCTATCTCTTGATAGTTACCAAACACTTGTCACCCTGAGTGATTCTTGGAATTACTTCTTGCTCTGTCCTAACAAGAATCGTATCGAACCGAGGAAAACACTTCTTCGTGGCTACTTCCGAGCTCGGCGAAGCCAACAAAGGGTCTCTTCCCTTTGTCTCGTGGCTGCTTCCGAACTCGACGGAGTCAACTAAGGATAGATCAATCTAACAAACCTTGGTAAGAGATATAGAATCAAATAACGCTGTGATTGGAATTGACAAATAACACGAAATATTCCAACCCCAGAATTGGATTGACAAAATACTTTCCCTTTTTTGATTAAATCAAACCTTTCAGGAAAGCTAAAATAGCTCAGTCGGTAGAGCAACTGATTCGTAATCAGTAGGTCGGGGGTTCGAATCCCCCTTTTAGCTCCATCTGTTCTGGTCTATTTTGAGTGCTTCGAACCTCGTTATATAAAGTATAACAATCTGTTACTTGCCCTATATACTCAAATTACCTTTATGGGAAAAATCTGAGATGTTTGTTAAGTTAGTACTCTCTATATACCCTTTGTAATGGTGCTGGTCTAGAGAGTGCTTCATTCTTTACTGCTGTAACTTTAAAAAATCTTGGTTCAGTAATTGGAGTCATTGACTGTGGAGAAAATTATTGACAGTTATCTAAATTAAAAGAGATGTATGCTAAAAAAAAGGGTATGGTAATGGGAAAGAAAATAATTCTATTGTTGTTTTATTGTTTACTTCCGATGCTATCGATAGCGCAGATAACCCTGACAATTGAAATAAGCGATTTACGTAATAATGACGGGCAGATTCTGTTTGAACTTAGTAAAGAAGACGAGGAAAGGGTTTTTGCTGTAACCGGTGATATATTAGAGAACAGTTGTGTAATAGTGATCGAAAACTTAGAGCCGGGTATGTATGCTTTTAGATATTTTCATGACGAGAACATGAATGAGAAACTCGATACTAATTGGCTGGGTATTCCCAAAGAGGGGTTTGGTTTTTCCAATGATCCCAAAATGACTTTCGGACCGCCATCATTTGAAAAGACGTTGTTTGAGTTAAACGGTTCAGAAGTTCTGACGAGTAAACCAAAGTATTTTTAACCTGTTCAATTAAGGAGATCATTATTCAGGATCAGGAACATTTCAATAAAGTGGAGGAGAGGGTGACGTTAAACATGGAGACGATCAGGGAGTTATGGTCGAAGACATATAACCGTGAGGGGAAACCGGACTGGTCACATATTTTTCAATACTATCACAAGGATATAGTTTTTCAGGATACTATTCAGCGCATAGAGGGGATTGACGATTTTATCGCTATGTGCAAGCGGCTTACCAAACGGACGAAGCAGTTGCAATTGGAGATAGTATCCATGGCTCAGAACGACAAGGTGATCATGTTCGACTGGGTGATGACCATGATGTTCAAGAAATATCCCAACACTCCGATCTATGGGTCAACAAAACTTGTTCTGAGTGAAGATGGTTTTATAAAGGAACAACGTGACTATTACGATCTGTGGGGGGATATTTTCAATAACATTCCTCACTTTGGCAAGATGTACCGAAAGTTCCTGATCAAAAAGTTCGGATAACATCTCCAGATGAGAAAGAAAACATTCCAATACTTCCGGGAATACAAGTGGTCTAACATCTTCGCCATGATGAGAAACAGCCGTTTAGACCCCAAAATCTGCCCAGATGAATTTCCGGAAAAGCTGGTGGTTATTACCGGTGCCACATCGGGCATCGGAAGAGTCACTGCCCGAAAGTTTGCCACCAGAGGAGCAAATTTGCTCTGTATCAACAGAAATAGGGAAAAATCGCAAGAACTTCGGCATGAAATTGAGAATGAGTTCGGTGTCAAATGTGATTTTAAGATCGCCGATTTAAGCGTCTTAGATGATATATTCAGGGTTTCCCATGAACTGATTCTTTTGGAGAGTCGTATCGACGTGCTGATCCACAATGCGGGAGTTTACCTGACAAGGCGAGAATTAACGCCGGATGGACTTGAAAAGGTCTTTGTCGTGCATTACCTCTCCTCATTCATAATGAATTACCTCTTAATGGATAAGCTAAAAGAGCAGGGTAAAGGGCGGATCATCATGGTTGGTTCCGAAGGACATCGTTTTGCTGTTTGGGGGTTAAGACCTGATGATCTAAACTGGGAGAAACGAAGATATACAGGATTGAAGAGCTATGGCTCGGCAAAAACCGCACAGTTACTCTCGATGATTATATTTAATGAAAACTTCCGGAGCAGTGGGGTTACGATCAATACGATGCATCCCGGGGCGGTAAGAACAGATACAGGGCGGGAGAACGGTCCTGTTTACCGCTGGTTTAAAAGAAATATCTTCGACAGAACTCTGAAATCGTCTGAAATGTCGGCGGAAGCTTTATACTATCTGGGTGTTTCGCCAGATCTCAATGGTATTAGTGGAAAATTCTTTAACTTAACAACAGAAGAGATACCGGCACCTCCTGCCATGGATCGGGAAGCGGCTTGTGAATTATGGGACGAGACGCTAAAACTGACAGGACTAAAGGAATAGAACCGATGAAAAATCTATTTGCGTCATATTTTGCCGATATAGAGATGTTATGGATGAAATGATTTACGATACCATAATCGTTGGAGGTGGAATTGCCGGCTTAACAGCCACCGCATACCTGGCACGCCGTGGTCAGAAGGTTCTTTTAATAGAAAAGAACAAAGAACTTGGTGGGTTAGTTAATACCTTTGAACACAATGGTTTTTATTTCGATGCCGGAGTCAGGGCTTTAGAAGACGCAGGGATAATCTTTCCGATGTTGAAAGAACTTAACATAGAACTTGAAGTAGTTAAAAGTCCTGTTTCTCTCGGTATTGAAAATGAAATCATGCATATCGAGAATATTGAGAGCCTTTCTCAATACAGTGATCTACTAAAGAAATTCTATCCTGGAAGCTCTGCTGAGATTGATTCGTTGGTGAAAATGATCAGAAAGATCATGAAGTACATGGAAGTGCTATATGGCGTTGAGAATCCACTTTTCAAGGATCTGAAGCACGACACATCATTCCTATTCAAGAAGCTTATCCCCTGGTTACCCCGCTTTTTGTTTACAGTCAGGAAGATAAACCGTATGCAGATTTCTGTTGAAGATTATCTGGAATCAATTATTACTGATCACTCACTGAGGGATATTATCTCACAACATTTCTTTAAGAATACACCAACCTTCTTTGCCCTGAGCTACTTTTCACTCTATCTCGACTACTTCTACCCCAAAGGGGGCGTCGGTAAGCTTTCGGAAGCGTTAAGGGATAAGATAACTGAGTTCGGAGGCAGGATCACAACCGGAACTATTGTAAAACGGGTCTATCCTCACGAAAAGAGAGTTGCAGATAACAAGAATATCAGCTACAGATACAGTAACCTGATCTGGGCAGCCGATCTTAAGACACTCTACAGCATAGTCGAAACGGATAAACTGCCACCTGAGACCATATTTAGGTTCGAAGAACAAAAGTTCGAAATCTTACGCAGTAAGAGTGGTGAATCGGTGTTTACGCTGTTTATCGAAGTTGATGAACCTCTTGAAAGTTTCCGGAGAATCACTAACGGTCACTTCTTCTATACTCCGTCGCGAAAGGGGTTAGGCGAAACCCACCGTGGAAATCTTGACCAAATCCTGAGTAACTTTGCCGAGATCAGCAAAAAGGAGATACTCGATTGGCTAAATAAGTTCACTTCTCTTAATACATACGAAATATCCATACCCGGTCTGAAAGACCAAGAACTTGCTCCTTCCGGTAAAACGGGACTGATCATCAGTTTCCTTACAGAATATGATTTATTCAGAAAGATAGAGGAGAGAGGCTGGCTTGAGGAATTTACCAAAGAGATCGAGGAGCGTGTCCTGAAGATCTTCCGGGAGTCGGTATTCCCGATGCTAAAGGAGAAGATAATATCCCGCTTCTCATTTACACCAATCAGCATCCATGACAGAATAGCCAGCTCCGGTGGGGCAATTGTGGGGTGGAGATTTGGTAAAGAGTTGCCTGTCATAAATAAGATCCAGTTTGCTGCCCGGTCAGTTGTAACACCTCTTCCGTCAATTTATAAAGCCGGTCAATGGGCATACAGCCCGGCAGGTATTCCTATGTCAATACTAACAGGGAAACTGGCTGCGAACAAGATTATTAAAGCAAAATAATGCTTTCTTGTCATTTAACGGGAGAGTGTGGTGTTCTGAAAATCGGTTGTTTTTTAATCGGTGAGTCGGGGGTTCGAATCCCCCTTTAAGCTCCAGAATGCGATTACTTGCAATTTTTTTCAAAGCCCTTTACAGTATTAGATTCAAAGATAGCAGAATTTTTATGTTTTTAGAAAAAACTGCTGGATAACTAAATTTTAGTAAAAGAAATTGACGAATAACAGTCGAGAATTTCTGTTCAATAAATTGTAGATACACGCTCAAAGAGTAACAAGGAGGTATTATATGTTGAATAATTCAATCAAGGGAATAGATTATTCATATCTTCGAGCTCTATATATCAATTGCACTCTCAAACCATCTCCTGAACTATCGCATACTGAAGGTCTAATGAAGAAATCAATGTATATCATGGAAAAGCTGGGGATCAAAGTTGAATATCTTCGTTTTATTGATTTTGATATTGCTCCGGGAGTTTATCCGGATATGACAGAACACGGCTTTGAAAAAGATGATTGGCCTATTATCAGTGAAAAAGTATTTGCTTCCAATATTCTGATCGTAGGAACTCCCATTTGGTTAGGAGATAAGTCCTCAGTTTGTACACATCTAATAGAACGTCTTTATTCTGAATCTGGAAAATTGAACAAACAGGGGCAGTACAAATATTATGGTAAAACAGGGGGTTGTATTATTACAGGTAATGAAGATGGTGCAAAACACTGTGCCATGAATATTCTTTACTCATTGCAGCATATTGGTTACACAATACCGCCTCAAGCAGATGCGGCATGGTTAGGTGAAATTGGACCCGGTCCTTCATATCTTGATGAAGATTCTGGGGCACAAAGTAATAATTTTACCAACAGAAATACTACTTTTATGACCTGGAATCTTATACATCTGGCACATATGTTAGAGCAATCAGGTGGAATAACAGCTTATGGTAATCAAAGGTCTGAATGGGATGCAGGTGAAAGATTCGGTTATCCCAATCCGGAATATCGATAAGGATAACAAACTGTCGTAAACAAATTTCTGTTATCAGCTATAGATAATTATTTTTTTGAGGATAATTACAATCGGATATGAGTGAAGTTAGGGAAAAATATCATCTGATCGAAACAGAAGAATTACAGGGAAAACTGGAAGATGAGAACCTGATAATTTTAGATGTACGTTCAATCGATGCCTATAATGGCTGGAAATTACAGAGGGAGATAAGGGGCGGACATATTAAAAGAGCTAAAAGTCTTCCGGTTAAATGGACAAAATATATTGATTGGATAGAAGTAGTTCGGCATAAACATATTCATCCTGAGAATGAGATTGTAATCTACGGCTATACTCAAGATGACATGCTAAAGGTTGCAGAAATGTTTAGGGCAACCGGATATAAAAAAATATCGTTGTACTATGATTTTATTTCTGAATGGGTGCCCAAAGAAAAGTATCCGATGGAAAAACTGAAACGTTATCGTCATTTAGTTCCAGCTGAATGGGTTAAAAGTTTAACAATGGGAGAACCAACATCAGAATATGATAATAATCAATTTGTGATCGTACATGCTCATTACCGTAATCGAAACGCTTATTTAAGTGGTCATATACGTGGTGCTATTGATATGGATACTTTAGCACTGGAGGCACCTGAAACATGGAACCGTCGTACTCCTGAAGAACTGAGAAAAGCTCTGGAATTACATGGAATAACTGCCGATACTACAGTTATTTTATATGGTAAGTATATGTCACCTGACAATAACGATGAATTTCCCGGCAGTGCAGCCGGAGATATTGGTGCTATGCGTTGTGCACTCATTATGTTATACTCTGGAGTTAAGGACGTTAGAATACTTAATGGGGGTTTTCAGTCTTGGATTGATGCCGGTTTTGAAATTTCAACAATAGATGAGCCCAAAAAACCTGTTATAAGTTTCGGTATCAATATTCCTGCTATACCCGAGTTAATAGTTGATACTGCTGAGGCAAAGGAAATGCTCGCTTCTCCAAAATCTGAACTGGTCTGTGTCAGAAGTTATCCGGAATACATTGGTGATGTGAGTGGTTATAACTATATAGAAGCCAAAGGTCGTATTCCCGGCGCAATTTTTGCAAATTGTGGAAGTGATGCCTATCACATGGAGAATTATCGGAATGTTGATCATACTGCTCGAGAGTATCATGAGATAGAAGCTATTTGGAGCAAGTTGGGTATAACTTCCGATAAACGATTAGCTTTCTATTGCGGAACCGGTTGGAGAGGAAGTGAAGCGTTTATCAACGCTTGGCTCCTGGGTTGGCAAAATATAGCAGTATATGACGGTGGTTGGTTTGAATGGAGTAAAGATAAAACAAATCCTTATGAAACAGGCATACCAAAAGAATAAAAAAATATTTATGCATCCCTCTACCAGTTCAGAAAACTTTCAAACTTTCGAAATAACTAACCTTTTACCGGAAGTCGGGAATGATGAATTTATTAAAACTATCTTAGATGGGCTTCTCTCTCCCAGGAAATATATTTCCAGTATATTTTTCTATGATGAACTGGGATCGAAATTATTCAAAGAGATAACAAATTTACCCGAATATTATATCCCAAAGCTGGAAATGCAGTTAATAAAAGAAACAGCGAGTAATTTACAAAAGTCATTGAAAGGTGTAGATATAATTGAGTTTGGTTGTGGTGATTGTTCAAAAATCTCAATCATATTGGATGCTATTTCAAAAGAAGATCTCGCTTCTATTCGCTATATTCCGATAGATATCAGCAGAAATTCTGTAGTTGAAACGGCTAATATTCTTTCTCAACGTTATGCTAATCTCAGAATTCATGGCATTCTGGCTGATTTTATCCAACAATTGGATTTGATAACGTATAGGGAAAGAAAGATATTTTGTTTCTTTGGTAGCACAATAGGAAATCTTTACCCAGATCAGAGAGTTGAATTTTGTTCTAAGATTAGTAATATAATGCAAAATGATGATATTCTATTGCTGGGTGTTGACATGGTTAAAGATAGAAAAATACTCAACAATGCGTACAACGATAGTCTTAAGATCACTGAGCGTTTTAACAAAAATATCCTCAACGTAATCAATAACCTTGTGGGGACTACTTTCAATCCAAATTATTTTGAACATGTTGCCTTCTTCAATGAAAAAGATTCTCGCATAGAAATGCATCTAAAAGCTACTGAGAATATCGAAACTTATTCCCCTTATTCAAACAAAGTAATTCGGATCAAGAGAGGAGAAACAATACATACGGAAAATTCCTATAAATTTACCTACGATCATATTAAACATCTGAGTGAGTATGCTAATCTTACTATCGATCAAATATTCACTGATAAAGATAGTTGGTTTTCTCTGGTTAAGTTTGGCAAAAGTAGTTAAATAATATGATTGATGTTGATAAGATTCGGGATGATTTCCCCATATTAAATAGTAAAGTTTATGGGAAACCTCTCGTATATCTTGATAATGCAGCTACAACCCAAAAACCTCGCTGTGTAATAGAAAAAGTAAGAGACTTTTATTATCATTCAAATAGCAATATTCATCGAGGAGTTTATTATTTAAGTGAAATTGCTACTGAAGGGTATGAAGAAGCTCGTGTTAAAGTACAAAAATTTATCAATGCTAACACAGCAAACGAGATAGTATTTACCAGTGGGACAACCGGAGCCATTAACCTTTTAGCTGATTCATTTGGAAGAGCTTTCATTACTAAAGGTGATGAGATAATAATTACAGAGATGGAACATCATTCCAATATTGAACCCTGGAGAGTTCTATGCAAACGAAATGAAGCTTCTCTCAAAGTAATCCCCTTCGAAGATTCAGGTAAGCTAATGATTGAAAAAATCCCGGCTATGATTAATGAGAGAACAAAATTAATCGCTGTATGTCATGTATCTAATGTGCTGGGTGTTATAAATCCGGTAAAGAGAATAACTCAAATTGCTCACCGAGAAGGAATCCCCGTGCTAATAGATGGTGCTCAGTCAGCACCTCACATATCAGTAGATGTACAGGATGTTGACTGTGATTTTTTTACTTTCTCAGGGCATAAAATGTATGCAGAAACCGGTATTGGTGTCCTCTACGGTAAAGAAAAGTATTTGGAAAAGATGCCTCCCTATCAAACAGGTGGTGGAATGATTCAGAGCATGGATAATTTTAAGACTACTTATGAGGATTTACCCTTGAAATTTGAAGCTGGTACACCAAATTATGTTGGCGCAATAAGTCTTGCCAATGCGATTGATTATATGCAGAGTATTGGAATTGCTAATATCTTTAATCACGAGCTTGACGTTATTAATTACGCTTTAGAAAAACTTAAAAGAGAAGAACACTTAATCATTTATGGTAAAATATCCCCTCACTGTGGATCTGTTTCATTCAATATTGCAGGTATTCATCCTCAAGATGTAACCTCAATATTAGACAAGTTTGGTATTGCCGTACGTTCAGGTTATCTTTGTGCTCAACCAACAATTGATCATTTTAAGATTAAAAGTTTAATTCGTTTGAGTGTTGGCATTTATAATACTCGAAAAGAAATTGATCTCTTCATAGAGGGAGTTAATAAAGCAAAAAGTCTATTATTATAAGCAACTGTTTATGAAAATCAAAGAAAACCAAGATATCATGATCAAAGAATTCACCTCTCTCAATGGCTGGTTAGAGAAATACGAATATCTTATAGATATGGGAAAGAAACTTCCTGAGATGGATAAAAAACATAAAACTCAAGAAAATCTAGTCAGTGGTTGCCAATCTCAACTCTGGATTACTGCTGAATTAGTAAATGACAAGCTTGTTATTTTTGCTGACAGTGATGCAATGATAACAAAAGGCATTATTGCAATGGTACTAAGTTTTATAAATAATCATACCCCGAAAGAGATTTATGACTCACATTTTTCTTTTCTTGATGAAATGGGTTTAACAACCAATCTCTCCCCTTCCCGTGTCAACGGATTAAAATCCATAATTAAACGAATCAATGAACTCTGCTTATCCTATATGTAGCTATTACTTGTAAGTCACAGGAGGGAAATAGAACTATAATTGCTATCGAAGTAGTTTGATTAAATGTCCTGTCTTTATAGCTTAATTTTTCATAATACAGCAAAATCGACTGGGAACATCATTTCGTTTGTCCATAATAGTTAGGATAGTAATTCCTGTTATTGAAGCAAGAAAAAACAAGAACAGTGAAAGATGAAGAAACTAAACGTTAAAAATGCCTATTAACTTAACAAACTACATGTTTTGCCTGATTTGATTTGGTTGCTGGGCAATAAGTAGTGAGCTCGCATTTTGATAATCAAGGTAATATTCTATGTTTATGATAAGAAAAAACAATGCAAAGAATCTAGAGAAAGCTAGACTGTAATAAGAGAAATATTTTGAATCTCTATTAGCAAAAAATCTTATTGTAGGTACTTTATCATGAGAAAAAAGGTTGTGGTTAATGATTCAATGCAGAAGGGATACGAATACTTTCTGACAGAACCAGTTGGCAAAAACTTTCATAGTGAAATCGTTCCTGAATTGACTCCGGCTCAAATGCTGGAGCTTGGTGTCTTTGGTGGCAAGTATATGACAGATTGTCGGAATGAATTTCCAGAGGAGTGGTTTAAGAATGCCAAGTTATGTCATGAAAGACATGATCCGGATTTAAACTTTTTTAAGATCAATGCCTCGCAGCCATTGAGTTATTGGAGAAAGATGGGTTGGATTTACTGGGAAGATCCACGAGGATGGTTTCAATGGTACTGTAGGTACTACCTGGGCAGGAGATGTCCTGATGACATTAGGCAAATCAAGCGGTGGAAAGGGATGAGAAGACATGTTGCTCAAATCATGAGGCATTGTAAGTCAGGTGATTGGTCATGCAGACAGAAGCAAAGGCAGGCACTCTTGCATTGGGCATATGATAGCCGCAAGATTTAACACCATACTTACAAATCGATAGTCATATCTACGGATAGATGATGTCCCATATTAGGATCAAAGAAAGATGATAATGTGTTCAGACGACAAATATATATTGATAGCTCATTGGAGGTGAAGAATGGAACTGTTTTTAATGTTATTACCGACTATTGTCTTTAGTCTGGTATTAGGTGGAATCCTTCTTGCGATTGTGACAATATTCCGGAGACAGAATCAAAAGAGGTGTTATTATTGTGGCGAGTTGGTGCAAAAGGTTGCAAAAGTTTGTAAGTATTGCGGTAAAGATATTGGAGAAAAAGTATGAAGAAAACAAGCAATAATCAATTCGATTATTAGCAAGATATCTTCTTAAAATACGCTGTGTATCCTTAGTCTCTGAAGCATCAATTCTGATACATTATTCATCTTTACCGATCATATATTATTGCCCAGTTCAAAGATTATCTCCCTGAATAGTTTATTTAAGGGTTCTGGGTCTGGTGATTTTTTATCCGGTAGTAATCGTAACCTTTCCTTATAGTACTCCAACTTCTCGATCAGATATTCATGTAGAAGAGTATTTTGCTTGATTAAATCCTGTTCATTACCGGCAGTCTTTATTTCGATCAGTCTGGAAATCTCATCGAAGATCTTTCTATCTTTTACCTGACTCTGCAGAAGGGTTTTAAACTCAACCGGAACAGGCATATTCTTTTCCTCAAGCCATGAACAGGCAAGCAGGGGTCGAATTACATAAAAGAACTTCTATAGTTTCATATTACCATTACTCAGGTATTGTGCAAAACTGTTGGCTGCTATATTATAGTAATGGTTCATACAAGTCCTTCGATCAAAATAGAACGGTATTAGTTCTCTTATTCTATCAACTACTGAACTATGCTGACGATATACTATCGGACTTCTCAGCCATTCTAAAAAGGGAGTATTGGATTTGACCAATAGCTGGAAAGCTTTTCTTAATTCCCAACCGGTAATGTCTATATTATCCGGAGTGATCTCACCCATATTATCTTTTACTTTTTCTATTTGAAGATACCAATCCGGATGGTGGATATAGATGAATCTTACATCCCAGTCACTGTCCTGGGAAGCAAAACCCCAAGCTCTGCTGCCACTCTCGACAGCATAGAGAATTCTTATCTGCTTTTCATGCTCGAGCTTTTCAATCTTCCTTAGTATCATGTCTCGCAAGTCTTTTCTCCTATATCTTATCTGATAAACATTAATACTCTGTTCCTTTTTGTTACAGTTAAGTTGCTTCCCTCTATCCAAGGGTAAAATTATTATATTATCAAGTTTGTCTTTAGTACTTCACTAATCCAATCTTCTGCTGGCAGCTTGATGAATGGTCTTATCATCGGAAAAACTCTGGATTATTACCACAGTATTAGCTTTAGCCATATTCCACCAGGGCTCAAGATCAAAAGTTTTGGTGTATCGACCAGTTTGACCGGTAGTATTTAAGGGAAAATCATCAGCATCATACCTGAGAACATTAGCAAAATAACGCTCTCCCGGCATATCTTCTTCCAGATCATAAGTTACCACAAACTGAATTTTGTTGTCTGTTGTAGTTATAGATTGTATCATTTCCACGTCTGCTGTTATCATTAATTGACCATCAGCAGTAATCTCATAATCAAGAGCTATTTGTATAGGACTAGGATTGTTGGCTATCTGGTTGTATCTCTGAACATACTGTTCGTAAACATCGTCTCTAGCTCCTGCATAAGCAAGCGTACCACCCCAACGGGCATAGGGGATACCAGACAATTGGTATAAAACTCTCCTTTGTGAAGTGTTAGGGCTTGTATAATTACCTGATCCTACCCATATCAATGGGATCAAATTCCCAAAGTTTTCAGTATCCTCATACATCTGAAGCAGCGCCGACCGCGCTGGCAAACAGGGGCCGCAACCCGGCCAGGTGATGATCTCTCCAACGACCTGAAGCTGCATTGATAACAGCGAAGCAGTAAGAGAGATAATCCAGATAAGAATCAAATATCTCTTCATATTACCTCCCAACATATCAGTATTTTGAACATTAATAATAGTTGTCAAGAGGTTATATCTTGATCATAACTTTGATACTTTATTGTATATTCTTATAGAAAACTAGTCCTATACTAAATAGAATTTAATGTGAAACAGTTGAAAGGGACGAACCAGAATCATCTTAGTCGTTTCTCTATCTATGACTCCTCAATCTTGTTTGGTGAGTATTTTGAATGTGTTTTTAACTGTTTCTCAAAGTAATCTGAATTAGCACGTATACCACAATAGATCCATATTATTGGAAAGCCAAAACCAAAAGTAGCTATTGTAATCAAGATCATTATTATTCCCTTTAAGATTAAACCATGGGCTAGATACCATAATGGACCAAAAATAAATGCTAACCAATTCCAACCTTCCGACTTCAAATTATGTCTATTTACCATAATCTTTTTCCACAGTTAGAACATGTCTTTTCATCTTTTTCTAATTAATTTCCACAATGATAACAGAATGTGATAGATTCATCGATTTTATTAGCTTCAGTGCTGTTATCTGGTTGATATTCATCGCTATTTTCTTCTAGTACTTCTTCAGTTTCATTATCTAAATCTTCTTGAGTGAATTGTTTGGTCTGATCCCTGATATCAAGGAGAATTTTGATCATAGCATCTTGTCTTTTCACCATCTTTTTATAAAGCTTAACTGATACGAGGACGAATTGAATCACCTTGAAGATAAAGTAAATACAAAATATAATAGCAACTGCAATAGGTAAGATTAGTAAAATACCTACTATTTCATTCATAGTTCGATTCTCCTTTTTTCAGATCTAAATAACATCTTGTTAACAAGCTAGAATGTTTAAACAGCTTATCATATAGCTGATATCAGCAAATAAAAGTGGTTATAGTTGTTAATTCTATCTATTTGTTTCTTATTAATGAATAGATTGTTCTCAGCTTCAATTACGAAAATATTCATTTTACACTCTCAAAAATAGCTTTCTTTATATTATTACAATTTATAGCTAATATCCGAATACTGTCAAGAAGAAAACACAATATGCAAAGTGATCGTCTTGACCTTTGTTAAGTCCCTTGTTAAGTGTAAGGTGTCAATGATATGTTAATCAAACTAACAGTGTTAAGGTAAAAATTACTTAATCGCTCCAGTGAAACTGATCGCAGCATATTAATAAACTTTTCATCAGAATCTATGCATATACCTAATACCTAAGTCGATTCAATCTAATAGAGAGCTATGGAATGAGTAAAATACTTAGAAGTTGCTGGAATGATATACGATTTAGTGGTGATAAAAAAGTGTGTGATTTCTTTACCCCCAAAATATGGTTTGCAAATCAACTTTATGCTGGATATGAGATTAGATGATTAACTTTCCTATTAACCAAACAGATCAAGAGAAACTTATCTTGACAATAATAAAAGTTAGTAAGAAAAAATCATCAGTGTGATCTATAATAAAGGAAAATATTCTGGAGTTTTGAGGTGAAAGTTTGTTATATGTCGGAGGTTGAATGCGATCATTAGTTCCTGATTTTATATTACGTAAAGCAAGAGATAAGCATTATCGCGGTAGTATTAATGGCTGTGTTTTGAGAGTGACCCTGAGAGATTGTTGCGACATTTCACAGAATAAACAACCTCGATCATTATTTGAAGAAAGTGTCATACATGAAACAATACACTTAATATTAGATCCGATCTTAGAAGTTATTGATAAAAATGGTGGTTTTACTACCGGTATGGTTGGAGAATCCATTACAGGTATTTTTCCGGGTAAAAACGGGATTAGTGCCATTAATGCAGCTATCAGTATCAGGGATTTGTTACAGAAGATCAACATTCAGCATCCAGAATGTGAGGAAAAGGAAGTTCCAGCTTTTATTGGTTTAGCTTTTGGACAAGTCAGTTGGCAGATCCTACCAGCAAAAGAGCAATCATTATACTGGTTTAGTGGTCCTGCTATGAAAAAAGCAGTTGAATCACAGAACTTGTCAATTCCGAACCAGATTTTATTGGATCAGAGTATTCTTTCGGTTTTGGATGACAAGAAGATCAAAACAAAAAAGATCTATGACAAATTCAGTACCCTGATATCTTCAGACCTACCCAAAGTAGAGAATAAGATTTTGCGAAGCTGTTTGTCTGCCAAAGCATTTGTTCCTCGCTATATTTTGGATAAAGATAATATAAGAGAGTTTAGAAACGTAATCTGCTGTATAGTTAATCTCAAAAAACCATTAGAAAAGCAAATTCAAGCAATAAAAGATCTCAGTGCAAAATATGACGGCTATATCAATAACATAGAGTATTCAGATAAAGGTTGGACGGGTTTAATTGCTTTCGGGATATCAGAGACCAATGAGGATATTGCTAAACAAGAATTAGATTTTATTAATGAATTGATTACTATCTGCAAGAACAATTTGAGAGTTGGATTAACCTACGGCAAAGTATATGCTGGTATCATCGGCACAGAAAATGTTTCTAATTATTGCATACTCGGTATTCCTGTTAAAATAGCTTATCAATCTATGGTGCAGGCTAAGTGGGGCGAGATCAGGTGCGGTAAGAATTTTTTCAAAAAACTTAGAAACCGTGTAGCATTTGAACCTCTCGGTCCATTATTAACTGAAGGTTATTACAAATTCACAGATAACTTTCTACTGTTGCTCAGACATGACAGTTTGAGGGATACCCAATATCAAACCGATTTTATTGGCAGGACGAGGGAGTTAGATCAATTAGAGAAATCATGCAAACCTTTATGGCAAAATCGTTATGCAGGGATAACTTATATTTTTGGAGAAGCGGGGCAGGGTAAGACAAGAATTGTTCATGAGTTTAAAAAGAAAGTGGGAGAAAAAGCCGAGTGTTTTACTCTTAAAACATTTGCTGACCATCAGATTGCACTCAATCCATTTGCTAACTGGATCAGACAGATTTTTTCCAGTAATATTACCGGTAGTTTGTCAGCACGGCGGAAGGATTTCCGCGAACATTGGTCTAAATTCCGTCAGAAGATCATCGAGCTACCCTGTGCACCAGAAACTATTAAAGAGTTGGATAGGATTGAATCTATAATTGCCGGAATTATTGGCTTAGATTGGAAAGGGAGTATTTATACCAAATTAGATTCCAAGCAAAGATTGTCTGGCAAGATTTTTGCTCTGAAGTCATTATTAGAGATCTTCTGCCTATTTAAACCGGTCATCTTAGTTATGGAGGATCTACATTGGTTGGATCAAGAATCAATAGAGATCATAAAAGTTCTATCAGGTAAAGGGACAAAAACACCTTTCAAATTCATAATCACCTCCCGCAAGCTTGAAAATGGTGAGTATCCGCATCTACAAATCGATGATGAAACTGAAGCAGAGAAGATTTATCTTAAAGGTTTGGAATTGAATCAGGTTGGTTCGGTAATGAAGTCCATTCTGCAGAAAGATGTCTCCCACGATATTGTTGAACATGTATATTCGATATCTAATGGAAATCCTTTTATAGTAGAGGAGATCACCCGATATTTTCATGATGCAGACAAGTTGATCTTATTGGGTGACCGATATTACCAAAAAGATTCGCTATTAGATCTTCCGAAAAGGGTGAAATCTTTTATTCAAGGGCGAATAAATCGACTGGAACCACAATTAAAAAAGACAATTCAAATAGCCAGTATTCTGGGAAATGAATTTTCAGTCGAATTATTATGTAAAATTGTCGCTAGTGTAGCCAAACAGGGGAATGATCTGAATGAATCATTGATTAAAGAGTATGTAGAACTTGGAGAAAAGGAGTATATCTGGCATGTCTTGAGTGATAATAAGTATGCCTTCAACCACGCACTCTTACGTGATGTCATATACCAGATGCTGTTGAAAAAAGAGCAAAAGATACTAAACCTATTAGCTGCTAAGATTTTAAATGATATATATCCGGGAGATCAATCAATATCAGAGAAAATTGCTGAACATTATGAAAAAGCAAATGAGAGGGAGAAAGCAATTCTTTATTATACCAAAGCGGGTTACTATGAGAAAGAGCAGTATAATATCGAAACCAGCTTAGAGAATTATCATAAAGCTTTGCGATTATTGAAAAAAGTTCGTAAACTTGACGAAATCGATGAAAGCGAAATTCTCAATAGCATCGGTTCTGTTTTTTTTCTCAAGGACAATCACGACGATGCCTTGACTTATTATAAACGAGCATTAGATATTCGCAAAAAGAATCTCGGTTCACACCATCCGGAGACAGCCACAATACACAAAAATATCGGTAAAGCTTATCTTCAGAAAGGAGAATTAGAAAAGGCGTTCCAAAGTATTGAATTAGCTCACTCAATTCATAACGAGGTTTTGGGGGCTAAGCATCCAGAAACAACCGATAGTCTCTACAATCTAGGTGCTGTTTATAAAGAAAAGGGAGATTTTGACAAAGCCCTTAACTGCTTTAATGAAGCATTATCAATCAATGAAGAAATTCCCGGTGAGCATAGTATAAGAATCAGTGATAATCTTAATGCTATTGGGGTCATCTATATCAATAAGGGAGATTTTGATAAAGCCCTTGAATACTTCCAACTGGCAAAAAAGAATAACGAGCAAGTCTTGAGAAAAAGACATCCGAAAATAGCAATAAATTTGTATAATATGGGGATTGCTTATTATTACAAAGGGAATTATCAAGGTGCAATTGAGTATTTCGAAATGGCTTTATCTATCTGGAGAGACGTTCTGGGTGAACGAAATTCGAATACAGCTGATTGTATTATATGTATTGCCTCGATATTATCGAAAACTAGTCAGTATAAAAAATCTCTAAACTATCTCGAGCAGGCATTATCAATTATTAGAGAAACACTGGGTGAAGATCATCCGGACACAGCTTATGTTTTGGATAGAATTAGTGCTGTCCATATTCGTAACGGAGATTATAACAATGCTCTGATTTATAGTCAAAAAGCTCTCTCTATCGATAAAAAATACCATGGTGACCGACATATCAAAATAGCAGATGATCTAACGAATTTGGGGGTTATTTATGCTAATAAAGCTGAGTTTAAAAAGTCCCTTGATTGCCTTGAAGAGGCATTATCAATCAATAAAGAAATTTTTGGGGTGATGCATCAACGCGCCGCTTATTGTATCAGTCTTTTAGGTGAGGTTTATCAAGAACAGGGAGATATCGAAACAGCATTGAAATATCATACTAAGGCAATATCAATAAGGAAAAAAGTATTGGGGGATCGTCATCCGGATACAGCCGACAGTATAACGAATCTTGGTGTTACCCTCATCCACAAAGGGGATTATGACAGGGCTATGAGGTATCTTGAACAGTCAATGAGTATCTATCAGGAAGTTATCGGAGATAAAGGCATCAAAACAGCAGTCATTCTAAAAAGTATCGGCACTATTTATCTGCATAAAGGAGAGTTTGATAAGTCGTTACAATATTTAGAGCAGTCACTTTCTATCTTGAATGATATTACCGATGATAATCACCCTGAGAGGGCTAACTGTCTTTTCGAGGTTGGGAAAGTCTATTATCGGCAAAAAAAATATGATAGGGCATTAGAGTTTTTCACTCAAGCTTTGTCGATAAGAACCCATATTCTGGGAAAGAATCATCCTGATACAATTAAAGCCAAAACCAGTTTAGCTAAAACCTACGCAAAAAAAAGGATAAAGAAAAAGATTGGCAAGGTTTCCCGCAAAGGTGCATAAGTAGATTTAGATAAACCCGCTGATTTATGTTTTATTTAGGAGTGAATTTTTAATGCATCTGATCTTGATTTTTCCTGAGAACATCAGATGACATAAAGAACTGAAAGAGAAATATGAGTATCAACTTGAGAAAGTATCGAAATAAAGAACGCTTTGGTGATGATTACCATCAAGTTTGTGATTTTCTTGTCCGGATTAATGAAGGAATTGTCACTAAACCAAATTTTCTTTGGGGTAGATGGGTTTGGATGATCAGTCGACCTGTTGATAATGAGGATCAGAGGAACCTGATAGGTTTATGGGAAGATAATGGCGTAATAGTTGCTTTAGCTACTTTTGAACTCTGTTTCGGAGAGATCCATATCTGTATTGATAATAACTATCGGTTTCTGCTTCCTGAAATCATTGACTATACTGAAGAAAACCTTTCAGCAGAGGGAAGATCGAGGATCATTATCTCTGACAATGACAGAGATCTACAGAGAATAGCAATAGTGAAGGGCTACTTACCAAGTCAGGACAGAGAGCCGGTGTCGGTTTTGGATATGAGGACTGATCTTAACTATACCTTACCCGATGGTTTTAGAATAATCAGTATGGCAGATGGCTGGGATTTTTACCAATATAACCGCGTCATGTGGCGTGGTTTCGATCATGATGGTGAACCTTCACAAGAGCGAGAAGATATTGAATGGAGAGAGACTATGCTGAGCAGTCCTCATATCATTCCTGAATTGGTTCTGGCTGTCGTTGAACCTAATGGTAATTATGCTTCTCATTGTGCACTCTGGTATATTCCCGGTACTAATTATGCCTATGTTGAACCGGTTGCTACTGATCATACATATAGAAAAATGGGTTTAGGAAAGGCCGTTGTTTTAGAAGCTATTATGCGAGCTGGCAAGTTAGGAGCAAAAGAGATCTATGTCTATTCAGACCAGCAATTTTATTGCAATCTCGGTTTTTATCCAGTTGTTTCTGAAACATGGTGGGAGAAGAGACTTTGATTTTCTTCTAATTTAGAGGACAGATTTTTTGGGTTAGTTATCTAATTATCTTATGAAACTAGAAAGATAATTTGTAATGAAAACCCCACTCAGTTTGCTAAGTGGGGTTTTTCTATTATAATGCAAATTAAGGATCAAGATTCCTTGACTTGAACTCCACAGAGAGTATCTGATACCGGGCATTTTTGTTTGATGTACTTTTTAAGCTTCTCGATGTTTTCTTTTGGTGAAGGGGAATCGAAATGCATTTTATATCTGATCACCTGGTATCCGGGTCTGACATCTTGATTGATGCCGAGAAACCCTTCCGGATCAAGATCACCTTCCAAATCGACATGAAATCCTTTCAGATCAACATCGAATTTTTTAGCAAAGGCGGCTGCACAAATCGACATACATCCACCCAGTGAGTTAAGTAACATCTCAACCGGGTTCATTGCCTTATCATCTCCACCTAATTGTGGCGGTTCGTCTATCCCGACTTTAAATCCTCTGGAAGTACCTTCGCAGTAAGTTTTATCTCCTAACCACTTTACAGTTGCTTTAAATGTTGTAGTTGCCATATTATTACTCCTTAATCTTTTTCTTCCGATAATATAAGGAGTTAAATGAATAAAGCAACCAGAACTCATACTTAATGAGCTCATCTTTTACCGATTCTGTTGCAGAGCGAATACTATATATATCAGCAAGAGTAAGAATAAAATATCTAAAAAAGGTAGGTCTATTTCAGTACGTTCAGTTCTTTCCCGACCTTGACAAATGATTCAATTGCTCTGTCCAGATGATAAAGCGAATGAGCAGCCGAGAGTTGGACACGAATACGTGCTTGTCCTACCGGAACTACCGGATAAGTAAAGCCGATCACATAAACCCCTTCCTGTAGAAGTTTATCAGCCATCTGAATAGCCAGAGGTTCATTGTAGATCATAACGGGAACAATTGCTGTATCTCCATGAATTATGTCAAAACCCGCCTCGATCATTCCTTTTCTGAAATACTTGGCATTGGTCATCAGGTGAGCTCTGAAGTTGTTAGATTCTGTTAGTATATCAATGATCTTAATAACTGTTGCCACAATTGGCGGAGCTATAGTATTGGAGAAGATATAGGGGCGTGATCTTTGCCGAAGAAATTCGATAAGCTCTCGAGAACCTGAAATACATCCTCCAGAAGAACCACCAAGAGCTTTACCGAAAGTAGTACTGATAATATCAACTCGACCTTGCACCCCACAATGCTCGATAGTACCTCGCCCTGTCGGTCCTATATATCCGGTAGCATGTGAATCATCTACCATAACCAAGGCATCATATTTTTCAGCCAGATCACATATCTCCGGTAATTTGGCAATATCACCATCCATGGAAAATACTCCATCAGTCACAATGAGTCGGAATTTGCAGTTAGCTGATCGCTTCAGATCTTCTTCCAGTTCATTCATGTCGGAATGTTTATAACGAAATCTTTGTGCTTTACACAATCTCACGCCATCAATTATGGATGCATGATTGAGGGCATCTGAGATAATAGCGCTATCTTCTGCGAATAAGGGTTCAAAGAGACCACCGTTGGCATCGAAACAGGATGAGTAAAGGATAGTATCTTCCATACCGAGGTAGTTAGACATTTTTGCTTCCAGCTCTTTGTGGATCTTTTGCGTACCACAAATAAATCGCACTGAAGCCATACCATAGCCCCAGATCTCTAATGCTCTTTTAGCTTTTTTGATCACTTCCGGATGGTTTGCCAACCCCAGATAGTTATTGGAACAAAGATTTATTACCTTTTGACCATTAGCCAGCTCTATTTCAGGGCTTTGGGGAGTAACCAGAATACGTTCGGTTTTGTATGTACCTGTACCCATTATACTATCAAGCTGTTGTCTGATCTCTTTCGTAAATTTTTCTGACATCATAGGAAACTCTCTTATAAAAGTATTTGACTATAAATGCTTTTAAGGAGGCATTAAGTGTCAATATAATTCATGATGGGTTTATAAGCCGAGCCAAGCAAAGCTTAGTCAAGGCATCTTATAACTTGTATTGGTATAGTAAACAGCAATATGTTTGTTTATTGCTCTGGTCGTTGCTGAGATCTCTCCGTTACGCTTCGCTTCAGTCGAGATGACAAAAAGACGGAATTTAAGTCGAGATCACAAAACAGACGCAAGTAGGTCATGATAGCAATAGTTAAGAATACTCCAAAAGTGTCACCCTGAGTGATTCCTGAAAAGCTTCTTGTTAACTCTTCCGGGAATATTATCGAAGGGTGAGTTAAACAGGAAACTGGTTCTGTGTAGACTATCCATTGTTTATTTCGGCGAGCATGAAAGCAGTCATGAAGAAGTATCTTCCACGGTTCGATACATTCTACCCGTGACAAAGCAAGAAGTATAGGTCAGAATACTAAGGATGATATTAAATTGTTGCTAAATAAATTAATAGAGGATGTGGTTAAATGTTTGGAAAACGGTTGACACTATAATTTAAAGAAATAATTTTCCCTGCTGTTAGAAAAAAGAATACACTTTTGAATTGGAGGTAGAATGAATAGATTTAAAGTGATCATATTAGTTGCTATTTTGCTTTATATGTGGTCATTGGCTTTGTCGATTATGATAATAGACAGTTCCAGACAGTTTACCTTAGAGATTGAGGATTTAAGGCAATTAGAACTGGTTGATTTGGAAACTAAACGAGAACGTGGCGAGCGAATTAGAACTGATAATTGGCAAGGAGTCTATTTAGATCAGATACTACAATCATTAGAAGTTTTAGAATACGATCAGATAAAGATCATCTCTTATGATAATTATCAGGTTAGACTAACCAGACAGGATTTGCTAGATAGTAAAGCTCTGATAGCTCTTCGGAGAAATGATGAAATATTAGATGAAGACAATATCCGTCTGGTAGTACCCGGAATGCGTGATATGTATTGGATTGACGGGATCAGAACGATTGAAACAGAAGGACATCACCAATCAATATTGCCTAATTATATCTTCTTTGCCGAAGACCTGTTAACAAGATTAGAAGTAATTGAAGACCCGGAACCGTTTAAGAGGGTACAGGGTATTTATTTCAGGGATTTGATAACTTTCGTATATCCCATACAGGGAGAAGAATTTCTGTTAGTAGGCAGAGATGGTGTCTCTCATCAACTTGACTTCGATACATATCTCAAAAACGGAGTTCTGATAATTAATGATGATGACTGGCATTTTCGCAGTCCTGATATGCCGGCAGGAATGTGGATAAAATCCCTTGCCTATGTTCAGTTTTTTGACAGGGCGATAATTTTCCGCACACAGTTTAATAATCTGAATGAGGTTGCACAACTCTTAGAATGGAGCAGAATACCTGAGCTTCTCTGGGATGATAATCAAATTGCTATGCCGGTTGATATTGACTTTTCTGATCCGGTTTGGGAAGGGATAGGGATTTTACGATGGCGAAAATGATAACTTTAGTACCATTAATATTTTTTTTGATCTCCTGTTCGAGTAAAGGATATATAATTACGGGCAATATAGACAGTACAATAAGTACAAGGCAAACCGGAAGGTTAGATAATATATTAAAACAAAATGCTGTCGATGCTGAATATGTGTTACTCATAGCTTATGATGGTGTAGCTGTACTTCTAACAGAGCAATCTATACCATATTTGAATATTGTAAAGCAACAGGGTAGATTTAATTCTTATTCGGGGAACATGTTACCCCCTGTTTGCGATCTAAATGATCTGAGAGAAATCTATGTTTATCGTACTGAATACAGTCTAAATGAAGGTCATACACCTTTCTCTTTACGAATGCAGGATCTTAAATATTTAGGAGAGAGTGCCAAGAGTGAACATGTTGTTCGAAAATATCAAGTAAAAGACAAAGAGTGATAGAATGAAGATAAAATTAAAAAGAGCTTATGCTCTATTTTCCGGAGGGTTGGATAGTCTATTAAGCGTACTTTGGATGAAGAAATTAGGTTATGAAATTATTCCACTCTTCTTTGAGAGTTATTTTTTCTCTGCCGATAAAGCAGAAAAGATAGCTAGTTCTGCAGGGCTGGGATTGAGAGTCATTGATATCGGAGAAAAGTTGTTAGAGATAATTAAGAATCCACGCTATGGATTTGGTAAGAATCTCAATCCCTGCATTGATTGTCATTCGTTAATGTTCAGAGAAGCGGGTAAACTAATGGAGCAGGAAGGTGTAGATTTCCTGATCTCAGGAGAAGTGCTTGGACAGAGACCGATGTCTCAGAGAATGGATGCCATGAATGCCGTTAAGAAGTATAGCGGTTACGGTGATCTGATCATCAGACCTCTATCCCAAAAACTATTGCCCGATACTAAACCGATCAGAGAGGGATGGATCAATAAAGCAGATATGCTTGATATCCAAGGAAGAGGACGTCATAGACAAATTGAAATGGCTGAAGAGTTTGGTTTACATGAATATAGTACTCCGGGTGGAGGTTGTTTGCTTACTGATAAGGGTTATTCTAACCGCTTAAAAGATCTAATGAATTATAATATGCTGGAAAAGAGATTCATTCAATTTCTCCGTTTCGGCAGGCATTTTCGCATTAATAGTGAAGTTAAGTTGATCATAGGAAGAAATAGGGAAGAGCTGGAAGAGATCTTCGGATTTGTCGAAGATGAGTTAGTATTACGGGCAGCGAATTGTTTAGGGCCAATAGGTCTTGTTAACAGTAAAAGAATGTTATCAGACGATGAGATCAAATTAGCAGCAGAGATTGTCTTGAGCTATACTAATAAAGCTGCTGATAGAGATATAGTTGCTTTTGGTACTGATAACAATTATCATAGTCAGATAGAGGTAGAGAAGTTACCAAAGAGCAGGGTTCGAGAACTAATAATCAAAGCAGATAAATAATGAGGTTTATAATGAAGTATGAAAAATTCATTCTGTTAAAGGATTTTGAGACAAATAGCTATCTTCTCTGGGATGAAGAGAGTTGTGAAGCAATGCTGATAGATCCCGGTGCACCAGGAGAGAAAGTGATTAGTTTCATTAAAGATAACAAACTTATTCTAAAATACATAGTCAACACTCATGGGCATGGTGATCATATAGGAGGTAATCGTTATTTCAAAGAAAGATTTCCTGATGCTAAAATAGGTGTTCATAAAGCTGATGAGATGATGCTCTACAAGGCAGATCTTAATTTGAGTCTCTTTTATGAGCAAAACACTGTTTCACCATCTGCAGATATAGTTCTGGAAGATGGTATGTCTCTCTTTTTAGGGAAAGAAGAGATCAAAGTTATCCATACTCCGGGTCATACTAAAGGTGGGGCGGCACTGTTAACTGGTAACTATTTGTTTAGCGGAGATACCTTGTTTGCTGAGAATGTAGGAAGAACTGATCTTCCCGGTGGCAGCTTTGCAGAATTAGCAGCTTCTATTCAGAAAAAGCTATTTATACTTCCGGAGGATACGTTAGTGTTACCCGGGCATGGAGACGCAACCACCATAGGAGAAGAGAAGAGTTTCAATCCTTATGTTGGAGAAGAGTAAGGTTAGATAAGTAATTTATATAAGAAAAGAGCGATAACCGAGGGGATGGTTATCGCTCTTTCTATTTGAGGGGTGTGTGTGGTTTATTTCAGTAATAATACTTTATGGTTCACCTGTAGATTGTCAGATGCGAAACGAATGAAGTAAATCCCTGATGGAACAGCTCTGTTTTCTTCATCTAAGCCGTTCCAAACGAATTCTGTTCGGTTTGTTAACTCATTTTCAAGCATCGTTTTCACTAACTGACCTCTGATATTATAAATTCTTAAGTTTATAGGTCTGTCAAGTGAAAATTCAATTTGACTCAGTGAGATATTTACTGTCGGATTGAAGGGGTTAGGATAGGCAATAATCCTATTCATTACTGATGGTTGAACAATTAAGTTGTCGTCAACACTGACCCAGTAAGAAGTACCTGATCCACCGTAAGCACCCATATCGTTTCGAATAGTTCCTTTAGCTGGGTATTGAGCGTAACCCGGATTATAAGGATCCTCGGGATCATTATAAGTTGCTGCTGGGTTACCGGCATCTATACATGGTGATTCATCTGATAAATACCAGATCGCCTCTAAACCATTATACTCAATTCCCGATCCCTCTGTGGAGTTTTCAAAGAGTGGATCAGTATCAATATTATCAACTCCGGAATAACCACCGGTTATATTACTGTACTCTACTAAGGTGCTGGATCCGGTAAAAGCAGAAATGATCGATCCTTCACCTCTGACGATAGAATTTCTTATCTGTAGGAATGAGTTGTGATTAAAGACATGGAATCCATTGCTTGAGAGATATTCGTTATTAGCTATTGTATTGTTATTGAAGATAATCGCTGAACCGGATCTGATCCCAAATGAAGAGCCAAAGAATCCTGTGTTATTAACGAAGAGATTGTTTTTTACTTCAAAATTAGAAGTATAGATATCTACTGCTCCAATACCGTTAGTACTATGATTATTGGCAAAAGTGTTGTTTCTCATAACGATGTTCTCAGAATTGGTTATCTTGACAGCTCCGGGATCAGCAGCACCGGAGTTTTCATAAAAAGTGTTTCCTATGATATTAACCCGGGCGTTGTTAATGATCATCGCAGTCTGATTTGCTTTAGATATCATACAGTTATTAAATGTATTTTCAGCGATAGTACTATCTATACGTATTCCCTTCCAATTAGTGTCAGAAGTCAAAGTTATCGGGTCATCATCTTCAGCATTGGCATATATATAGCCACTCCCTTCAATAATTATAGCACTGTTCGAAGACCTTACTTCGACACCCGGTTGTAAGATCAGATATGATTCATCAGATATTGTTATATCATCGTTTATATAGTAAACACCATGATCTGGATTCCATATCCCGCTAACGTTACCAGAAACATTGTCCGGAGAGGTAACCGTTATATAATTCTCCATTGTTAACTCGACTGTATCTGTCCCGTCAAAGATCTGTAAGGTTACATCATAAGTACCGACTTCCGTATAAACGAAAAACGGATTTTGCTCTGTACTGTCTATAGTTCCATCACCATTTAGATCCCAAGCCCATGATTCGATATCTTGAGCAGGGAATGAAAAGTCATAGAATTGTACATGCAGCTCAGGTGGTCCTTGCTGCACATTACTGGAGAACATGGATGTAAGCTGTGAAAAATCTGCTTTAGCTGCTTGATGGATTACGGCATTACCATTAACAAGATTTTGTACTATTACTACACCTGTAACTTTGAATAGATCCCATGTCGGATCAATATCAAAGGCATGGCTATAATTTCCCGTTTGCCCTGTAGATGTGAGAGGAAAACTAGTCTGATAGTATCTTTTAACTGAGGCAAAGTAATCGGGATCCATTACGCTGGTCAGATCATAAGTTAGTATGAAGATAATGTTATTGTTGGTTGTTGAAATATTACCGGTCATAACGGCATCAACGTTTAAAACCAGCTGATTCTGATTGTTTAGTGATATTTCAAGATTTAGGTCGATTGGACTATTGGTATTAACAATTTGGTTGTGAGCATTAACATAAGCGCCGTAAGTTCCTGTTCCGCCGCCCACAACTGCTATAGTACCACCCCATTGTCCATGTGGAATACCGGACACTCCATATAAATTTCCTCTTCCTGAGTAATTTGGGCTAGGATGAGGTCCATCCCCTTGCCAAATTAGGGGGATAAAATAAGGGAAAGTCTCTGGTTGATTGTACATCTGATGCAACGCCGACCGCGCTGCTGGGCAATAGGGGCACCACGTCTGAGTGAAGACTTCTCCCACAACGAACATTTGCGATGCCAGCAAGAAGTTTGTTGTTAGGAGAAGAAACCCCATAAATAAGAAAAGCTTCTTCATCGAATCTCCTTTTGTTTTTTGTTATTTAATAAGCAACATTTTACGAATCTGTGTTTCGTACCCGAAAGATAGTGAATAAAAATATATGCCTGAAACAACCTGTTTGTTTGTTTCATCTTTTCCATCCCAAGTTACATAATAATCATTTTTATCCATAGGTTTAATATCTGTCAAGGTTTTAATTCTTTGACCTCTTATATTGTAGATAATAATGGATACATCATCACTAAGTTTTTCTCCGTCATTAGTAAAGGGTATAGTCACAAACCGTTGTCCTTTATCTAATTCACCTGTCTGATTTAAATTAAAAGGGTTGGGATAACTGGGGAATAATTGTATATTCGGCAGATCTGATGGGTTAATCAAATCATCTGTGCTGGTCACTTCGAACCAATTCAAGACATTTGATAGCAGGTCTCGTCGATCATCATGATTATCAATTGCTTCGTAGCCAAAAGCCAGATAGACTATTTTGCTGTTATTTGCGGTTGATGCTGAGCGTATTCCGGCAACACTATTATCTTCATAATAGAATGTTTCTGTACCATTTTGCTGATAAGCATTTATGACTTCAGGGTTTTGTTGATTATCTGCTCCGTCTCCTCCCTCTATACTAAAAGAAAGTCCATCCGAGATATAATCACCGGCGACACCGTTTATTTGCCTAATGTCAGTGCTTTCCGATATCAAAAGAGCATTCAGATGATCATTGTAAAACACTAAATTACTATAGAGAGGGTTGAGTACTAAATCTTTGCCGATATTCTGACCGGTTATAAAGAGATTATTACCATTATCAAGATAATTACTAAGAAACCCAATTTCTTGTTCAGTGAGAGCCGGTTCTCTTTCTCCTGTTATCCAGAGTATGTGATTAAAGTTCTGCGTTATCATGTTATTCAAATCTGCAAACCCGGTATCCCAGATACCATAAGAATGATCAATATCTTCTAATACTGCAGCAGTATAAGTTTCATAATCAGACCAACCATCACCATCTATTATCAAATAATCAACATCATTTGTAATAAATCTAAAAGGTATTAGATAATCCTCAGCAAAATCATCACTTTGCACAAGAAAATGATAATCCATCATTCCAATACTATCAGGAATAATATTTGCGTGAAACTTATCTTCTTCTCCGCTTTGTAATGAAAAATCAAGTGGCCCAAAGTAACATAAACCATCATCATCACAATAGGTAAGAAACCACGATGGCGGGGCGTTGTCAATTTGAACAGATATAGTCAGATCTATATCCTCACCCCAGTTGAATAAAGCAAAATAATCCACTTCGAAAAGGCCGGCAGAAGGACCAATATCTATTCTCTGATTGGGAACTGCAGCGCGGATGAACTTTGTAGGAGTTGCATACGTTGATGCTGCCTGGATGATCTGCCCTGTAGAGTCACTGACATATACCAGAGCTCTGAGATTATTTTCATCCCAGGAAGGATTGATGGTCAGCGTAGTATTTAACGATACAGTATTGTTTTGTCCGGTAAGAGAGAAAGTTTGCTGCTCGACCAGACGGGCAAGATTAGTAACGTTGATATCGACATCATCTTCGATGAGAATGAATCTTGCAGTTGCATTTTGTAAACTTTCTGAACCGGAAAGCATGGTTATTAAAACTTCGACATAGCCAGTAGTATTATTGAAATCAAGAATTTCTACTTTGATCGGTACGGTATTGTAATAATCCTTTTCGATTAGTGCATGATAAGGTAATCCAGTATTCACAGGGACATTGGTACCTGAGACTCTGGAAGTGCCATTTACTATTAACGATGGGAATACCGATGGTGAGTAATCATCTATAAGATTTTCAACGG
Organism: Candidatus Cloacimonadota bacterium; assembly: GCA_019429305.1. Lineage (NCBI taxonomy): Bacteria > Pseudomonadati > Candidatus Cloacimonadota > Candidatus Cloacimonadota bacterium. The sequence goes on from JAHYIR010000001.1 coordinate 224,180, forward strand.
ACGGTGAAGAATACTGCCCACTATTTTGTTCAGTATAGTAACGAACCGGGATCACTTCACCATAGTGATAATTATTCATTATTTCCTGGATACCTGTATATGCCTCATCCGCGTCTCCACTCCAGCTGGCAGTTAATAATTCAGCTACTATGAGTTGAGGGTAATAGTCAATATCAGCAGTTATTAGTTGTATGGTAATGAGTAATGTAATCATTAGTATGTATTTTTTCAAATCTACCTCCTTAATTTAAGGAACATTGTTTTATAATTAAACAGAGAACATCTAAAATCTCGTAGTCAGGTCTAATCTCAGACCTTTGAACGGTGAAGTATAGTAACAGACACCACTACGACAAACCTTACCACCCTTTTCTTCACCGATAAAGAGTTTCATATCTGTATGAGAAAAAAGTCCGGTTGATAGTTCCATGCCAAGCCAAGTTCGATTTTTCTCCAATTCATTGAGATCATAGAACTCTAATTCCGAGATGAGAGATAGCGAGAACTTATTAAAGAACAGATCAAACTGTAATAAGGGATTATAGATCTCAGAAGTGCTCTCTCCTTGCACTTTTTCCTTATAACCGAATTCTGTGCGGAGATGTGTGGGGAGATTCATCAAGTTAAAGTCAAACATTATTGCCGGAGTTATCTCCTTTAACCAAAGTTCCCATTCCTTATCAATTGTTTCTAATTGAGCATATTCCAGTCCCAGTGTGAAAGTTGGGAAAAATTTCCTTCCTTCCAGCAACAAGTCACTCTGCCTGATAGAGAAATCACTGTTCCATGCTTCTGAGTAAGTAACTCCCAACTGTGAGGTAATTGAGGGATTGTATCTGATTTGTCCCAATAATCCCTCTTCATCGTATCCGGGATTAAATCTTTCGGAGAGAGGTTCTTCACTGGCATTGAGTGTTGGGAGGTCATTCATTCTATCATCAAATCGGTCGTAATTTTTATAACCACCTGAGATAGTGAAAGGACCAATATAGGTATTAGCAAAACCGTAAAATGCCTGTCCTCTTCTCACCCGACCGAATGTTCTGTATGATTTCGATTCTCCATATTCGGAATTGAAGTCAAAAAAATCAGTTATAACCTCTATTCTACCACCGGCAGCTATTCTTGTGCTATATCTGTTATCAGTCCTCCTTAGCTGTTGTGAGGTCAAACTCAACCCTAACTGAGTTGTGCCGTTAATTGGAGCAGTCAGATCCAATCCGGCGATAAGATCGTTATTATTGGGAGAGAACTCATTTGGCAAGGAACCATATAGACCCTTGAATTGGTAGGAATTATGACTCATTTGCATGTTAATACCGGTTAATCTCGTATCGTGATCAAAAGTCTTGTCACGATATGAACGTAAAAGGATCCCGTTACCAAAGAATTCGGAAAAGGAACCGGCTCTTAAACGCAGATCTGTTAAATTTAATTGTATATATCTTTCATCCCAGCGATAATCAATATCAGAAGGTCGGAGATCTTGGATTGGCTGGAATTGATCATATTTAGGTAATTCTGCAATAAATGATATCCCGGCTTCGATATTTTGATAATTTAATCTGACAAGGGTTTCATTATAAAAATAGCTGGAGAGAGAATCTTGAGCAGATTTGTAGATATATTGGGCTTCATTGAGTCCCGAGATCTGGAATTGAGCATAACAGATCCCAACTGAAAAAAAGAGGATAAGCCATAAGGCAGATAATGATATGATTATTTTCATTTTTCTTCAATACACTCCTGCTCTATAACAGCTTTTTCCTCTACTTCCTGTTTTGTGATCAATGATAACAACTCTTCAATCTCTGAGGTCAGTTTTGCTTCGTCACCCCTGGTGTATCCGATATGTTCATAGACGATCTCACCATCCAAACTAATGAGAAAAGTATGGGGGATAGATGATACATTAAACTGCTTCATAACATCCTGATTAGTGTCAAAGAGTGTAGTAAATGTATATTTCTGAGAGCGGAGAAGACTTTTTGCCTTATTTACGTCACGGGGTCTGTCTATGTTAATTGTTATCACCTTTACATCTTCATATTCCCGATGGATCTTCTCGATCTCAGGTAAGAGTTGCATGCATGGTGCACACCAGCTTGCCCAGAAGTCGATGACGATGAGCCCTTTGCCGATATGATCTGCTATGTTTACGTTTTGATTGTTCACGTCCGGTAAAGTAAAATTTCTTATCGGCTCACTGTTCAAAACTCCGAACAACATTAAGATACCTATTAAAATTACTATTCTATATTTCATTATTCCTCCTTATTTTCAGGGTAAAACTATTTCATATTCAATGACATTATGTACAATGCATGTTTCACTATCATAAACGTCTTCAATGGTCTGTAACCAGACAACTAATCTCGGTTCGGTAAAAGAAAACTCCGGTAAAATAAAATCCTCTGTTACCAACACATTAAACATGTCGGGCGTCAAAGAAACTGCGTCTTTGTAAAACACAACATTGCGACAGGGTTGTCCGGCTGCATTGTTTACATCGGTCTCTTTTTCAATCAAAGCATATTTTAGCTGCAGATCTGTTAAATCTAAACTCTCAGTAGCTATTCGAACCTGAAATGATAGGTTCCCATCAGAAATAGCATAGTTAAAATCCTCAAAAAAGAACTCTGCATACTGATTAAGGAATGAAGAGATAGCGAAATTATACTCGTCATAACTATTCGGAGAACCGGTAGGAATCTCCATACTTCCCTGAATGATGCTCTTTGGCAGAGCAGTAGATAATTGATAATAATTGAGGATATCCATATTACCGATATCCAATGCATCCATAATATGGTACTCTATATAATAGAATCTATTACCGTATAGTTGCTTCAGATCATGTAAAGCTGCTTCTACATAAGGGCAATTAGGACACCAAGTAGCCGTGAAGAGTTCAACTAATACCCGCATTTCTTCAGGTTCTTCCGGAGTTTGTTGATTACCGATTAATAGGTAACCTGCATTCTTGTCGAGTGTATATTCGACTATCAAAGTATCTATGCTCGCTGAACTGTCTTCTATCCTATAGCGAAAAGAGAGAGCTGCTTGATCATGATCTTCAATAGTGATACTAAGATCCTCGGTTACGATCTCTGCTAATTGTGTAAAATAGATCTCGACGTCACTCTTAGTTAACCCATCATTCAGATAATCCTCACTATAGAAATTCATAACCGCTGAAATATTATTTTCTGATAGTGACTCGAATAGGGTGCTGCTGAACAGGTTTAAATGTTCTGTATAGCTAATATCTTCTTCAGCTGGTTGAAAACTGTTATCAAATCGATCGCACGCTATGATCAGAAGTGCGATCATTAGTATAACAATCGATAATAATAGTGTTGATCTTCTATTTATTTTCATCTTACCTCACTATATATTATTAAGCAAAATCTATTCCAATATATAACTTATGGTTCAATTCTGTCTAAGACATCAAAGACCATTCTCTTGGTTATTATTTCAGGTAATAGAATAGGTTCTTCTTCACCCGGCAGATAGAAGACATATACCGGCACACCTACTCTTCCGTAACTCTGTATCCATTGCGCAATTGTCTCATCATAGCGAGTGAAATCAGCAATGAAAAGCTCCACACCTTTTCGTTCAAATGCCTCTTGTATATCTGATGTATAGAGTACGGTTAATTCATTTGTATAGCAAGTTGTACACCATTTAGCTGTAAAATCTATAAAAATTGGAACTCCCTCTTCTCTAAGTTCATGGATCCTTTCCGGAGAGAATGACTGCCATCTGCCCGATATAACTTCAGATTGATCATCAGTTCTTAGATTCTGATCATCGAAACGGAGGGTAAGGTTTCCAACAAAGATGACGATCAGAATGGCAATGATCAGAGCTATGATCTTTGTAACAGGTTTAACTTCCGGTCGAATGAAACGACCAATGATCCAGAAGGCAAAACCTAATCCTAACAGGAAGTAAATGATAGAGATCAATGCATCACCACCGAGCTGATAGTAAAGCACTTGCAGCATTTTGATAGCCCAAAAGAGCAGGAGAAATCCCATTATTTCTTTCAGTATGTTCATCCATTCACCTGGCTTCGGTAGTTTTTTGACATAAGCAGGTTTGAAAGCAATCAGGATAAAGGGGAGTGCCATTCCTAAACCGATGAGACTGAACATGGCGATAATTAGCAGTGGTGGTTGAGCAAAGGCAAATGCCAAAGCAGCTCCCAAAATTGGTGCAGTACAGGGTGTACCGAGTAACACGGCAAAAACACCCATGAAGAAAGATCCGGCTAATCCCCTTTTACTAATCATTTTATTAGCAACCTTGCTATCGGGTGCAGTAATCACAAAAACGTCAAAAAGTGCCAGTGAAAAGGCAAAAATTATGGCTGTGAGGACCAGTACAAAAGTGGGATTCTGAAACTGGAAACCCCAACCGACCAACTCTCCAGATGCTTTAAGCGCAATCACTATAATCGCTAACAACAGGAAACAGAAGAGAATTCCTGCTGAATAAACAAGAGAGCTGATGGTGATCTTTTTTTTGTCATCTTGACTATCGCGGATCAAAGTAAACGCACGTAAAGAAAGTACCGGCAGTACACACGGCGTAAGATTGAGTATTATACCTCCAATAAGGGCAAAAAAGAGATATAAGAGGATTGGTTCACTATCTGATGACTCTACTGGAGGCAGAGCTGTTTCTATCTCAGATTCTTCAATTCTGGGCAAAACTTCCAGTCCGGCTGTTATATCAACCTCTTCCGGCATGATACAGGCACCGGAATCATAGCAAAGTTGATAACCTGCCAAGATATCGATTTCATAAAACCCGGGTACTGTAGCGGGGGAGACTGTTATCGTTCTCGTTAAAGTTGCCTGACCATAAAGGTGGATAAAACCGTCGTCTTCGATTTTACCTTCCGGATAGACAAGATCACCAAATGAAAACCCTACCTGGTCTTCAACTTCAAAGAAGAAATAATCCTCTTGCAGGATCTGATGCATTCCTTGAGGGAATACATAAGTCACCAGAATTTCACCCGAGCTGCCGGCTATTAATGCCGGTGGTTCAATCTTGACTTGTAATTCTGCTTGCTGAGCATATATATAGTTAGTAAAAAACAACAGTATTAATGCAGCTATAACAAATATTGCCTTATTTTTGATCATCTTCACTCCATTCTATAAACTATTTTTCATTTATTAGTTAATCACTCTTTTATCTTAATTATTGCCGGAAAGTGAACTGAAGAATTGAGCAATGTTGCTTTCCCAGCTCAAACTTTCTGTTGTGCTATGTGCTTGTTTTAAAAGTTCTTCTCGCACTTGATCATCTTTAGGAAGAAGATCGAAGATACGTTTACTGTGTTTCTCGAATAACTGGTGTTCCAGTTCTGTTCTTTGAGAGTAAGAGAGATTGAGTATTTTATTTTCATCTTGGATATCGATCTCTGAGAAATCGATATAGTAATAAGGTTTTATGGCTGCGTCTCGGAAAGCAACGTCCAACAGGAAGGAACAACCGCATTGCCTACTGAGAACTGCAATTCCACCAAAAGGAACCGTCTCTATCTGTGCTATGCCAAAAGGTTCATAGATAGAAAAGCCAAGTTCAACATCAGAACCGTACCGTAAATCACTAAAGCTTGTTCCTGCCGGTATTCTTTTTCCCGTTGTTTCGGGAGAAAATCCATATTGATTAATAAATACACCTTTAATTGCTCTTGATTTAGCATTGAAGATCTTGATAGAGCTGTAAACATCACGTTCGTAATCGATCAGATCAGGATATCCCTCTTGATGCAAAACAGGCCAGCCGTATTCACTTTCCATCCGCTCTATTTCTGCAGGGTCTCTACCTGTAGAGATCAAACTGGATAGAAGGATATAAAATCCCTTCATGTTATTCTCTGCAAAATACTTATCCATCTCTTCCAGAAAGCGGATGTCACGCCATAAACCTTTGCTGATCACTAAGCGGGTTACATGGGTAAATATTATGTCGGGTGTGAAATTGTAGAGATTGTTACAGTATTCGATCAACCTTTTACGGGAACTTATCTTATCATCAAATGACAAATTATTGGTAGGAACTCCATTATAAACTATATGGATCTTTTCACGATCGACTATCGGCTGTAGATAAGCATACTCTTTTTCTATCCAGTCTCCTACTGCTAAGATACTGTCAAAATTTGTCGCCAGTTTGATCAGTTCATTCCGGTAGTTATTTTTCTGAGAACCGTATCTATCTTCCATCGGCAAACTATTTTCCAGATCCCTTTTCATCAAATTGTAAAAAGTGATATCGTGTCCGGGGAGCTTTTCTACCAAAGCACGAGCAGTTGAGACCTCATGAGCATAGAAATAGGTTCTCTTATTTATATCTTCTGATAATAATAGTTTCAAGCAACAGGGGACACCCATATATTCATGAGAGAAAGCTACTATCTCGTCTTGCGGTGCAGCTAACGCTTGGATTATATCAACAAAAGGGACAGCTAATCTGACATACTGCTCACAATCCCAATCGTTGTATAAGTCGGATTGAAACTGAAATTTTTCCCATAACTGAAACTTGAAGCTATTGAGTTTTTCGATCTTCAATCTTTTAACACCAACCAAAATCACCTCAACTTCTGTGCTCTGTGTTGGGTGTATTTCATCAAAGATCTTTTTTGTGCCATACACGATATCAATATTAGCATGATAACAGATATCATGTAACTGTGGATATTTTTCGTTTATCCCGTCTAATGAAGAAAAGAGGACATTTGCCTCTTTGCCTAACCTTTCCGGATGTAAACTGCTCTGATCATCGAAGAGAGGTCCGTAGAATATCGTTCTGGAAAAAAACTGCTGATATGATTCGGTATTACATATTCCGCTAAGAACTGAACCGATACCACCGATCTTTTTGGCAGCTTCATGACTTATATGAATTCCTATTTGCATCTATTATGACCAATTCTATTAATTTATTTCACTTTTCGGACGATAAATCTCCAGTCAATAAAAATCTTTCCTCTTAACGTGAATTAAGATAATCTCTATCAGAATTATTAGTAAAACTAGTTCATTTAGCGAAAATTTATCAGTAATGTATCAATGGGGAGTACACGAGTCGGCTAAAGCCGACTCGTAGAGTCCCTAAAGGTTGAAGTGAGGGAATCATACCCCGAAGGGGTATGTAGTAAAATAGCCAGACTCTTTAGTGTCTGGTATTGAAAGGAACTGAACCACCCGCCACCCAATGGATCTCCGAACCATACCTGAGGTTAAAAACTCAGGCTATAATATATCACCCCTTCACGGTGTATTCTAAGAAAAAAGCAAGAAATCATCATACCACTCGATATAATACCTACCAATGTCATCCTGAGTGATTGGCATAGCCAGTTGTATCGAAGGATGCAATATTCAGAGATTAGTATTGAATTGTCGCCCTGCGATACAATTCTTGGGTAGAGGTAGCAAGAAGCCATTCCAAGAATCACTCAGGGTGACAACTTATATTAAGAAAAAACATGAAAAAATTACTGCTTATATAACAGATATGTAACAGGTTAATAAGAAGTTAGTTAGATAGTTAACTATAAGTTGTTGGAGAATAGGATATGATAGTTAATGTTGTCACAATTTATGTGCTGAGCGAGTATTTGGAAGATTTTATCAGAGCAACGGCAAAGAATCATTACAATTCGGTGGAAGAGCCGGGCAATGTCAGATTCGATGTTTTACAGGGTGAAGATGATCCGACCAGATTTCTCTTAATTGAAGTTTTTAAAAGCGAAGAGGCGGTCATTGCTCATAAAAAGACAGAGCATTATCTGGAATGGCGTGAGACGGTAAAGGACTGGATGGCTAAGCCGAGAATGGGCTTAACCTACAAGATGCTCTATCCCGAGAGCAGTGAATAGATAAAAACTGCTAATACCAATCGATCATTTGACCAGGTTCAATACCATATCTTTCAGTGAAACCGGCATTGACCTCGATAACATATTTGACCGGTACCGGACAGTAGATAGTTTCTTCAAGAAAGGGGACTGTATTAGTTTCGATGTGAGCGATGGTCTTATCTTCTCTGACAAAGATCATGTCGAGTGGGATATAGGTATTTCTCATCCACATTTCGATATTGTGTGAAAATTCAAAGATAAAGAGCATCCCTCTATTCATCGCCATTGATTGGCGAAACATTAACCCTTGCATTCGAGAAGCAGTAGTATTAGCGATCTCAATTTCGATAGTAGTAATGAGAGTGCCGTCAAGTTTAAGAAAACTCAGTTCACTATCTTTGCGAAATACCGGTTCTCGGTCAGGTCGTTCGATAAAAGAATCCAATCTCGTTCTGTCAGTGCTTGTGTCCTGCATTCTGCCGACATTCGCCAGATAGAGATAGATGGCAATGATCACAGCGAGTGCAAAGATATAGATAATGATCTTTTTAAAATCTAAAGAAGCGGAACCTCTTTTAGTTACTACTTTTTTTCTGCTTTGTTTTTTCTGTTTCATTTTTTATCCTTCCTGAATTATCTTGTTATCATTATATCCGGTTTTTTCTTGTGTTTGATGATCAGGGCTATCCTTTCCGGTGCACAGATGACAGGGATAGTTTTACTATGACCCTGTTTAACACAGATCTGGTTTTTACAGACAGATTCTAACATACGAACCCGTCCATCTGAGATCTCTGCCGTGATACCATCTTTGATTGGTATGATCTGATCCTGTTGCAAGTTGTAAGAACCTATTAGTTCGTTATCGACATAGATCTCAAGCTGGGCATTATTAATTGATCCTCTTAGATAAAAGACAGAAGAAATGGAGAGAATGAGTAATAAGGCAATGAGGATCTTGTCGGGGATGGTGATTATCTGGAAAATCGAACGGATCATTAGGAGAATTTCCCATAGAGTGGGGTGGAGCAAATTTTGCAGCTATCGCCCTGCAGGTTATGGATGACAATATTATAATTCCTTCTCTCGATCAGGAGAGCTTGACAATTCGCACAATAGGTGTTTCCTTCCTTGTCTGTATAAACATTCCCCAGATAAACATGATGCAATTTCTCTTTTGCTAATTGATAAGCAGTTTCCAAAGATTTACCCGGTGTTGGTTGCGTATGTCGCTTAAAATGAGGGAAATATCTTGAGAAATGGAGCGGAATTTCGGGACTTATATCTGAAACAAAATTTATCAGATCCTGAATCATCTCTTTGCTATCATTCTCACCGGGGATAAGCAAGTTAGTGATCTCGATATGACAACTTTTAAAGGATGTCTTGATCGTATCCAAAACGGGTTGTAAGGTACCGGCACAGAGAGAGCGGTAGAAATCGTCCGACATCCCTTTCAGATCAATATTCATGGCATCAATGAAAGGGAGCAATTCAGTCAAGGGTTCCGGATTGATATAACCGTTAGTTACCAGTACGGATTTAATGTTATTCTGCTGCAGGAGCCGGGAAGCATCGAGAACATATTCGAACCAAGTCATCGGTTCGGTGTAGGTAAAGGCGACGAATGGAACATTATGCTTGATACATAATTTGTGAAGGTCTTGCGGGCTCAAATGGACAGTGCTGCTGTTCATCTGGCTTATGGCGTAATTCTGACAGAAATCACATCGTAAGTTACAGGAGTTGCTGCCAATAGAGAGAATATCTTTGCCGGGATAATAATGATAAAGTGGTTTCTTCTCCATAGGGTCAAGACTAATAGTAACGGTTTCACCATAGTTAAGGGTATAAAGGATACCATCAACATTTTTACGGACACGGCAGATACCTGTTCCTTCCGGAGAAATCAGGCAATGATGAGGGCAGAGAAGGCATTTGACCTTCTTGTTCTGTAACTTCGAATAATATTTGGCTTCAGTCATAACAAACTCCTACAAGAAAGCATCTCATGACTCGATAGTATAAGTCAAGGGAAAAGTGAGAAATGCGAGGGAGCGAGTGGGGGAGAGGGAGCGATGCCGGAGGGAGGAATAGCAGGTTTTTTCAAAGGAAAACAAAAAAGAAATATAACCACGGAGACACAGAGCACACAGAGTAAAAAAAGAGGACAAAAAGGAATTTTTTGACGCTCCAGCGGAAGGAACAGCTGGTGATGATCTAAAGAAAGACACTAATGATACCACAGATAGACACGAATAAAAAAAGTTGAAAAGAAGAATTGTGAGCATGAAATTAACATGCGTAAGAAAGTAGGAAGTAAGAGGCATTAACAGTATTAGATAAAGATTTGTCATCCTGATTGTTATACCGCTTGATTCTTGGTACTCTATTCGACTTACAACAACTCTGTCATCCTGAGTATTTTGCTGTTTACTTCATGCTTTTCTTTACAGCGAAATGTATCGAAGGAAGACCTCTTCTGATACGGTTTTGGTTTTCTATACCCTTCGATACAATTCTTTCTTATTTATTGATATAAGGTAGTCAGGTTGTTTGGAGTCCAAATACAAAAAATGGTAGAAATGTTGCATCGGGGATTTATTTCTACAAGCTTGAAGCTGGTAATCATTCACAAGTGAGAAAGATGCTCATTTTAAAATAATGGTCACAAGATTAAGTATTGACAAAAAGGGGTTACCTGTATAGTTAAAGTGTGGTGGTAATCCGATAATAAGGAGGAGAATATGTATAGATATTATATTGTAACTATCCTGCTGTTTTTAATCACCAATGTTTTTTCCCAGACCGCTGTTCCACCAATTGGAGACGGAACAGAGACCGACCCATATCAGATTGCCTCTTTGGAAAACCTTTATTGGTTAGCTCTGTTCCAAGATGAAAACTATACAGATAATCTATATTTTATCCAAACAGCGGATATTGATGCCTCGGAAACAGTGAACTGGTTTGACGGTCAGGGATGGGATCCTATCGGTGAGAACTATGACTTTCCAATGCCGTTAAATAATAAGGGAATCATACCAAGAAATGAACGCGATGCACCTTATAGTTTTAAAGGACATTATGACGGACAGGGGCATAAGATTGACGGTCTCTATATCAACCGACCCGACGGATGGGGGGTTGGTCTTTTTGCCAGTGTTAGTATTGGTTACACATATAGCTCCACAATAAGAAACTTAGGTCTAACCAATATTACGGTTTTTGGTGATGAACATGTTGGCGGTATTGCCGGTCAAGCTCATGATATGGATATTATAGATTGTTATGTGGAAGGTTATATAGAAGGTAACATCAGCGTTGGTGGTCTTGTGGGCTACAGTCTTGGATTGTTTTCGGGTTCATATACTAAAGGAATAGTTACAGGAGATTTGGATGTTGGTGGACTGTTTGGCACAAGTCGTCATTCTTATGTATCCAATTGTTACACTAAAGCTGAAGTAACAGGAACTAATTATGTCGGTGGATTATCCGGGTACTTAGCCTTTGTCAGTTTTAGCAGATGTTACAGTACAGGTCTAATCCAAGGTACAGGTGATTATGTTCACGCCTTCTACGGAGTTAGTTATTATAGTTCTTTTTTATTATGTTACTATGATTCTGAAACTAGTGGTTTCCCCACTGGATCTTGGGGCAGAACAACAGAAGAGATGACCTATCCTTATGCGGAGAATACATATATTAACTGGGATTTCGAGAACACCTGGGTGGAAGACATCTATATGTTCCATAACAATGGCTACCCTTATCTGAGCTGGCAGACTTTTCATTTCGAGTTCATTCCCCCTGCCTCTCTCTCTGCAATTGCCGGGGATGAGATAGTGAGTCTTTTCTGGAATGAACCTCCCGACAGTCTGCGAACTGTTTTGGGGTACAATGTCTATCGTGACGAACTACAGATCAACCCGGAATTGTTAGATATAACGGAATACATTGATACGGATGTTGTTAACGATGTAACCTACAGCTACTATGTAACAGCAGTATATGATGACGGAGAGTCCGGACCGTCCAATGTAGTACGGGCTACACCTTCCGTAAGTTCTTGTGAGCAAGAAATTGTTTCTTCTGCGACGGTTCTTAAAGAGAATTATCCGAACCCTTTCAATCCGGAGACTAATATTGAATTCTTTCTGGTAAAACCGGCTCAGGTCAGGATAACGGTTTATAATGTCAGAGGTCAGATGGTACGAGTTCTGACAGAGGGTTATTATGAACAGGGTGTTCATAATGTGCTCTGGGACGGAAAGACAGAGAGCGGCTCGAGAGCAGGAAGCGGAATGTACTTTTATAGTATGAAGAGCGGAGATTATACTTCTACAAAGAAGATGATTCTGTTGAAATAAACCCGTTGTCTTGTTAGACCTTGGTCAAAGGCAAGATGGGAGAGAGAGCGACTGAGAGATGGAGTGAGGGAGAGATGCCAAAGGGGGGAATATCAGGTTTTTTAACGGAAAACAAAAAAGAGATATAACCACGGAGGCACAGAGAACACAGAGTAAAGAAAATGACACAGAGGAATTATTTGACGCTCTGGCGGAAGGATCAGCAGGTGATGATCTAAAGAAAGACACTAATGATACCACAGATAGACACGAATAAAAAAATGGACTGAGACACACACATAGCGAAGAAAAAAGAGTGATTTCAGATGAAATGTGGGAACGATCACCTATCGTCATTACTATTAAATGATGTTTTTTTACTAAAAGAGGTATCAACTCTGTTCATCAATTTATTAATGTTAGCTATTTCTTCCTTAAGATTGTTATAAGTTTTTCTTTTCTCAGTGTACTCTGTGTCTCCGTGGTTATAAATTTAAAAACTGAGTTAAGGTTTGTTTAAGATCGAATTGAGGTGGTGTAAGTTCTCTTGGACACTATCAGCGTTTTCATCAATTGTTTTACGGGCATTTTTCCCGAGAGTTATACGTAACTCTTTCTGATCATAGAGTTGCAGGATATCATTTAGTAGCTTATCCCTTGAAGAGATAAGAATAGCACTGTTTTCCATTAGTGTTTTAACAATATGTTTACATGAGCTGTGGAAATTGCCGATAATGGTTGGTTTGGAATAATAAGCCGGTTCCAAGGGATTATGCCCGCCGAAGTCACAGAAACTACCACCTACGATAGCGAGATCAGCTATAGCATAAGCTTTGGTGAGAATGTTCATCTCATCTATGAGCAGGATATCATAGTCGGAGGTTATCTGGGATAGCAGGGCATAGGATGTTTTATTGAGGATGGAGGTAACCTGCTGTAACCTTTTAAGATGGCGGGGAGCAATGATTATTTTCAGAGAGGGGATATTTTTTTTTAATTCCGGTAAGATAGAGAGCAATAGTTCCTCTTCTCCCGGTCTGGAACTACCCCAGACAAGCACAAAGTCTTCTTCCTTAAGATGCCATTGATCTCTTATCTCTTGAGGGTTGTATTCAGGGAGTTGCAGGCAAAACTTGAGATTGTGGGTGTTGATGACATTGCGGAAGCCGAGAGCGGTAAATCTCTGTCTATCCAGATCTGATTGAGTACCGACAAAAGCAATGCTCTTGTTAATACCACGGAACAAGAAAGATAATAAGCGATACTTTTTATAGGAATAGTCGGAAATTCTGCCGTTAACGATAGAAACCGGAATGGATCTTAATTTTGCCAGATAGAGGAGAGAAGGCCATAATTCTGTCTCGATAAGGATTATCATCTTTGGTTGAAGTTTACGTAAAAAGTTATTGATCAGAGGCAGAAAATCGAGAGGGATCAGGTTAACTATATCAATCTCAGAGATAATTTTAGCAGTATTCAACCCATTTGTAGTCATTGTTGTTAAGAGGATCTTCTCAGTTGGATGACTCTTTTTGAATTCGATCAATAAAGGTTTAAGAGCATTGACCTCACCAACCGAGGCACAATGAAACCAGATGAACCCACTATGTTCGGATTTAACGAAACCTAACCGCTGTTTTAGTTCTCTAAATGGCAGAAAGATCAAGAGAAAGGGTAATGCTAATAGGAGTCCGATTCCGGTTAGCAGAGTGTAGAGATAAATAATGAAGTGGATCATTAAAAAATTTACCTGCCGGTTAATCTTTCATAATATCTCATTAACGGAGGTATAAAAATTTATCTATGATGATCTCTTTAGATTCTAACTGCTCATTCTTAACATCGAGTTTGATGAAATAGATGCCACTCGATGTCAGGGAGTTTTCGAACACATGATAAGGCAGGATGATACTACCGTCAATCACCGGACAATCTCTCTGGGAAAAGAGTTGCTGTCCTTTGAGGTTGTAGATCTTGATATCGGCGGATTTACTATCACCTACTTGCAGAAACAGGTTCTTTTCTTGATGAACCGAAGGGGCAAAGGGATTGGGATAGATCTTCATGGCGTGGGGAAGTGGTAATTCAGCATCAACACTACTGACATTGGAAATAGGCACTTCAACAAGATCAAACCCATTGTCACTAAAGATGATAGTACCTGTACTCCAGAAGTCGGTGAAAAGTGAACTAAAGATGACTGTGTCGGTATAATCAAAGGAATGAGGTATAAAATAAAAGGTATTACCTGAGTCTAACTGCACTTCACTGATCAAGGGAAAGTGACGGTCCGGGTCATAATAGTCTAAAGTGATCAGAAAACTACCTTGGTCTTCCTCTATCAATACATTATTTATTTGAGGTAGATTATTGACAAACGGTTCCAGCACTAGCTTCTGGAGATACACATGGTGGTCTTTTCCCTCATCCATAATGGTTATGGTTGCACCAAAATCCTCAATCTGCTGAGTCAAAGAACCAATGATCAGAACTTCATTGATGGCAAAGGCAGCGGCAAAATCGGGATCATTGATCAGATCGTCAATCAGACAGGAGATAAAGAGTGTATTGATATCAGGAACTGTTTGAGTGGAAACAGAGCCGATCTGAGTCATATCTTCCGTAGCAACATCGATTTTATATAGCCCGGAGTTTATGTATGGTGCTAAATTGATCGTATAAAGAAGAATATATACATAGTCTGGTGCTCCTGTAACTTGTGGCCAAATTGTAATGGCATAAGTGTAAAATGGTCCATATGTACCACCACTGACCGGAAAACCACCACCGAAATTAGTAAAAGCGAAAAAGAGCTGGTCATCCGAGAAGAGCATCTTTTCACCGGCTATATTGAGATGATCAGGAATATCATTGTTCCTGGGATATTCGGAGAGTGTAGTCATTTCCTGTAAAGTAAGCGGTTGTTGAGAACTGAAACCGGGAATGAGATAAGTTTCTTCTTCAATATCTATGCGGAAACTTAAGGGAAGGGAGGCATTATTATTGAAAGGTATAGTGCCTTGATAAGTGTTATTGTTGAGATTATTGGCGCTGTTGAAATGCCATTCATCGTCAAGATAATAGAAAATCCGGTGCTCTGAGTTTCCGGTTAAAGAACTCTCATATTGGATAAAGATCTCTTCTTCGGCAGTAAAAGAACTGTTTCTGATATCTGTCCATACAGAGTGCAGACTCAATGATGAGAAGAGAATAGCGACTAATAACCATGTTACTTTTTTCATACTATGTCCTCTTAGGGTCATTTATCAGAGTTTTTTATGCTGTATGATTTAGTCAATAAAATAATACTTGAGATATCGAGTGAGTGAGGGAGCGAGTGGGAGAGGGAGCGAAGAGGCAAGGGAGAGAGGAGTCGCAGGGGGGTAAAGAATAAGTATTAAGTAGAAGGTAGTAAAAACCGGAGGAAGGGATAGCAAGTCCATTGGAAGCTTAACAAGAAGTAAAATAGTTTCACCACGGAGGGCACAGAGGACACGGAGAAAAGATCATGATGCTCCAGTGGTAGCATAGAATAGTTATGATCATGCCCTAGATATATTTCATACCATTGTCATCCTGAGTGTTCTACCGCTAGCTACTTGCTATTCTTAACGGTAGAAAGTATCGAAGGAGAGAGATTTCGGAAATTAGTATGGTTTTGTCGCCTTTTGTTGACTTCGCCGAACTCGGAAGCAGCCACGAAGAAGCAAGTTCCTCGGTTCGATACAATTCTTGGGTAGAGTTAACAAGAAGCCATTCCAAGAATCACTCAGGGTGACATTGTTTGTTGTATCCAGCAGTAAATAAATGCCCCGCAGGGGTATGAAATATGATAGCCAGACACTTCAGTGTCTGGAATTAAATAAGATTTAGAAAAAGAGTCCTAAGGAGATAGAATAGGATTGGTTTCTCAGTTTTACTCTGCTCCCTTCCGGATCCTCTTCGAATATATCTTCAGTAGTGGGCAATTCAATGAAGGGAATACCAAAGTTGATGCGATAGTCGAGAGAGAAATGCTTATTGATAAGTGAAAATTCAACACCACCGCCCGTTATGATGCCAAAATCGAATTGATCGATATTGGTCATTCTTTTATCAATATTTAGTTCATAAGGATCATCACCAGCCATTATGTTGCCTTCCAGTTTATACCTGCCATAGATAAGATAGGACATACTGAAGCCGGATTGATAAAAGAGAGCAAAACTATTTCTGCGGTAATAGTGGAGAAGAAAAATGGTCGGGAATTCTAAATAATCAGTTTGATAAGAAACATCTAATTTGATCTGATCATCAGCGATCTTGATCTTCTGTTTAGATCCTTTGGTTACATAGATAAATTCCTGACTGATAGAGAAAACATCTGTCACGGGAAAATCAAAAGCTACACCACCAGTTAAGCCGATTCGGAACCCTGTTTCTACTTCATACTCTTCATAACCATAATCAATGCCGTAGTGTTGTGAAATATTCAAGACGGTTTTAACTCTCGGATTGAGTGTTAAAGCTGAAATAGGCATGAAGAAAGCCAGTAACAGCGATATGATAAGAATCAGACGTATGATCATGGTTTCACGAAAGTTATAATTGTGAGTTCAGCTTAATCAAAAAGTACGGTTCTGATCTTGCTATCTGACAAAATGTTACCAGCAATATCAGAACCGGATCTATTAGTATCTCAGACTATGATTAGAAATCGCCTTGAAATCAGAGATGAGTATTAAACTCGATCTTTTATCTCAGCTTCTTCTTATGACGGTTTTTTCTTAGTCTTTTCTTTCTTTTGTGCTTTGATATTTTATGTCTCTTTCTTTTACGTCCGCAGGGCATCAACTCTCCTTGTTATTTTTTTATTTTCTTAGGATCGAGATTAAAGATCTCTTCCTTTACTGCTCTTGTATATTTAAAGGTTGGAACTACTCTTTCCGGAACAGGGACATTGACCCCAGTCTTGGGATTTCTTCCGTTCCTCGGCTTTCTGACTTTCAGATTAAAAGTTCCGAAACCTCTTAATTCTATATGATTTCCGTTTTTAAGACTCTCTTTAACTGCTTCTAAAAAAGAATCTACAACAATAGCTGTATCCTTTCTCAGTATGCCGGTCTCCTCAGAGATCATTTTAACTAATTCTGCCTTAGTCATTATGAACACACTCCTTGAGTATTTATGCTACACAATTTTTAACTGATTATTTGTCAAGCATATTGTAGTTTGAAGTAATAATCCACTATAATACATAGAACCGCTATTTGTAAGCCGGAATCTTTACTGCTTGTATTTCGGTGTCCATTTCAAGGTTGGTTCTTCATAGGTCAGGTTCCAGAAGTACTTTTCTATCTTTTCTCTGAGAGAAGAATCGATCTCTCTGTTCACCGGATAAATATAAGCATTAAGAATTCTGCTGAGTAAAAGGATAGCAGCATCTATCGGTGTTTTCAAACCTGCAGCAGAGATATTTTTATGATTATCTTCGGGAGTATGTATATTGAAAGAACCTTTACCGGCAAAACGGGCAATACTTAAACCGGGTAGTTCAAAACGGGTAAAGGGCATCTGATCACTGCTATAGATATCTAAAGAATGACCTATACAGTGATTTACTTCCTTTAAAATCCCTTCCGAATAACCTAATAGTTCTTTTGATCCGGTCACGACTACTCTATTGGAACCCATCGGGTCTCCTGAAACATCAACATTAATGACCAAAGAACCTTTTTTCATAACCTCTTCTTCATTTTTTGCCACATAATGCTGACTACCTAACAGACCAAGTTCTTCACCGGAAAAGAAGATCAATCTCAAATTACGTTTAGGTTGCTTTTTAACGAAATATTCAGCGATCTTGATCAATGAAACTGTGCCGCCGGCATTATCAGAGGCACCGGGAGAGCGTGCTACACTATCGTAATGAGCTACCAGATAAGTGAGATTATCATCAGGTTCAGAACCTTTAATGTCAACGATTAGATTTCTGGCTTTTCTGGTGGTCACTTTCTGCTTGATCTCCAACAGAACCTCTTGTCCGGAAAATTTTGACAATTTAATTCCATCTTCGTGAGAGATGGTTGCTGAATGAATGATACCATCAGTATAAGTCTTTTGACGATGTGATCTGCTTGGAGCTAAACGAAATGGTGGACCAATAGCTATAAAGGCGGCTAATTTCTGCTCCTGTATATATTCCTGAATATTTCTGCTGTACCCGTAGGTCAGAACAATTTTGCCTTTGTACTTACCTTTGTTATATTTCAATATCTCAGGATTTTCCAGAAATAATAGTTCTGCTTTAACATTGCAATCGGTATTCAATCCATAAGGGATAACCTCAAAACTCTTCTTTCCTGCTTTGATTGCTCCTGTTCCTGTGTCGAAGGTCTTAATCTCGAACTCATCAGGTTGGACTTTTAATCCTAAAGACTCGATATAATTGCTGATAATAGCAGCAGCTTTCTTCTCATTTTTACTACCGGCAAGACGTTCAAATGCCAGTTCTTTTATGATAAGGTAAGGTTCAATTTTCATAATCGGTTACTCCATTATTTCTTCTACTTTAAAGATATCTTCCGGTAGTTCAACATTGAAAAGGATCTCTGTAAAATCTACTTCAGATAAGATGTTGCCCCTTTCATCTCTTGTGACTATTCTGACAGGATATTTAATGCCGTCTATCTCATCATATATTTCATATATCTTGTAAACAGTTATCAGACCTTGCCAGCTCATTGTTTCCTGAACTGTTTGATATGGAAGCATCGTCTCTTTGTCTATGAACAGGAGAAACTGGTTAACTTCATCACTGAATGATAAGATGTAAAAAGTCTTGTCTGACATTTGTTTTTCTTCGACCAGATAGACAACAAATTCCTCTTTATAATTTTTTGCTAAAGAAATCGGATTAGAACGGAGATTGTACCGCAGATCTTCTGCCAATTCGGGAGGAAGATGCATCTTACGACCGGGAAATGTCATCATCGAGTTACCCTGATTATAGACCATCGATAGAAAGCCACGAGGAGTTGATATCAACTGTGTGATCTTATCGGGAAACTCGATATAGGCAGTCACTTCAACGGTTGATCTTTCTTCTCCTCGGTACTCAGTTGTTATCCCTCTCATTTTCATGTTATGAACATGATCGACATTGCCCATGCCTTCAAGATATTGATCGAATAAAGCTTCACCGATCTCTTTTTTCAAATTAGTCGGTTGAGTAATATCATGTCTGGGACGCCTGATACTGATATCAAGGAGATTGACTTCACCTAAAGTGCTGAGTGGCTGTTCAAATTCATTCTCGTTGCCCACTGCCAGAATTATAAAGTGTTCTGGGAATAGGTATTCATTAGCAACTCGATGGATATCTTCTACCGTAACGTCGTTAACTCTGTCTCTTACCTGTTCCAGAAAATCTAAGGGATAATCCCAAAATGTGTAATTAAGCTGACGTCGAACAATTTGTTCCGGAGTATCGTAATTAAAAACAAAGGAATTCAGAAAGCTCTCTTTGGCAAAAGAGAGTTCATCTTCTGTGATATACTCATTCTGGAGTTTGATCACTTCATCTATTAAGGCGTCTATCGCAGTTATCGTCTTATCAGAGACAGTTTGAGACATCAGGTAAAACACACCCGGGAAGTCGTAATAAACAGAATAATATGCCATTGGTGCATAAGCAAGGCCTAATTGGTTACGGATGCGCTGATAGATCCTGCCGGTAAAAGAACCACCTAAAACAGTGTTAAGAACTAACATAGGTACATAATCAGGATGCCTTTGAGTCATTTCAGTAACGTGTCCAATAGCTATCCAAGTTTGCTGAGCATCATCACGCTGGATGAGATTCACTGACGATTCATATTTAACGGGGTATCTTTTCAATTCGGGGAAAGTAACTTTCTCTTTTTTCCAGTTTCCGAATACTCTGTTGAGAAGTCGCTGCATATCTCTTGTGTGAAAATCTCCGGTAACTGATATAAGTGTATTTTGCGGATGAAAGAATGTCTGGTGATAATCGAGCAAATCTTGTTGGGTAATGTTGGCTATTGTTTCATATTCATAAGTTCTGGCATATGGATTATCTTTTCCAAAAACGAGTTTTACAAACTCACGACCTGTTATCTCTGAGATATCATCATTCCTGCGGGCTATTTGAGTGTTCATGTTTAGCTTCATCCTGTGGATACTATCTTCATTGAATGTCGGGTAACGAAGTACATCGTTAAGCACATTAAATGCTACCTCTACATCTTCGGAGAGGAAGCTCATATTGACAGCGAATGTATGAACACGACCACTGCTCGATAAAGATATTGCCATATCATCCAGCAGCATATCAATTTCTTCAGGGGTGTAATTCTTAGTACCACCGGTTCTCAAGAGTTCACCTAAAAGCTCTGCTAAACCGATCATTTCTAATTCCTCAAAGTAAGAACCTCCATTAACCAGCACAGAGACCGAAATAGTAGGGAAATCATGATTTTCAGAAAGCAAAAAGGTTAGTTCGTTTCTTAAACTGTACTCAGTTATTTCGGGCGTTCTAATGGGAGACAGTTGGGGAAACTCTATTCCAAAACGTGTTTCTGTATCTACGTTAGCAAATGATAAATTAACTATAGAAATGCTCAACAGTATTGTAACCAAGGTAAGTATCCAGGGCGAGTTTATTTTTTGTATCAATTTTTTGCTCTTACTTATCATCTTTACCTCTCTTTATTCTCTAATATTCCGATGATTCTATTCTCAGGAACGAAAGTCTCATTCATAACTCTTTTAATATCTTCCCTGGTTATTTGCTCAATCTTCTCCAAATCACGAAATAGTTCATTATAATCACCATATAGCGACTCGTTCATAGCAAGTTGAATAGATAATCCTAAACCCGATCTCAATCTATCGATAGAGCGTTTTAGAGTCCTTCTTTTTACACCAGCTAATTCATCAGCGGTAACTAAATCATTTTTCATAAGTTCGATTTGCAAATCTATTTCAAGTAAACAATTTTCGGTGTCTATACCTTGCAGAGGAAGAGCTGCTATAATAAAAAGATTGTCATAAATCCTGCCGGGAGCTCCTGCATAACTGTAGGAATAAGCAGCTAAGTTATTGTCTTCTACTAATGCTCTGTGTAGTCTTGATGTGCGTCCTTGTCCAAGAATATCAGCAATGACATTAAAAACAGGAAAATCGGGATGTGCTGCATGTGGGATATGATATCCTATCATAATGAACGGTTGACCTATGTCTTCATGAATATAAAGTCTTTCTGCTGTCTGGTCTGGTTCATTAAAAACGACCGGTTCATTCTTTGTTCCTTCAGGTATTGTGACCAGATAATCATTAGCCAAAGATAAGGCGACATCGGGGTCTACATCTCCTACAACAGTAAAGACAAGATTTTGGGCTCCGTAATATCTGTTAAAATAATCCCTTAATTTCTTTTCTGTTAGATTTCTGATATCTTCTTCAGTGCCAATTAAAACATTGCGGTAAGGGTTGGCAACAAAGGCATTTTGCATGAACTCTCTGGAGAACCTACCAATTGGAGTGCTTTCTCCCATTCTCTTCTCTTCCAGAATAACATCACGTTCCTGATAAAATTGACGAAAAACGGGATTAGTAAAACGATCTGCTTCCATTAACATCCAAAGTTCAAGTTTATTAGATGGCAAACTAACTGTATACATTGTCAGATCATAAGATGTACCGGCATTGAGATAATTACTACCATTAAGATCCATTATGCGACTGAATTCATTGTCAATAACGTATTCATTGGCAACATCAATAGCTTTGGCTAACTCTGCTTCTAATGATGATAATCTTTCGGGATCAGCTGCTGATCCTTTAGCTCTTTCTGCTAAGATCTCATCAAAAATGCGGTGACATTCTTTCAATGCTAATTTCTCAGCTTCGAAGTCATTAGTTCCAATAGTCTCTGTACCTTTAAATGCCATGTGCTCAAGATAATGAGAGATGCCCGTAATACCGGGCACTTCTCTAACAGCACCGACATCAACCAGAGTAACACAGTGAATGATTGGTGAAGTTGTACGAGGTAAAACAAGAAGTGTTGCTCCATTACTTAAGGTGAATTTTTGCACATCTTGCTGAATAGTGCTAAAACTCTGACTAAACAGCAGAAACACAATAGTTGTTAATACAATTGTTAAGAAAGTTCTTTTGAACATCCTTTTACTCCTTTGATTTTCTATATTTTGATCTTATATTTTGCAATAGTAAAGCTCTGCTTTATTTATCTATGATTTAGCGAAGAAACTTATTGTTCAGGATTTGAATATTGATCCTATGTAGTACTATCATGAAGTCGTTTCGGTTCCTCTTTTTAGTATTCTTGACCAAGTATCCTTTAAAGATACAATGCGGTTAAATACGGGATTACCCGGCTTGGAATCTTTGGGATCAACAAAGAAGTATCCCTGTCTTTCAAACTGATATCTGCTACCCGGTACTGCTTCTTTCAACATTGGTTCTAAACGACAGTCTTTAAGAATCTTTAATGAATCAGGATTGATCTGTTTTCTGAAATCTATGTTCTCATCCATGCCTGGATTGGGGACTGTGAAGAGATGTTCGTAAAGCCGAACTGGAGCAGAAAAACTCTCTTTGGTAGATACCCAGTGCAAAGTTGCCTTGACTTTGCGATTATCAGGAGCAGAACCACCTCTTGTTGCCGGATCATAAGTACAGTGTAACTCCTTTATCTCACCGGTTTGCTCATCTTTAATAACTTCTTCACAACGAATAAAATAGGCATATCGTAAACGAACCTCACTACCCGGAGATAAACGATAGAACTTCTTCGGTGGATTTTCCATAAAATCTTCTTGTTCGATATAGAGTTCTCTTGAGAATGGCACTTGACGTGAACCGGCATTAGGGTTTTCGGGATTGTTTAGAGCTTCTAAATATTCTGTTTCATTCACCGGATAGTTTGTGACAACAACTTTCAAGGGATTTAAGACAGCCATAGCTCTGGGGGCATTAGCGTTTAACTCTTCTCGCAGACAGTGCTCTAAGAGAGCTATATCCACGACGCTATCGCTTTTTGCTACCCCGACTTTCTCAGCAAATTGTCTGATAGAAGAAGGGGTATAACCACGGCGTCTAAAGCCAGCAATAGATGGCATTCTTGGATCATCCCATCCCTCTACATGTTTCTCTTCAACAAGTGTAAGGAGTTTTCTTTTGCTCATAACAGTATAATTGAGATTTAATCTGGCAAATTCTATCTGTTGTGGGTGATGTTTCACGGGAAGTTGATCTAGAAACCAGTCATAGAGTTCCCTGTTGTTATCAAATTCCAGTGTACAGAGTGAATGTGTTATCCCTTCAATTGAATCTGAAAGGCAATGAGCAAAGTCATACATCGGATAGATAGGCCATTTGTCTCCGGTCCTGTAATGATGTGCTTTTCTGATCCTATAAACCAAAGGATCACGCATTTTCATGTTAGGAGATGCCATATCGATCTTAGCTCGGAGAGTTAAACTACCATCGGGAAACTCGCCTGCTCGCATTCTGCGGAAGAGATCCAGACTCTCTTCCATTGGTCGGTTTCTATAAGGGCTCTCCTTTCCCGGCTCCTTGACAGTTCCTCTATATTTTCTTATCTCATCTTCATTCAGCTCACAAACGTAAGCTTTCCCTGTTTTGATAAGATGTTCGGCGTATTCATAAAATTGCTCGAAGTAATCAGAAGCATAATAGAGACGATCTTCCCAATCGAAACCAAGCCAACGAATATCTTCCTGAATTGAATCAACATATTCAGGACTTTCTGTTTGAGGATTAGTATCATCAAAACGAAGATTACAGAGTCCATTGTATTCTTTAGCTACACCGAAGTTGAGACAGATGGATTTGGCATGACCTATATGAAGATAGCCATTTGGTTCTGGCGGGAAACGAGTATGTACTCTGCCATCATTTTTGTTGTTTTTGAGATCCTCTTCAATGATATTCTTGATAAAATTCGAGGTTTTTTTGTTGTCTTTTATTGATTCTCTCTTCTCTGACTCATCTTTGGGGTTTAGATCATAAATCTCACTCATTCTTTCTCCTGTCATTTTAAAACCTGATATTGTTTCTTATATTTCATCAAAATCTTTTAGTATTGGAATTTATCAAAACTTTTTGGAATCTTGAGACGAAATCGTCTTTACCCAATAAACGATATAAAGTCGGTATGTTTGGTCCGTGAGCTTTTCCATAGAGTGCCAATCTCAACGGAAAATACAATTCCTTACCTTTTAAATTAAGCTCATTACTAGATTTCTTCGTTATTTCTTCAATCGTTTCTTCTGTTATGTTATCAAGCTTCGATAATTCTATGAGCCAATAAGAATATAGTTTTTGAGCATTCTCACTATCTATGATCAAATGATCTTCGTCGGTAAAACTCAGATCTTCATAGAACATTCTGGTTTGCTCAATGATCTCCGGCAGCAGAGTAATTCTCTCTTTAGCGAAGTCTATTACATTCAGGTACTTATCTTGATCGCTTATGTCGATACTCTCTAATTTGAAGTAAGTTTTCAATCGCGTTGCGAGATCTTCTAATTTCATATTTCTTAAATAGAAACCATTCATCCACTGTAATTTCTCCAGATCGAAAACAGCACCTGATTTTGTTATCCGATCTATGCTAAAGGTCTCTTCTAATTCCATCAGTGAGAAAATTTCACGATCTGTTTCATTATGCCAACCCAATAGGGCAACAAAATTGATCAATGCTTCCGGTAGATAACCTTTAGCAAGAAAATCTTCTACTGCCACATCACCTTGTCTTTTACTAAGCTTGCTTTTATCAGGATTAAGTAACAAAGGTAGATGAGCAAATTTAGGTTTTTCCCAACCGAAAGCATCATAAAGAAAAATATGTTTTGGAGTACTGCTTAACCATTCTTCACCTCTGATGACATGAGAGATCTTCATTAGATGATCATCGACTACATTGGCTAAATGATAGGTTGGATACCCGTCAGACTTAATCAAGACCTGATCATCTATCATATCCCAAGGAAATGTAACCTGTCCCCGAACCAAATCTTCAAACTCTAATGATCCTGACTCAGGGATTTTTGCCCTGATGACATGACTCTCTTTAGCTGCTAACCTCTTTTCAACCTCTCGGTATTCTAATAAACGACATCTACCATCGTAACGGATCATCTCCTTAGCTAATCTCTGTTTTTCTCGCATTTCAGCA
This sequence comes from Candidatus Cloacimonadota bacterium, assembly GCA_019429305.1. Lineage (NCBI taxonomy): Bacteria > Pseudomonadati > Candidatus Cloacimonadota > Candidatus Cloacimonadota bacterium. The sequence continues at coordinate 249,654 of JAHYIR010000001.1, forward strand.
AGAGTTTCAGGAGAGCAGAAACAATGATATGCTGCACCTTTGTCGAGTAGTTTTTTAACATGATCGAGATAGATATCAGTTCTCTGTGATTGATAATAGGGACCGAAACCACCATCTTTGTCGGGTCCTTCATCATAAGGGAGTCCGATCATTTCCATGGTTTTAAGCAGATTCTCAACTGCTCCTTCTATATAACGGGTACGATCTGTATCTTCAATTCTTAAGATAAATGTGCCCTTATTCTTTCTGGCAAAGAGGTAATTGTAAAGGGCTGTTCTCAACCCCCCGACATGCAGATATCCAGTTGGACTTGGAGCAAACCTTACCCTAATTGAGTTATTCATTGTAACCTCACCTCACTAAAAAAGTGTTCTCAATTTTTTGGTATTGTTCGTAATGTCAATGATTTAGTTCGATATCTTTGATGTCATGAGTCTGTACAGTTCCTAATGCTGCTATTTGTCCCAAAGATATTGCTTGTAAGTAGTTAGTTTTTTTCTGAAAATATTGATTGACTAAAGTAACAAGCTCTTCAGATTTAACTAAAGTTAGAGTATTGAATTAATGAACCAATAAATCATTAAAAGGGAGAATCACTATGAGAGTCAGAAGTATTTTATGCGTTTGTATTGTGTTATTTATTACCTTTTTTACCTTAATTACAGAAGCTTTCGCTAATGACTTACAATCAAGCGAGATTAATAATTGGTCGGTAGTTTATCAGCGAACAGAGTATTTTGTAGACTTTGAAGGACCGGGTGAAGTAAAAACGAGTTATGCTTCAGGAAATGTTATGCTAAGCGGTAAAGACTGGAATCTGGACAATGTTTTAATTGGTACGGCTGATGGTGACAGAAAATTTGGAGAGAGATCAGCCAGATTAAGACATCAGACAGCTTTAGCAGCTACTATGACGATGTTAGAAGACAAAGATAATGGTCTTGGAACTTTATCATTTTATTATGCCAGATCAGGTTTTTCTCAAGATAATCAACCAACAGCTCCAGTTTTTTTAGTTGAGTATAGCATCGATCAAGGAAGTAGTTGGATACAGATAGGTAACGATATTAATCTCGATGGGATAGATCAATTAACTCTTTTCTCACAGACAGTAAATATTGAAGGTAATGTAAGGATTAGATTCCGTTCTTTATCAGGAAGTGATGGGAGAAGATTCAATATTGATGATATACTGCTAACAGACTTTGGTGATCCTGATGCAGTGGCACCTCCTACTTTTAGCCCCCCCGGCGGTACTTATTATGGAGCAGTCTCAGTTACTATATCAACTACAACCCCCGATGCCACCATTCATTATACTACCGATGGTACTGATCCTACACAAAGTTCACCCATTTTCTCCGATCCGATAGATGTTGATGAATCAATGACTATAAAAGCTCGTGGCTATGCTGATGATCTGGAACCGAGCATAATCTCGACTGCCGTTTATACAATTAATTATCCCGTCGAAGTTTTTGATGTTGCTACATTGAAATCATCCCCTCAAGATGGAACGGTTTATACGTTGTCCAACGAAGTTATTCTGACTTTCCAACAGACGTTTAGAAATCAGAAGTTCATACAGGATAATACTGCAGGTATTCTAATAGACGATCTATCAGGAGTAATTACGACTACCTACCAAGTTGGTGATGGGATTTCAGGATTAACCGGAACACTGAATACTTATGGTAATATGATACAGTTAACCCCAATCCAGAACCCTGATCCGGCAACATCTAATAACAATCCGATCATACCCATAACTATCACTATGGCAGATTTTATTGATGATATAATGGATTATCAATCAAGAGTTGTGAAGATCAATAATGTTCATTTCACTACTGCAGATGGTAGTGCAACATTTGCCAACGGACAGGTTTATCCTATAAGTGATGGTATAGAAACGATCAATTTTCGAACTACCTTCTATGATGTGGATTACATTACTACTATTATTCCAACTGAAGTCATATCACTCCGTGGGATTCCTAACTCCAGAGCAGAAGGTCATTTCTTCACTGCCAGGAGTTTAGCTGATTTCTTGCCCGCAACAGGTGACATAGAACTTCTCATTCAACCTGAGTATGCAAATTTCGGAGATGTAATTGTAAATGAAGCTTCTACACCGGTCAATTTTACTGTAACAAATGATGGGACAGTAAATGTTACCATTGAGAGTTTAAGCTTAGTAGGGAACAATATTCAAGATTTCCTATTAGATGATCAAAATCAGTATCCTTTAGTCCTTCTGCCAGATGATACTTTTAGTTTTGCTGCTGTTTTTGCACCTCTTAGTACAGGTGCTAAACAAGCGATCATTGAAATAGAAGCGACTGATAATGTTACCTCTGTTTCTTATGAGATAATGCTTACCGGAACCGGAGTATTACTACTACCACCCACTCATCTAACTGCCGGAATAATCTATTGGCATGACGTGGAGTTGACCTGGTATGTTCCATTTCTTAGAGCTAATGATGGTAATAGAAATTTACTTGGGTTTGATGTTTATCGTAACGGAGTGCTGATCAGTCCAGAAACACCTCTACCTCCCACAGTTACATCATATATAGATGGTAACGTTTCTGCAGGGGAGTATGATTATTATGTCTCTGCTATATATTCAGTGGGCTCAGCGCCATCAGAATCTGTTGATATGGAGATTTTTGGGCCGATAGATCCGGTTGTGATGACACCTGAACCTGGCGAATATGTTGGACAGGTGGAAGTAACATTAACTCTTGATCCCTGGTCAGATGAGATCTTTTATTACACTCTGGATGGAACAGATCCAACTGATGAATCCTTATTATATGACTCACCGATATTGATCACTGAAGATACAATGATTAAAGCAAAAGCTTTCAAAGTAGGTTGGGAGTCGAGTGTTGTTACTACCGGTGAGTATACTATACTTGTTTCTGCTGATGATAATACTCTACAACCTCTAACTACAATGCTCAAACAAAACCGACCTAATCCCTTTAATCCGGATACTGTTATAGGATTCACTCTTAAAGAATCCGATAGAGTAAGAATAGATATCTATAACATCAAAGGGGAACTAATTAATACTCCTGTTGATGGTTATCTATCAAGCGGAGAATATAACATTGTTTGGGAAGGATTAGATAAGAGTGGTAAACAGATGCCGAGTGGTGTCTATTTCTATCGAATGAGTACAGACAGTTATGATCAGATACGTAAGATGTTATTGTTAAAATAGCTCAGATTATTATGATCTGAAGATACATGATTAAATAACATAGGAGGTTATTATGAAAGGTGTATTAATCACTATAATACTGTTATTTATAGCGTGTTCAGTATATGCTGAATGGACTATAGTAGCGACTTATACCATTACCGGAAAAGCTTCAGGATTAGCATATGATGGTACATATCTCTATTATGGTATCTACGGAGCTGATGGAGGACGTGTCTTTAGATTTGACCCCTCTACCGGGCAAGAAATACTACTCTTTAATAATCCCACGATAAATGACAGTTATGGTATGACCTATGATGGTCAATATCTCTGGATCACAGACCATACTTCACCAAGCTCGACCCCTGCTTATGCTATGCAGCTCGATTTTCAGGGCAATGTTATCTCTCAGTTTGATCTACCGGATCATTATATGTCTGGTATAGCATATGACGATGGCGATTTCTGGGTTATGACCTATTATCCTGATCCCGGAGTAGTTTATAAAGTTTCAAATACAGGTCAGATTTTACAACAATTTGTACCACCGAATGACCAACCATGGGATATTTGTCTGGAAGGTGATGATCTTTGGACCGTTGATTATTGGGCATATACAATCCATAAAGTGACTCAAACAGGCACAATATTAGAGAGTCAAATGTCCGAAATCCAAAGGCCTGCAGGCATTGTCTATGATGGGCAGTATCTCTGGTATCTAGCAGGTGCTGTCGGAGCACCTAGTACTCTCTATAAAGTCGATTTAGGGGGTACGGGAACACCAGTAATAAACGTCTCTTTTAATACGTATGATTTTGGAAATGTAATCATTGATGAAACTGCTTCAACAAATCTAACAATATCGAATAATGGTACTGGAGACCTGGTAATTAATGATATCACTTTTTTATCTGATGTCTTTGAGACTGATGCCATATTACCTATTACATTAGAGCAAAATGAAAATACATCTATTGAAATATCCTTCACTCCTGATAATTGGGGCGAGTTTATTGATACTATGACGATTCACTCCAATGATCCCATCACACCAGCAAAACAGATAAGTTTGTCGGGTTATGGCCTCTTTCCGGAAGCACATTTTGTAGCTACACCTGACAATCTTGATTATGGTTTAGTAAGAGTTGGTGCTGATACTGGAAGATTCTTCACTATCAGTAATCAGGGTATGACCAATCTGCAAATCAGCAATATTGGATTCTCGGATCAGAGTTTTTTCATTGATGATACAGTTCAATTGCCGATCAATTTAGCAGTCAGGGAAGAATATAACTTAAGAATATGGTTTAATCCAAGCACAACAGGACAAATAGTTGCCAATGCAACTTTCAGTACAAATGATCCGGATAACCCACAACCCAGCATAACAATTGTCGGCTCGGGTCAAACAGTTGATCTTTCATTGGGTGCAGTACTTTGGAGTTACCAGATTCAAGGTGGTGCTTCTAGTAATATTCGGGCGATTCAAGCCATACCCGATATTTGGGGTAATGGGTTAGATGATGTTATCGTCTGCGGCGAAGACAATTATGTCAGGGCATATAACGGGAACTCTAGTGGCACTGCAGATGTCATTTGGGAGCAGTTTATATATTCGGGTAATGTATATTCCTTCAGAGGTCTCTCCATAAGTGGAGACTTGAATGGAGATGATTATCACGATGTCGTAGTAGGCACTACAGGGGGAGATCGTTCTGTAAGAGCTTATTCTGGCAAAACGGGAGAACTCCTATGGCAATTCAATACCAATATCTACGGTAATGGTGGTTGGGTATATCAGGTAGATGCCCGTTTCGATTTCAATAGTGACGGAGTACCTGATGTTTTAGCTTCTACAGGTGACGATAATAACAATCAAGGTCCCAAAAGGATCTTTCTAATCAATGGAGCAACAGGTTCTATGATCTGGGAAAGATATGCTCAGGGTCCTGCCTTTTCTGTTATTGGTGTTCAGGATTTCACTGGAAACGGAATACCAGATGTTATTGCCGGAGCTTCTAACGAAGCAGAGTCTCAAGCTTTTGTTCACGGTATTAATGGTGCCACAGGAGCTATAGAATGGACTATGCAACCGGCTGGTACTTCAGTATGGGCTTTGAGCCAAATAGATGATGTCAATGGAGACGGAATTCCTGACGTGCTGATAGGATCATTTATGGGTGGTGGCAACTATTATGCTTTAGATGCAACAGATGGCAGCATCATCTGGTCCGGTTCAACCGGTGCCTCACTCATTATGCAATTTGAAGTGTTGGGTGATGTTAATGGTGACGGATACAATGACATAGCTATTGGGCATGTTTCTTCGCATGCAGCAGTTTTTAGCGGAGAAGACGGTCAATATATCTGGTCACAAAATGTTGCCGATAATGCCTGGTATATTGCCAATGGGGGAGATCTTACCGGAAATGGTATTAATGATCTATTTGTTGGAACGCTCTATCAAAGTAATTATGCCTATTTCATCGACAGCACGGATGGAGAGATACTTTTGTCTATAGCTACGGGAACTCCTGTTGATGCTATTGGCTCTATACCGGATGTAACCGGAGATAATTCAAGAGAGATGATAGTTGGAGGTAGAAATGGATCTATTCGTTGTTTTTCCGGAGGACCTGTAACTCTACCCGATCCGGGATATATCTCCGGTAATGTTGAGATAGCTGAAGGACCTGGGGTTGTAACCGAAGTTGTAATCTCAGCTAACGGTGAGAGTGTTAATCCAGATGAGAACGGAGATTACATTATTGCTGTACAACCTGGCACCTATACCGTAACTGCTTCATTACTTGGATACATATCACCATCTGTCAGTGGAGTTGTTGTACATGTTGGTGAAACTACTTCCGGAGTTGATTTCATCATGATGATGCTCCCTCTATTACCGCCCGTTGCTTTAGAGGTTGATGACTATACTGGTCTATTTACTTGGGAAGAACCTCAATCTCCGGATCAGTATTTTCCTGAGAGCTACAATGTCTATCTCGATAATGTTCTGATAGAGAATACTACTGATCTGGAATGGACGTATGAAGATTTGGTGTATAATACTACATATCTTGCTGGTGTTTCTGCTGTTTATTATACAGGAGAATCAGAAATTGTTACTATTGAGTTCACTTATACTGGTGTAGGGGTAGATGAAGAACCTCTTCCTATTGTCACTAAACTGCATGGTAATTATCCGAATCCCTTTAATCCAGATACAACAATACATTTCTCTCTCGAGACCTCTTCACATGTAATAATAGATATTTTCAATATCAAGGGTGAACGGGTAAAGCGGTTAGTAAACGAAGATTTAGAAAGAGGTAATCATCATAAGATCTGGGATGGTAAGAAAGAGTCCGGGAAGCAACTGGCTAGTGGGATATATTTCTATAGTTTCATTGCCGGAGAATACCGAGAAACAGGAAAAATGCTAATGCTCAAGTAGATGCTTTACATGATAAATTGACTTCTTACAAGAAGTGATAATACATATATAGAAAGGCGGGATCATTACCCGCCTTTCTTGTTTGTTGTATGATTACAGGATAATATTACATTGAGTAACTTATGTTTCTTTGTCATCTCGACTGGAGCGAAGCGAAATGGAGAGATCTTATTACTGACTATTTTTAAAAAAAGCAAGAAAAAATGAGATATCTCATTTTCTTGCAGATGACACAGAAATAAGATTAGCAAGTAAATTTGAGATATCTAGACTAAGTACTAACCGAGGGAGTTGCTTCTTCCTGGCTGCTCCCGAGCTCGAGGAAGTGCTCTGATAGAATATTAATAAGAGCGTCACTTAATTAGAAACTAATTTATAGTTATTTCAAGAGCAGCATCTTTCTAGTTTCTATGTGGGTGTCGGTAGTAAGTTTATAGAAATAGATCCCACTGCTGACCTCATGGTTGTTATGATCTCTACAGTTCCAGACAACAAAATTATTGCCGGCTGGTTGGTAACCATCAACTAAGGTCTTGATCAGCTGACCTTTAATATTGAATATTTCCAATGTGATCTTCATCTCAGCTGGAAGATAAAATTCTATGATGGTCTCCGGATTAAAAGGGTTAGGATAGTTTTGCAAAAGCATCTTTTCTGGGACGACAACTATATGACCTTCATCTACAGAGGTAGGAGTAAAATCTATATCAAGAGAAGTGTACATGATATTACCACCATAACCCGGGTCAATAATAGTATAAGCATCTTTATCTAAAAACATCAGATGTATTCTGTACCAGTTATCATACAGATGTTCCATGTGATCTGCTAAATACCAATAAGTAGGTATCATATTTGCTAATTCAGGAGTATTTTCGGAATCAAGAATTATTGGGTCCGACCAATTGACACCATAGTCATTTGATATCATTATATGGGTCTTTGGTATCATGTCAAAGGGCCAAAACATTTGTAATTCGCTACTTTGAAAGAGGGCTATAAGTCTATTTTCATCCTGAATTATACGGTGATAATTCTCGAAAAAGATATCGCCAGATTGATGCCACCAACAGGGCCAACTTTGGTTCAAGATTAGAAATCCATAATCATCATATTCTGGTGGAATATTCCAAGGTAGGTAAAATGTACCATCTTCATTGCGGGGATATAGATCTGTAACAATAAACTCTTCAGTGTTCCTCAAGAATTTTACATGTTTCTCTGTACTCATACTTGGGAACCAGGTCCAGTCTTCAGCAAATAAAGTATAGAATCCTACAAAATGAAAATTACCTTCCCTATCTATTACAGTATTATGACGATTACGATAAATTATATAACGCATGTCTTGAAACGGTTGATTTCCGTAGCCAGTAAAATAGCCATCGGGATTATCAACTTGTATTGATGAAGTTCCAGTGAAAAGTGTCCAATCCCCTTCACCGTAGCTATCATTTTCCAATAAAAAAAGAAAGTTATTGGTGTGATAGGGATCTACAGGACCGCATTGTTCAGTATGACCGAAGAGTGCAATTCTTCCTGAATTTTTCGAAACAATCGGTGCAAAAAATGGTCTGATATTTTCCTGCCGCCACTGGTCCATCTGCGGTATAGTAGTGTAAGTCCATTGATCAGGGTCATAGCTTTCCAAGTCTGATGGTTCTGAGAAGTCAGCGAAAGCGAGCAAGACATTCTCACAAGGATACCCGGAAGCGTTGAGTATATTATTATTAGCAGTTATATAGATCCTTCTCTGATCGGGATTGGGGGATGGACCTATAAAAACCAAAGGCCAGATAAACTCCTGAGCTTGTTCAGGACCAACATCATAAGGGTTAAGAATTACACCATAGGGTGTTTCCCAAAATCCCGGAATACCCAACATGTGATAAGCATCGAAAGTCAATGGACAGTAATAAAAATTCGGATTGTTCGGATTTGTTGCATGCCAAGATACAAAGGGATCACCGGTTTCCCAATCGATATCGATCCCCGGAAATCCTTCTGCTAAAGTAGCATTTCCGTCAATCAAGCCAGGTCCGCTTGTAATACTACCATCTTGAATGTAAACATAGTAAACTCGTCTGGTACCACCACCAGCCGGGGTAGCTTGAAAAGCGATATAAATTCCACCACCGGGATGCATGCCGGCTGGTGAAGGTTGAACTCGGATAGGGATAGAATGATAGTTTCCCGGAAAATAGTTATACCAAGAATGCATTATACTCATTGGTGCTATATTAAAAGAATAATTAGGATTGTTTTGCCTGTTTATCTCTCTACTAATTAAATAATTCTCATCAGTCTTTTCTGTCTGGATAGTAAGAGTTTCCGGGATTCGTCCGATTAAAGCACTAATAGCTAAAGTTATAGCACATAAGACTAATAGTAAGCTTCTCATAATTGTTCTCCCCTAGGGCGGTAGAAACCACACACTAAATCTGTACCAATTATAGATAATAAGTTTATTTGTCAAGATTTATATTCTATTTTCACATCCTTATGTTACTTAAACGGCAACTAAATATTGTCATCTCGACTGTTCAGTGAAGGTATAATACTTTCCTTGATAATCTCTTTACTTTGTCATCCTGAGTGTTCTGTCCTGTTCTTAATTGCTAAACTTCGGACAGAATGTATCGAAGGATAAACTGAAAAGACTCAGTATTAGATTTGCTTCTCCTTCGATACAACCCTTCACCAAATCTGATAGCAATATTGAAAGATGCTCTCAGCTTTGATGAAGGGTCACTCAGGGTGACACTTATAGGTATCATTAGCTATTGTTATTTCAACTGAACGATATAACTCTCACATAGTTGATCTCTCTGGAAACTAAAAGTTAATCTTACTCCTATTTCTAAAAAAACTTGTTTTCTGAGAGGGGGGGGGATTCTTTTAAAAGATCTTCATAACTAAACACCGTCATACCAACTAACGATAAAGCCATTCTGATACTATGTAAATAGATTATCGGGGAATGTGAAGTTGAATTAGTAATTATTTTTTATAGACGAAAACTACTCCGCTGTTCGGGTAAATCCATTCTTCTTCTCCCGTTTTGACCTCTAAAGTATCTTTCTGTTTATCAATAATCGGATATTTGCTCTGTCCTGATACAATACTGACTACTTCGATGTCTTCAAACTCTTTATCGGGATAGGAAAAACAGATTTTAACTCCGCGAGTGATCTCTGTAATATAGACAGTTAATTGCTGCGATTTTTTGGGATAATAGGTCTTAGTGGAGATAGAGAACCTGACCTCATTTCCAACCAAACCGGATAGCTCTGGATGGGAGCATTTGATTTCCATACATCCATCCCGCATCTCTTTTTGGAAAGATAAAGGGAAATCATTGATAGAGACATTTGTTACCTCAAAGAAATCTTCAGTAAGAGAGAACTTATCATCGAGTAGCCATCTATACTCTACATCACGTCGCCGGAAGTACTTTTCCAGATCTTCGTATCTGTTGGCGCAGGCAACATAAAAATATTCCTGTTGCAAGATCTTGGTAAAAGTCAGTTCTGTTGTTACCTCATAGTAATTCTCCAAGTTTTTCTCTCGAGGGATCGAAAACACAATACTATGCTGAAAATTCTTACGATAGTGGATATTCTGGTCTTTATCAACAAAGAAGCGGCGCAATATTTCACTGTATATGAGAGAGGCAATTTCTTTACTCTGCAATCTTTGACTGATGGCTGATTCGATGATCAGATTGAGTTTCTTATCGGAAAAGTCGTGAGAAACGAATTCTCTTCGGGAAAGTGGGGAAGTAGCAACGATTTTCCCATCTTGACGATAATACCGTCTGGCTCTTCTTCCGATTTGACAGAGCAGTTCATAAGAGAGACCTTCGTATAAGGCAACGATTTTTTCGGAACGTAAATCTCCGCTGTTCAACAGAGTTACCTCGTCACCACATTCGATCTCTTGTCCATCGGTAACATCCACTGTGATCATATCCATACTGATCCTGCCAAGCAGAGGATATAAATTACCGTTGATGATCACTTTTCCTCTGTTAGAAAGGAGAAAATCATATCCGTCTGCATACCCGACAGGGATGATGGCATATCTTATATCTCTTACGGCAGTGAAAGTCCTGTTATATCCGATAGTTTCGCCCTTTTTTGCCTCTTTTATCTGGCAAATTGCCGATTTGAAGGACATTACCGGTAGCAAATCTATCTTATCACACAGATCGTCATCAGTATAGACACCATAGGATAAGAGACCTATCCTCACTAAATTAGCAAATTCAGGGGAGCAGGTGATCACAGCAGTACTATTGGCGATGTGGATATATTTGATTGGAAGATCGAGTTGTTCGATGATCTTTTTAAATCTCTCGTTCTGCAAATTAGTGAAGCCAATATCCGATTCACTACTGCTGAAATGGCTGAAGATCCCTTCTATTTCGAGGTTAGGCAGCATCTTTATCTGATTTATCATAGAGAGAGCATTATCATATCTAATGCCGCTACGACCCATACCGGTATCTATTTCCAGATGTACTTTGATCTTTTGCATAGTGGATTTACTGTTCAGAGCTTCAGCAAAATCTAAAGTGGTTACTGTAGGAGTTAATTTGTTTTCTAAGATAAGCTCGATCTCTTCCTGAAAACTCGGTGATAGAATAAGGATAGGTGCTTCGATGTTCTGGTAGCGTAACAATGCTCCCTCTTCGGCATTGGCTACCCCTAAACTAACAGCCCCGAGCTGCAAGCTTTGCAAAGCAATTTCATAAGCTCCATGTCCGTAAGCGTCTGCTTTAACGATCTGCATGAATCCTGTATTGGCAGATAACCTGTTTTTCATTTGCTGCAAATTATGAGCAAAACTATCTAAATCTATCTCGACCCAACTTCTTTCGAATCCCTTCATTTCATACTATCTCATGATTGAATTGTTTTTATTAGTGTTTATACTTTTATTCGTGCTCATTAGTGCTCTTTTTTCGTGCCTATTCGTGGTCCCAATTCGTGTTCATTTCTTTTTCAAAAGTAACGTGCTGCTATATCTGCCAGTCGGGAGCGTTCTCCCTTTTCGAGAGTAATATGACCAACTATTTCTTCTTTCTTTAATTTTTCTACCGACATACTCAAGCCATTACTTTCCGAGTCTAAATAGGGAATATCAATTTGATAAGGGTCTCCGGTCAGGACAATTTTTGTCCCTTCACCTGCTCTGGTGATGATCGTTTTCATCTCATGAGGTGTCAGGTTCTGTGCTTCATCGATTATGATATACTGATCAGGCAAACTACGTCCTCTGATGTAGGTCAGAGGTTCAAGTTCGATAAAACCGTGATCGAGATAGTCGTTTATCGACGGTCTTTTCTTACTGAATATTTTACCGTTACGACTCTCTTCCTGTTCTCCGTGGCTATGAATCAGGATTTCCATATTATCATAGATCGGTTGCATCCAAGGGTCGAATTTCTCTCCTTTAGTTCCCGGTAGATAGCCCAGATCTTTGCCTAAGGGAGATATAGGACGGGAGATAACTAATCTGCTGTAACGATTTTCTTCTACTACTTTCTGTAAACCGGCAGCAATAGCTATCAGTGTCTTGCCTGTTCCTGCCTTACCGATCAAACTTACCATCTGCACCTTATCGTCTAAGAGCAGATCTATTGCCATTGTCTGCTCATCGTTTCTTGCTTTGATGCCAAAAACGATGCCTCCGGTATAATGTGTCAATTCGTTAAGAGTATTATCTTCGTGATTGAAACGAGTAATGATCGTTATTTCCGGATTATCTTTGTTGATCAGTTTCACAAACTGATTAGGAAAGAAACCCTCTTCAGGACTGGTGATCTTTTTTGTCTCTTGGAATGACTTGACTACAGATGAATCTACCTCTAAATCAGAATAACCGGTAAAGAGCTCTTCGAATTTCACTCTATCAGCTTCAAAGTCATTTGCTTCCAAACCTACAGCATCTGCCTTGATCCTGATATTGGCATCTTTGGAGACCATTATGACCCGGTCTTTCGGATTATTCTTCTGCATGTAGAGTGCAGTACCAATGATCAGATTATCATTCTCATCGGATATCATCAGATCGCTGGTTATACTTTCTATCTTTTTACTCATTACCACCTGAATGATGGTATCGTTTTCGATCTCTACTCCATTCTGCAAAGAACCATCTTTCCGCAATTTATCTAAATAGCGGGAGATCTGTCGGGCATTGCGTCCTATCTCATCAACACCCTTTTTAAAGTTGTCTATTTCTTCAATTACTGTCATCGGGATGACAATACGATCCCCCTTAAAGCTAAATAAGGCATTGGGATCATGAAGCAAGACATTAGTATCTAATACAATAATATTTGCCATCAATTATACTCCATCATTTGTAACTAATAAAAAAGTTAGTTGCTGCTGATGTCAATAGATTTGTTGGTGGCAGTCAAGATACTATCAGCAGGAAATTAAATCTTGATGACAAATCTTGAATACTATTTCAAAAATAACATCTTTCTCGTTCTTTCGTATCCATCAGTTCTTAAGCGGTAGAGATATACCCCGCTTGGTAAATCCTTCCCTTTGGCAGTCAGAGGATTCCAAACTATAGAATGTTCTCCTTGAGGTAATTTTTCATTAATTAGCTCAGTAATTCTCTGTCCTTTGATATTGTAGATTTCTAATAATACTACCCCCTCTCTCTCTAAGATGAATTTTATAGTAGTTTCGGGATTGAAGGGATTGGGATAGTTCTGCAATAATCTTGGACTTTTGGGTACTACGACAAGATCATCACCAACACTTAAATCATGACTATATTCGAAAACCCCTATACTTGTTGCGTATGAACATGCGAAAAGATACTTGAGATCATTCGACTCACGGAAAAATATCCAGTTACTGCGAACATTATGAAGGAAATAGGTGAATGGTGCGATTATTCCGTTAGGTTCGTTACTCAGATCGAACACAAAAATTGCTGAACCGGGACTTTGATACAAAAGATCATCTTTAATATAGGGAACACCGGGCATAGGGATTTGAAAGACTAATTCCGGATTTACCGGATCGGATAGGGAATAGAAATCTGTATTAGAATATCCACTACTGGAAGGATCATAGATAGTGAGATAATCACCCGTCATCTTAATCAGCGGATCTGGGTGAAACACGAAGTAATCAATCGTATTTTGCAGCAGAGGGGCATTATCATTCATTCCCGAAAATATACTTAGTCTATGCCAATTCAAGTTACCCCTTCTTGTTAGGCAGTACATATAGTCATTATCAATAACATAATATACATCGTTTTCTAAATAAGAGAGATCCATCTCAAAGAGTAACTCGTATTGACCCTCCTCACTGATATCATACTTACGCAGTATATTTTGATACCAGGGCTTGATGTATAATGCATCAGGATCTGACTCGTAACGGTTAACTAAAACATTTTGCCCCGACCAAAAACTAATATCTATACTATTTCTCAGATGAGGATTGAAAGGGTCCGAGACATCATATACCTCTATATCCCCGAACTCGTAATTGCTGCAATCTCTTAAGATCAAGAGATTATTTACAAGATAGTCCCGAAGTGAGACTGCTAACTTTGGTACACCCTCGAAAATTCTGGTGATCTCTATTATATTCAAGGGATTTGAGATATCGTGAACTCTGAAACCTGAGGTGACTTTATCACTTCTTACAAATACATGATTATCATTAAGATAGATGTAAGCATTCATACGGTGGTCGGATGTCGTATCGATATAATGAAATTCACTGTCTTCATAGCGAAATCTCTGAATCCCCTCACGCAGAACCGTAAAATATACATTATCTTCCCAATCGGCAGCATCTATCCCTTCACAGAAAAAGAAATCATCTTCAGAAATTTGCTGAATCGTATAATCGTTCATATCAATTGCTACTAAATTAAAAGGATTTAAATAGAGCAGATAATTGTTCATAATGTAAAAAGTGTCACCGAAGATAATCATCTCATTTTCGAGCCAGGGTATGTTATATAATAATTGCCAGTCGTTCAGATCAGTCACATCCCAAAAAGAGATTTCACGTGTATTATTGAAAATCAATGTTGAGTCCTCATAAGAACCTTGATGGTAAATACCGTAGTTATGTGCTTCTGATATGTTGCCCGAACCGACTACACTTACATTGTCAATATCGCTGATATCGTATATCAGATGATCAAAATGATCCACTCTCGATAAGATAAGAGTATCACTGAAAAGAAGGTGCGGGTATGTTGGTATCGGATTAGGATGTATTATCTCCAAAGCGGTGTTGATAAGAGGATTAAAGGGAGGCCACGCTACTGTGTTTACGATAAAATGGTCATTTAAAACGTTCAGATAGGGAACCCACGGTACATTATCATCAAATTCCAATGATTGGACAACAAAGGGTTCGGAAGGGTTGGTAACGTCGATCTTGTGGATCATAGCGTTGAAGGGATCATACTGTCTCGATGATGTTCCAATAAACAAATGGTTCCCTATCTTTTCCATTGTCCAGGGTTCAATGATAAGTTTTCTGGTCAGCAGCGTCAGACTTCCGTCAACTTCCATAGAATATACCTCCAATCCATATCGAGTCAGAGTGTATAGATAAGGATATTCGATGATAATGTTGTTGACTCGATTGGTTCCTATTCGTCTGTTCGCTATGGAAAACTCATTTACCTTCTCTATCTGAAAATCTACTGAAATTAGATCAAAGGTTATTAAGTATAACATGACCATTATTATCGGTACATATCTTGATTTATCCATAACCTTCTCCTTTTAATGTATCCCCTGAAGAGTAAAAAACTCTTCAGGGGATATTGGTAATCGATTATTATCATTCATCCCCGCCACAGGGAGGGTCTGAAGTTGGATTAACAGGTGGGCTCAAATCTATGAAGAAATAGTTATTATAACCCAAGTTAGTCCTGATTTCTCTAAATGATGCTCCGTGTGGAAAAGTACCGGCAGTCACTCTAACCGCATGTAATTGATTTCCGAAATCTAAAATCATAGAATGATAGCGTGTGTCCGGAAGAACTATGACTGTCCATTCTCTTTCTAGTTCCCATTGGCTCTGGTATGTTTCTTTAATTTCAAGTTTTAGCCAAGCTACTCCGACTCCAACCATATCAAATTCGAAGTTATACTGGATTTGGGCAAAGAGTTCAACACTACCTAATAGTATCAACACCACTACTAACATTATTAGACATTTCATTTCACACCTCCATTTATTTGATTTCCTCAATTGTCAGGTCTTACTCTCGAGTTGTAGTAAGACCGGTCTGCCTGATGAATTTGTTTCTCGGATTGGGAAAGAATCTCTGAAGGCAATTATTGTTAGAAATGTGATGTTTAGTGATACGATGAACATAGTTGTTAACACTCCTTGTATTTGTTGAGAAAATAACGTTGGCAGCTTTTATCCCGGAAATATAAAAAGAGTATACAGGATTATCTTTAGGTGTCTTTCTCTTATGTAATAAAGCGGTAAAAGATGTCGATAACATTTTTACACTCCAACCATTCATTACTGTCGTAATAAGAGAGATAGGTTTAAATTCTCTAAAGCAGGTACATTGTGACGACATGATATATCCCTTTTATCTTCTCGGTGTTGACTTCGTCGAGCTCGGAAGCAGCCACGAAGAAGTGATTTCCTCGGTTGGCATTTTTGTTTATCTCAAATCTCCATTAGTTTTATATATAGAATGAATAAGAAAGAACCTATTTTATGAGAGCGATTTTTCTAACTTCCCGATAGCCGCAATCTGTAATCATTTGATAGAAATAGATACCTGAAGGCATCTGCCTGTTCCTGTCATCGAGACCATTCCAGATTACTTGATGTTCACCGGCATCTCTTTGTTCATCAACAAGTGTTTTAACACGCTGCCCTTTGATATTGTAGATTTCTAATAATACTTCCCCCTCTCTCTCTAAGATGAATTTTATAGTAGTTTCGGGATTGAACGGATTGGGATAGTTTTGAGCCAGGGAAGTTTTTAATGGGATTTGAATGACATTTTCATCTGTTGATGAAGTAAACTCAAGGTTATATCGCCTAATATAGCTACTTGCAGCGTCTGCATCAGAAACATATAGTTTCGATAATTCAGGTATAAAATCGATATAATAGGCATATGTTGTATCAAATTGATAACTACCCAGATAGTGCATACCTGAATAATCGAAGGAATAAAAATCCCTCGATGTAAAAAGAAAATTAGCCATATAGAAGATATTCAAGTTGGTAAATTGATGGATAAATACCGGAGGAAAACTCAAGAATTCTATTTCCTCTATAAAATCCGGGAAGGAATGATGATACAGACCAACACTAACTGACATATCATGCCCAGTAGGTTGTTTATAGAGAACCAATAGATCTTCATGAAACATCAAGGAGTTATTATAATTGCCATAAAGGGAGATGTTGAACTCATGTAACAAATGATATGGAGCTTGATAGTCGAAAATTAGAATTCTGTTAGTAGTGAAACAATAAACATAGAGATAATCAGGAGGACCGACGTCTTTATGATTAAGAATTTTTGAAATGCTGCTGTTAGGTATGTATATTGTAGCTTCATCGATAAGTTCATATTCATCATTAATCGAAAGAACCCAGTATGATTCTTCCATATCTTTCCTTACCAACAAATAAGGATCTTTCCAATAAATCCATGGTATTGTTGGATGGATGTTTTCCAGAGAGTAATCCGAAATGTATTCTATACTATCATCATCATAACGATAAATCCTCAGGTTATAATTCTCCTCTGTTGATTCGATGTTCATTAGAACATTAAAAAACAGAGAATCATTTGCAGCATAGAATCTGTGGTGAAAAAGATCGTCACTGAGTTGGATTATTTCTGATTCCTCATTGATATCAAAATAGTACAGATCTCCATTAACGGTGAATAAAAAGTATTTATCCAGAAGAAATCTAGTGCCTATATGTTTATTCTTTAAAATGTCGTTTACAGTTATTGTATCGGGAAAATGATTCAAGTCTATTTTAGCTATTCCTTTCTTCTGACGTCCGAAATAGAGGTAGTTGTTATTTACTATTAGTGGCTTTTTTATACATTGAAGACTATCATCATCTATATATGTATTCAGCAGAACAGGAGAATAAGGGTTGTTGAGATCAAATACATAGAGCATGGAACTATCATTCATTATAATCAAATAGTCTTCGTAGATAAGAGCATTGTTAAAAGCATTGTGAGAAGGAAGATGCGGAAAATCTTCTATGATCGACAATATTACCGGATTGTCATGATCAGATATATCAACTAAAATAACTCTGGTGTTTTTCAGGATGATCAAGAGATCATCAACAAACTCATATCTGTTCAATTCGGTATCATTTGAGTATATACGACTCAATTCTACCGGATTGTTAACATCGCTGATATCTTGGATGGATACATAAGTAGAATCCGGATAGTTTATCATTTGCATAAAAAGCAGATCGTTGTTTACCGCGAAATAACCACCGGTTAGTAGATTATTGGTGATCGGTTCAAAGGTTTCTCGATCAATTACATGTGTATGAATTGAACCTGTCATATTATAGAAGATGTAATCGTCATTTAACTGTAGATTGAATATACAATGCCACGGATCGATGATTTCAAGAGAATTAGTTTCTATAATACTGTCGCCGGTTATCTCTAATGCTCTGATTATGCTTTTTAACGTAGAGCTAAGATCTTCAACATTTACCAGCACCTGATATATCGTATTTCCATAAGCAACGAGAGGAGTTACGGAGTAATTATAGTTATATATTTCGTAAGAAAGCAATTCCAATTCACCGTTATCATGTATCGAATATTCTTCAAATGCGTACTTACTGTCGATAAAGAGCCGATCATCTATTATTACGATAGATGATTCGTAATAAGAATTAACTCTGTATATATCACTGTGATACTCGATGGTGCTGATATCTGGTATGTCGTAAGTTAGCAAAGTTACCGCCAGATATAGCAGATAGATTACTAATAGTGTTTTTTTCATTATCTTCCTCCAATGAAATATTGCGGGTATCTTAAGATACCCGCAATATTTAACTATGTAATCAATAAGCTTGAACCCACCAGATGTCTATCCATGCGGCTCCGTCAAAATCAGCATAATAATCAGTACCTCTGAATTTTACTATTACCTCGCAATAGTCATCAATAGTGAAAGGATCTGGAATTGTGGTAAAATTATAATAGTATCCTCCAGTATATTGGCTGTAAACATTAAACTGATAAATCTGGGGAGCTCCTGATCCTGGAATAGGATTCAAAACAAATCCCAAATTTTGACCGGGAGGGGCAGGCTGCCAAATATTGAGGAAATGATTATAAAGCCATATTTCTCCTTGTACATGATTTGTTTTGGATCCCTGTTGTTCTTCAAAAGTTATGATGTCCGAGTTTAATAAAACACTAAACATGAGTAGTGTTAATGTAAGTAAAAGTACGCGTTTCATAACAGACCTCCTATTTATTTGATTTCCTCGATTGTTAGGTCTTACTCTCGAGTTGTAGTAAGACCGGTCTGCCGAATGAATTTGTTTTTGGGGTTTGGAAAAAACCTGTGCAATAGCAGTGGGAGAGTATCGGACTCAGAAGAGATGATATGATCATTTGAAACCAATACATATCTATAGGAGTGCAGACATCTTCTGACTATATCTATCAACAATAGTATAGATAGATAGATATCTTTCTTATTGGTTCTTTTGACTTCCATACGATATCCCCACACTGCAGTTCTTTGATATTACTTTCACATCCAACTAACCTTTATATAAAGTAGAGAGGTCTATTTGTCAATAAAAAATTATAGCGGATAAATATCTTTTCAATAATAGCATTGAAGCGGTATTTTTTTATAATGTAAAACTACGATGAGTTTCTTATAATCATTATTTATTGATTTTGCTCGATGTTATTCCAAGATAAATTTATTGCCAACCTATTGTGAGCACACGAGTCGGCTAAGGCCGACTCGTAGGGTCCCTAATGGAAAGATTAAGGAAATCCTAATCCCAATCCAATCATTTAATATGGTATTTAGTTAGTTTTATTGATTCTATAAGAATCTGAGTTATTTTCAAATTGAGAGAAGATACTGAAAAAAACACTTTACAAAATACTGGTAGTAAAAAAGATAAGCCGATATAGAAAAGAAGGAGGAAAAATGTCTTTAACTAGCGAAGCCAAAGAGGCTATCATGGCAGAGTTTAAACTCCATGATTCAGATACCGGATCACCGGAAGTACAGGTTGCTCTATTAACCCAACGGATAAAGCAGATAACCGAGCACCTGAAAATATATAAAAAAGATTTTCATACGCGCAGGAGTCTGTTGATTTTAATCGGACAGCGTAAGAGACTTTTAAATTATTTAGCCAAGAAAGATATCGAAAGGTATCGAACCCTGATAAAGAGATTGGGCTTAAGAAGATAAAGGGAAGCAAACTTCCCTTTTTTTATGTTTTAAAATTACATACGGGCAACAATAAATGACAATCCTCAAGCGATGTTATTAATACTATATATGTTGCTCTGAAGAAGAAGAAGATAGGAGAAAGAAGAAGAGAATTATGGAAGAACAGAAAATAATCAAGAAATCCACTATGTTAGCGGGTAGAGAATTAACCATCGAGACCGGGAAAATGGCGCGACAAGCGAACGGTTCGATATTTATGACGTATGGCGATACATCGTTATTAGTTACTGCCACAATGGCACCAACGGCAACTGAGGGAATCGATTTCTTTCCCTTAACAGTTGATTATGTAGAAAAGATGTTCGCTGCCGGTAAGATACCGGGTGGGTTCTTTAAGAGAGAGGCGAAACCATCGACTCAGGCAACCCTGTTATCCCGTTTAATTGATAGATCAATTCGACCACTGTTTCCGGAAGGTTTTCGTAATCCGGTGCATGTCGTCTTGACTACTTTATCATACGATGAGATGAATGATCCGGGTGTTTTAGGTATCTTAGGGGCATCTTTAGCATTGGGAATTTCCGATATCCCCTTTAGCGGACCTTTAGCCGGTGTCGGTGTTGGTTTGGTTGATGATCAGTTTGTTATCAATCCCTCAATGGATCAATTAAAAGAGAGCAAACTCGATCTGAGTGTTGCCGGAACAGGCACATCTGTTGTCATGATAGAAGCTGGTGCCTCGGAAATATCAGAAGAAAAAATGATGGAAGCGATTTATTATGGTCATGATGCGATCAAAGAATTGGTCGAATTCCAGAAAGAGTTTATTGCCGAATGTGGAAAATCCAAAATGGAAGTAACATTGAAAGTGATCCCCCAAGAATTGACTGATGAATTGAATAGTGAATTCGGGCAGGCGATAAATGAAGCAACAAAGATCGCCGGTAAACAGGAACGCAACGATCGGTTCGACGAATTACGCAATACCATGATCGAGAAGTATGTGGCAAAATACGATGAAAAGGAATTTGCCGAGAAAGAGCCACAGCTGAAAGAGGCATTAGAAAGTCTGATCTATAAATACTTCCGAGATGCGGTTCTAAATGAAAGCAGACGTGTTGATGGTCGTAGAGTAGATGAAATCAGAGATATTCGTTGTGAGATCGATGTCCTACCGCGAGTACACGGTTCTGCTCTATTTACAAGAGGTGAAACACAATCTATCGGAACAGTGACTCTGGGAACGGCTACTGACGAACAGATCATAGACGGTTTGGAAGAAGAGTATAAAAAGCCCTACTTCCTGCATTATAACTTTCCACCCTTCAGTGTTGGCGAAGCCGGTTTCTTAAGACCTCCGGGCAGAAGAGAACTGGGTCATGGTGCCTTGGCAGAAAGAGCTCTCAGCGCTGTTATGCCGACCCGCGAGGAGTTTCCTTATACTATTAGAATGGTTTCCGATATCTTGGAATCCAACGGTTCATCTTCGATGGCAACTGTATGTAGCGGTTGTCTGGCTTTGATGGCTGCCGGTGTTCCTGTTAAAAAGATCGTTGCCGGTATCGCTAATGGTTTGGTGATGGAAGGCGACAAATCGATCGTCTTGACCGATATTATCGGAATGGAAGATCATCTCGGTGATATGGACTTTAAAGTAACCGGTACAGTAGATGGGATCACAGCTATGCAAATGGACATCAAGATCGAAGGCATTACGAAAGAGGTTATGGCAGAAGCTCTGGAGCAAGCGAGAAAATCGCGACTGCACATCATCGAGATCATGAGAAACACTATTTCGGAATCGCGTAAAGAACTCTCTAAATATGCACCTCGTATTGAATCATTCAAGGTCGATGTTGATAAGATCGGAACAATTATCGGTCCCGGTGGTAAGACAATCAAAGCGATCATCGAAGAGACCAAAGTCGCAATTGACATTTCCGACGATGGTACAGTCAATATCAGTTCTGCAGACGGTTTTGCTATTGAGAAAGCTAAGCAAAAGATCAAGGAATTGACCGATGAGCCGGAGATGGGTGAGATCTATGAAGGTGTAGTTAGCAGAGTGGAACCTTTTGGAGCTTTTGTGAAGTTCATGGGTGGTTTCAAAGAGGGTCTGGTTCATGTTTCTCAACTACATTATTCGCGTGTGGAAAGTGCTCACGATTTTGTTAAGATCGGTGACGTAGTAAGAGTAAAATATACTGGCTCCGATAGAGGCAAGGTCCAGCTTACTATGAAAGGGGTTCCGGGTAATGAAGCTTACGGAACAAACCTTCCTCCAGCTGATGAAAGCAGATCACGTAGTTATGATCAAAACCGCTCGGGAGATAGACCTCGTTATGATCGAGATAGAAGAGACAGAAGCAGTTCATCAGGAAATCGACACAGAAGTGATAGACGCGATAACTACAGGAAAGATCGCGGAGATAGATAACATATTGATTTATGGGGGCAATTCATTCGATTGCCCCTTTTTTTCGCGAAAGATTTATTGACCTATTGATACCGATAGGTTTTTGTTTGCTTAAAATCAATCTCAATTAATAAAGGTTAGTATCATGGATTATAAGATCAAAGATATTCAATTAGCTAAATTTGGTAGGCAGGAGATACTGTTAGCCGAAGCAGAAATGCCCGGGTTGATAGCTCTTCGTGATAAATACCGAGCTACTAAACCACTTGCTGGTGCCAGAATCAGCGGAAGTTTACACATGACGATCCAGACAGCAGTTTTGATCGAAACTCTCAGGCAGTTAGGAGCTGAAGTACGCTGGGCAAGCTGTAACATTTATTCTACACAGGATCATGCAGCTGCAGCTATGGCAGAGTGTGGAGTTCCCGTCTTTGCCTGGAAGGGGGAGAATCTAGAAGAATATTGGTGGTGCACTCTTCAGGCACTCATTTTTCCCGATGGGGGCGGACCTGATCTCATTGTTGATGATGGGGGAGATGCCACTTTAGCAGTACATTTAGGATATGAACTGGAAGAAGAGCTTCATAAAACCGGAAAAATTCCTGCTCTTGAAATCAATGATAAAGAACGAACGATCCTTACTAAACTCTTGATCGAAGGTCTGGAGAAAGATCCTGATCGCTGGCATAATGTCGTTGCAAAAATGAAGGGTGTCAGTGAAGAGACTACAACAGGGGTTAATCGACTGTATCAGATGTTCAAAGAGAAAAAGCTTTTATTTCCAGCTATCAATGTCAATGACTCAGTGACAAAATCGAAATTTGATAATCTCTATGGTTGCCGAGAGTCGTTAGCAGATGGAATCAAGCGGGGAACCGATATCATGGTTGCCGGTAAGGTTGTTGTTATCTGTGGTTACGGAGATGTTGGCAAGGGTTGTGCTCAATCTATGCGAGGATTTGGTGCCCGAGTTATCATTACGGAAATCGATCCGATCTGTGCTCTGCAAGCTGCAATGGAAGGATATGAAGTTAGAGTATTGGATGATGTCGTCTCCGAAGCAGATATTGTGGTTACAGCAACCGGAAATTGTGATGTGGTAACTGTCGAACATGTTTTGAAGATGAAAAATAACACAATTCTCTGTAATATCGGACATTTTGATAATGAGATACAGGTGGATGAACTATATAATCTGGCTGGTGTGCGTAAAGAGAATATTAAACCTCAAGTAGATTTGATACATTTACCGAATGGGAGAGCGATCATCCTCTTGTCGGAAGGCAGATTGGTTAATCTCGGTAATGCTACCGGACACCCTTCCTTCGTGATGAGTAATTCCTTTACCAATCAAGTACTGGCTCAAATTGACCTTTGGCAGCATGATCATCAGATAGGTGTCTATACGCTGCCTAAGTTTTTAGATGAGGAAGTAGCCCGGCTTCATTTAGAGAAGATAGGGGTGAATTTAACTAAACTAACGCCAAAACAGGCAAAGTATATTGGTGTACCTGAGAATGGACCGTATAAACCCGATCATTACAGGTATTGATGAGTAATGAGATAAATTGTATTGTCGACCCTTTGTTGGCTTCACCAACCCTGTCCTGAGCTTGACGAAGGATCGGAAGCAGCCACGGAGAAGCGTTCCCTCGGTTCGATACAATCCGCAAAAGAGCGGATCACTCAGGGTGACAATAGTTGGTAGGACATAGTTGATAATACATACTAATGTCATCCTGAGTGTTCTACCGTATTCTGCTTGCTATTCTTAACGGTAGAATGTATCGAAGGATAAATTTTCAAACACTTAGTATGATATTCTATAAGATAGAAAATGAAATTGATTTGATAAAAGGAGAAATATTTAATGGCATTGTTAGAAAAGATTCAGAGTAAAGAGGCAAAAGTAGCAGTTGTAGGTTTAGGTTACGTTGGTCTGCCGATGGCAGTAACTGTAGCACGTAACGGTTATAATGTATTAGGTTTTGATATCCTGCAAAAGAGGGCAGATCAGATCAAAAGGGGAGAGAACTACATTGGTGATGTTGATTCGGAAGAATTAAAAGAGCTGGTAGAAAAAGGATTGATCTCAGCTACCACAGACTATTCACTAATAAAAGATATGGATGTTATCATGGTTGCAGTACCAACACCTCTCGATAAATACAAACAACCGGATTCATCTTACGTTATATCCTCAACAAAATCTATTGCAGAACATATTAAGAAAGACACACTTCTCGTTTTAGAAAGTACAACCTATCCCGGGACAACAAGAGAAATTGTTGCTCCTGAGATCGAGAAACGGGGTTTTGTAGTGGGAAGAGATATCTTTGTTGCCTTTTCACCGGAAAGGGTCGATCCGGGGAATAAAGATTATAAAACCGATAATACACCAAAAGTAGTTGGTGGGATGACAGAAGAATGTAATCGGATTTCTGGGGTTTTCTATAAAACCATATTAACAGCACCGGTATTTCTTGTCTCTTCACCGGAAGTTGCCGAGATGGAGAAAATCTATGAGAACACGTTTAGAAATATCAACATCGCTCTGGCAAACGAGATGACTATTTTATGCGAGAAGATGGGAATAGATATCTGGGAAGTTATTGAAGCTGCGAGCACTAAACCGTATGGGTTTATGCCATTCTATCCTGGTCCGGGGATCGGGGGTCATTGTATTCCGTTAGATCCTTTCTACCTGACTTGGAAAGCGAGAGAGTTCAATTATCATACGAGATTGATCGAGCTGGCAGGAGAGATTAACAATTCCATGCCCGATTTTGTTGTTGGTAAAGCTGCCTCTATTCTCAATAAAAGGGGTATCGCTCTTTCAAAGGCGAAGATATTACTCATCGGAGCTGCCTATAAAAAAGATATCGATGATATAAGAGAATCTCCGGTTCAGATGGTGATCCATCTCTTTGAGAAGCAAGGCTGTTACCCAGATTATAATGATCCCTTTATTCCTAGTTTTGTTAATGAGATTAATCATAAGCATTATCAGTCTGTTGATCTCGATAAAATTGGTGAATATGATCTAGTTGTTATTACAACAAATCATGCAATCTATGATTATAATGACATTGTCAACAGAGCAAAACTGATCCTCGATACAAGATTAGCAACTAACGGGATGAAATTGGAGAAGATCATCCGGCTCTGATTGCTAAGGGCTGAGGGCTAAGAGCATAGAGGTGAGAGTTTAGAGCTATGGGGATATTTGGATTGGCTGAAATAGAGAACGGTTTTCTTGAGTTATTTGGAGAGCTTGCTCCCTCAACTGATATGGATCATTGGTTTGTTATTTATACTAAGCCGCGCCGAGAAAAAAAATTAGCCGAATACGCCTATAAAAACAATATCGCTTACTATCTCCCTTTGATTGAGAGTGTTAAGTATTACGAGAGGAAAAAGGTTGTCTACACCAAACCGATGTTTACCAGTTATTTATTCGTCAGAGCTACTTTTGAAGAGAAAAAGCAATTGACTGTTTCCGGGCATACGGTCTCGTTTATCTTAGTCAAGGATGAAGATATTTTTTTGGAAGAGTTGAGATATATTCAACAGGTAAGAACGAAAAAGGTTGACATAGCAACTCATCAGTATTTAGAAAAAGGAACATGGGTGAGATTCAAAGAAGGTCCTCTGAAGGGGGTCACTGGTTTGGTGGCAGATGTAAAGAATATCAAGAAAGTTGTTCTACAAGTCAATATTCTTCGTAGAGCTATATCAGTTACAGCAGAGAGCAACATATTAGAGGTTCTTGCTGATTGCGAGGGAGAATAGTGGGATTTCTTAAGTAGTTAATCAATTTTTACTGTGTTCAAACATTGAACAAGGAGTGTCAAATATGACTGTTATCGAGTTTGATAAAAAAGTTAAAGGATTTTTAGGGAATCAGAAGAAGTTGATCGTTTGGATCATAATCCTGATCGGTATTTTGATCATTCTCAGCACTGGTCTCTATACGGTCAATCCAGAAGAGGTAGGGGTTATCCAGAGGTTTGGAAAGTATATTCAAACAACAGATCCGGGATTACGATTTAAGATACCATTTGGGATTGATAAACTGACCAAAGTAAGAGTGCGTTATGTTTTTAAAGAGGAGTTCGGTTTCCGGACTTTGGAAGTAGGGGCGCGAACCCGTTACTCGCAGCAGGATTTTTCTGATGAATCTCTAATGTTAACGGGAGATCTAAACATAGCAGATGTGGAATGGATCATCCAGTATCAGATAAAAGATCCGATAAAATACCTCTTTAATGTTCGCGATGTTACTGGTACTTTGCGTAATCTTACAGAATCTTCCATGCGTCAGGTAGTAGGTGATCATAGTGTAGATGAAGTTATCGTTCTGAGTCGTCAAGAGGTAGCATATCAAACAAGAATGATTTTACAACAGCATCTCGATGATTATGAAACGGGGCTGGAAATTCGGACAGTAAATTTGCAGAATGTGACACCACCACTACCGGTTCAGCCGGCGTTTAATGAAGTCAATGCGGCTCTACAGGAGGAAGAGAGAATAGTTAATGAAGCCCGACAGAGATATAATCAGGTTATTCCGGAAGCGAGAGGAAAAGCAAGACAGGTTATCGAGCAGGCAGAGGGTTATGCTGTCAATAGAGTCAATAGAGCAACCGGAGATGCCAATCGTTTTATCGATGTTTGGCGAGAATACAATCGAGCTCAGACAGTAACCCAGAAGAGACTGTATTTGGAAACAATGGAAGAGATCCTGCAGAAAGCTAATAAGATCTATATAGTAGATGAAGATCAATCAGGACTGCTGCCATTGTTGAACTTGGAAAGAGGAGGTAATTAATGAAAGCGACAACTCTTATTATACTGGGAATAATCCTTCTGATAGTTATTGTAAATGCATTATATATTGTTGATGAGACACAGCAGGCAATTATAACACAATTTGGTGAGCCGATAGGTGAAGCTAAACAAGAAGCTGGTCTTTACATTAAGACACCCTTTATCCAAAAAGTACACTATTTTGAAAAGAGAATACTCCAATGGGATGGTGAGCAGAATCAGATTCCGACTCAAGATAAGAAATTTATCTGGGTTGATACTTTTGCTCGCTGGCGTATTATTGATCCTTTACTGTTTTATCAATCCGTTCGTTCGGAAATATTTGCTCAAAGTCGGTTAGATGACATAATCGATGGTGTGACCCGTGATATCATTACTCTCAATCCTTTGATTGAGATAGTGAGGGATACTGATCGAGAGATGTCATTTGCCATCGATTTTGATGCCGATTATTATGAAGAAATTCAAGCTGATATTATGGTTGGTAGAAGAACCATTGCCGACTCTATCTATGCAATAGCCCATCCATTAATAGATCAGTTCGGAATAGAGTTGATTGATGTTCAGATAAAGCGGGTAAATTACATTGAAGATGTTCGCAAGCAGGTCTATGAAAGAATGAGTTCCGAAAGAAAGAAGATAGCTGACCGTTATCGTTCCAGTGGACAGGGTAGGGCGGCTGAAATTATCGGACGCATGGAAAGAGAGCTGCAACAAATAGAATCGGAAGCATATCGTACATCACAAGAAATCAGCGGTCGAGCAGATGCTGAGGCTACAACGATATATGCAGGAGCTTATAATCGAGATCCACAATTCTTTGAATTTTTGAGAACAATGGATGCGTATAAAAAGACCATGAATGAAAAAAATACTCTGATTATGACGACTGACAGCGATTTCTATAAATTCATGAAGAAGGGGAATTGATGTAAGTTTAAGTAGTATCTAAGAAGTTATAAGTTAGATATAAATAAAGTATGGTTTCGGAGGTTAGATGAATTTGACTGTCATTGGTAGCGGGTATGTTGGATTAGTAACCGGTACTTGTTTTGCTGAAATGGGAAATAGAGTGATCTGCGTTGATAACAACGAAGAGAAGATTAACATGCTTAATCAAGGAAAGATCCCCATCTATGAACCGGGGTTGGAAGAGATGTTGATGCGCAACAGTAAAGAGGGACGATTGAGCTTTACGACAGATTTACCAGATGCTGTTAAAAAATCTCTTGTCTGTTTCATTGCTGTTGGAACACCTCCTGATGAAGACGGGTCGGCAGATCTTTCCCACGTGCTTACTGTAGCCAGAGACATCGCCCAATATATGGATGAGTATAAAATCATAGTCGATAAATCTACTGTTCCTGTTGGCACTGCTGATCTGGTTGCGGGGGAAATGAAAAAGATCCTCTCACAAAGAAATATTGATGTGGAGTTTGATGTCGTTTCTAATCCGGAGTTTTTGAAAGAAGGTAATGCTATCGAAGATTTTATGAAACCGGATAGGGTGGTTATTGGGACAGATAGTATCAAAGTAGCTGAGTTGATGAATATTCTCTACTCGCCCTTTAACAGAACGAATGATCGGGTTATCACTATGTCAATTCGTTCGGCAGAAATGACCAAATATGCAGCAAATGCTATGTTGGCAACCAAGATATCCTTTATGAATGAGATCGCCCGGCTCTGTGAACTGACTGGAGCTGATATAGCGGAAGTTAGACATGGGATCGGTTCGGATACACGAATTGGGTATAAATTCATCTATCCCGGTGTTGGTTACGGAGGGAGTTGTTTCCCAAAAGATGTTAAAGCTCTGATCAATATGGGAAAGCAACAACAGCTTGACTTGCAGATATTGCAGGCAGTGGAAGATGTGAATGAGCGACAAAAAAGGGTTCTGGCAAAAAAAGTTAAGAAACATTTCGGAGAAAACCTCTCCGGGAAGACTTTCGCTATCTGGGGATTAGCTTTTAAACCACAAACCGACGATATGAGAGAGGCACCATCTATTGTAATAATTAATATGTTACTAGATGCAGGTGCAACAATCAGAGCTTATGACCCTGTTGCTTTGGAAGAGGCAAAAAAGGTATTTCATGAACGAGAAGGGATCAGTTTCTTTGCAGATGAATATCAAGTCTTAGATGGAGCTGATGCACTTTTACTGATTACTGAGTGGCATCAATTCCGTTATCCTGATTTTGAAAAGATCAAGAAATTGCTCAAGAATCCGGTAATATTTGATGGTAGGAATCAGTATAACCATCAAAAAATGAAAGAAATGGGCTTTATCCATTATTCGATAGGACGAACTGATAAAACCTAACAAAGATAGATTTTTCAGTTGGATATGCTACAGATTAAGCTTGACATTTTAAATGGAGAATCTAACTAGTTTGTTAGTATATAATTAAGGGTTAGTAAGGAAACTAGGGGAGAGAAAAAATGACTGTAATTCTATCAATGAAGACTTTTCAAAGATTGGAAGAAAAGCTTGGTGCTGAATCGGCAAAAGAGGTTTATGGTTTAGCAGAGGCAATTTACGAAGAGGTTGAAAAAAAGTTTGAATCAAAATTAGACCATTTTGAACTGTTGCTGCAAGATACAGAAAAAGAAGATTATACAACTAAAACAGATCTAATTGCTTTTCGAAGAGATATCACTAGTTTGATTAACAGCAACAAAGAAGAGATCATGAACTCATTACAGTTAAATATTGGGAGTATTCGAAGATCTCTGGGTAGATTAAGAGTTTTCCTGCTGATCAACTTTGTTTTGATCCTTCTGATAATAGGTTATCTCGTTAAACCCTTTGTTTTTAGTGGTGTATAAAGACTACTCTTATTGGATAGAATTTGCCCTTCAAGAGGCAGAAATAGCACTATCTGAAGATGAAATCCCTGTTGGTGCTGTATTAATAAAAGATAATAAACTAATACTCCGCAATCATAATCGAACTCGACAATTAAACGATCCTACAGCTCATGCTGAAAAACTAATTATCACTGAGATTATCTCCCAAGGTGAGAAATACCTAAACGACTATACTCTATTTGTCACATTAGAACCCTGCACTATGTGTGCTGGAATGCTAATCTTGGCAAAATTAGGAGTTTTGGTCTTTGGAGCTTATGATCCAAAGTCGGGTGCTGCAGGTTCTCTTTATAACATTCCTTTAGATCGCCAGTTAAATCATAATCCCCAAGTTATAGGTGGAATTCTTGACGAAAAATGTGGTGAGTTGTTAAAGGAATTCTTCCAAGCAAAACGATGAAGGAGAGTTGCCGGAGCGGTTGAACGGGGCGGTCTCGAAAACCGTTGAAGATGGTGACATCTTCCCAGGGTTCAAATCCCTGACTCTCCGCCATTTTCAAAGTAGCTGCTTACGGAAAATAGATACTGAACAATCCGATTAATATAACTACTAAGGGTACACAGAGAAGAGTTGACCAAGTTATTGCATGAGCAGTTGTTTTCTGATCCAAACCGTATGGAACAATAAAGATATTCGTACTTGTTATCGGTAGAGCAGCATTGATGACAATTACGGAGAACCAAGAAGCCGGAATAATATTAAAATGTAGTAGAATTCCCAGAATAATCGCTATTATTAATGGTGTAATAACTGTAGTTAAGACGATGATCTGCCTAACCCATGACCAATGTTCACTTGAATCTGTCTTTATCATGCCGACTAGTTTTTTTAACTCTGTAGTTTTTAAATCGTTGGGGTGAATTACTGCTCCGACGTAATATAGAGCTATCGGAATAGTTAGGGCAGTATAGAATCTGATCAATATCCCTAGATCTCCCAGATCCCTGGAAGTAATTCCGGTACTCTTTTGTAGCAATATAGCAGCAACAACGAAACATATAAAATACCAAGGGTAAATATTTAGGAACCAAGGAAGTTTGACACCTTCCTCCTTTGCTTTTCTCTCTTTGTTGTTGATATGGTAAAGTATGTAGGGTATCACAGCAAAGAGAGTTATACCGACTAAAGCCATAAATATCGCTGCCTGAACACCCCAACCCGGGATAGCTAACATCGCTCCACCAACAAAAGCTGAACTTCTCCCTTGATTAGTAATAATTGTCTTAAGGAAGATAGTTCTTTTCTCTCCGGATAACTGCTGTTTTTTTATCTGATAACGAGCATAAAAATAGGCAAGCAGATACATAAAAAGTATTGATAAGACAACAACAATAACAAAAACCAATTCTTTTGTACCGATTGGTGTATCCAGGAAGATCCTGAAGACTAAAGGTGGTATAAAGAAGTAGAGTATGATCAGTCCAATTCTTT
Organism: Candidatus Cloacimonadota bacterium; assembly: GCA_019429305.1. Classification (NCBI taxonomy): domain Bacteria; kingdom Pseudomonadati; phylum Candidatus Cloacimonadota; species Candidatus Cloacimonadota bacterium. Next base: position 281,357 of record JAHYIR010000001.1, read on the forward strand.
TCATCATTCTATCGATCCTTTCTTGAGAAAAGAAGTGAACTAAAATGATCGTAAATATGAAACCAATAACTATCCAAGGCAAAGTGTATAAACCAGAAATGTAGGGAATAACATTCTGCATGAAATTAAACATGACTATGCTCCTATGTGGTAATTAGTTTTATGATCGATGATAATCAAGATAAAAAGGGGTTCGAATCAGATAGTTGATTCGAACCCTTGATTTTGTCGATATTAGTTAAATTAAACATCAGTTTTCGACAGCTGACTTTATCGCTACTCTAAAGTTAAGATACCATATACTGATAATAATTAGTCTTTTTTCTTAGTAGGGTCAGGGAAAAGATTCTTCAGTTCTACCGGGAAGGGGAAGGCAAAGATAGAACCTTTTTGACTGGCTATTTCAGTCAAAGTTCTCAATGTTCGTACAAAGAGAGCACCTTCTTCAGCAGACAAAATTTTTGCTGCTTCAGCTAACTTTTCGGCTGCTTGCATTTCACCTTCTGCTTGAACTATTATCGCTCTTCTCTCTCTTTCTGCTGTAGCTTGCCGTGAGATCGCTTTCTGTAACCCTTCGGGAATACCAACATCCTTGATCTCAACCGCAGTAACTTTTATACCCCAAGGATCTGTTGCCTCATCAAGTATTTTTTGGATCTGGACATTTAGTTTATCTCGAGCGGAAAGCAACTCATCCAAATCTGCTTGTCCAGCTACACTTCTAAGTGTAGTCTGTGCCAGCTGGGCAGTAGCATAACGATAATCCTCTACATTGACCACTGCTTTACTTGGATCAACTACACGATAATAAACTACTGCATTAACACTTCCGGTCACATTATCTTTGGTGATCACTTCTTGGGTAGGTACATCTAAGGTAACTATTCGGAGTGGAATGCGGATAACTCGGTCAACTATTGGGATTATTAAAACAATACCGGGTCCTTTCTCTTTTGTTAAACGACCGAGTCTAAAAACAACCAATCTTTCATATTCACGAACGATCTTTATTGCCGACATTATAAAAATAACGACAATAACAATAATTGGATACATAAATGTTTCCATAGTCTATTCTCCTTCTTTTTCTTTAAGCTTAACTATTAAGGTAAAAGATTCTTCTTTAACAACTTCAACTACTTCTCCAAACGATATAGGAGAACCATCTATACTACGTGCTTTCCACAATTCTCCTTTAGCTTTGATCATTCCTTCAGGAGCCAAAGCTTCAACTACTGTACCGGATTGCGGCAAAGCGAGGTTTAATCTATCAGTGGGTAGATGTCTACGAGAATAAATAATCTTCTGTATGACAAAAATGAGAATTATTGCCAGACCAATAATAACTCCTATTACTGTTCTGATGAATGTCCCATACCAATCAAAACCCATCAAAGGTTCATGAGGTAAGATGAGAGCTCCAATCAACAGCGAAATTATTCCCCCAATGCCCAAAATACCAAAACCACTGGTAAAAATTTCGGCTATTATTAGTCCAAAACCGGCAATTAAAAAGATTATACCCGCTGTATTAGTTCCAAACAATCCAATGCCATATATACCAGCAATTAGTAGAAGAGCCCCCAGAACCTCAGGAACATAAGTTCCAGGTGTACTAAGACCAAAGTATATACCCATTAAACCAAGCATTAAAAATAGAAAAGCAACTTGAGGATTGCTGATCCATTGTTGTATCTGTTCGGAAAATTTCATCTCTTGGTATACGATGTCTGCATCTAAAGTATTTAAAACGAAAACTTGTTCATTTTTCTCTATTGTGATCCCGTCCATTTGGTTCAATAGATTTGTTAATGAAGGAGCTATGTAGTCAATCAATCCTTCTTCCAGGGCTTCTGTAGCTGTTAAGGTTAGATTGTCTTCCACAAAGCCGGCTGCAATGTGTTCGGGACGATTATTTTGCTCTGCTAAACTTCTGGCATGGTTAGCTAAGAATTTAGAGGTCTTTTCTCCCGCTTCTTGTACACCTTCGGGAGTTATCGAAAGAGGTTGAGCTGCTCCAATTGTTGTTCCTGGAGCCATTGCTGCAATATCTCCTGCTAAAACTATGAAAGCTCCGGCAGAAGCTGCTATCGCTCCTGATGGTGAAACATATACTGCTACGGGCAGTTGGGCATTTAATATGGTCTCATTGATTTTGAATGTCACATCAACCAAACCACCCTGAGTGTTTAATCTGATAATGAAAAGTTCACTACCGTTTTGGTATGCTTTATCTAATTCACGTTCTAAAAAAGATAGTTGCCCTGCTGTGATCATCCCTTCCATATCAATGACAGATATTATGTTTGCGTTCAGAGAGAATATGCTTAACATTAAGATTAGTAAAACTATTGTACTCTTGGTCATATCAAATCCCTACCCTTATGTCTTTAATATGATTGTTAAAGCGCTTAATAACCTATCCACTTTGGATATCGTCTTGTTTATTTATAGTATAACACTTTCTAGTTGTATAGCAACTTTTAGTTTATCTGTATTGATGAGATGTGTTTAATTTTTCTTGATGTTATGTAATCTGATAGTCAGAAACTCTCTTTTCTGTTGAGTTAGTCAACCTCTGTATTTTAGCGATTTTCTTGTTCCAAAATCCTTTTGATTTCGTAAGATTCTACTCCCATCTCTTCTGCTATTGCTTCTACACTCCAGCCTAATCTAAATAGTTGGACGACTAGTTTTAGTTTTAGATCTTCAAAAATAACATTAGATGGTTCCAGATCAGGTTGAGTGATCGAAGGGGTTTCCTTCTCTTCTTCTTCAGTTTTGTGTTCTTCAACTGCAGTTATAACGTCTGTGGGAACTACTGGTTCTGCTATATCTTCAGTAACTTTCTTTAATTCATCTGGGATTTCCGTAATAGCTTCTTCTGGTGGTTGTTCACTCATTTCCGGTTCTTCACCAATAGGTTGCTGATCCGAAATACTCTCTTCTTGTTGTGGCTCTTCTACTGGTTCCTGTTTTTCATCCAAACTATACCTTTCTTCCTCGTTTGTTTCTGGCTCACTATAAGCTTTTTCTTCTATCTCTGGTTCATATTCTCTTGTGGGTTCTTCTTCTAATGATTCCTCATCTTGAAGAACTGCTTCCTGTTTCGGTTCCTCTTCAACGTATGATTCTTCAACTGTGGGAGGAATTTCATGTTGCGATGACTCTTGGTCCTTAAAAGGATTTTTCTCCAGATCTGTGTCAATTTCATTGGGTGGTTCTTGTTCTATGACTTGTTCTTCCTCGATTACTTCTTCTTTTTCTTCATTTTCTGGTTCTACATATAATAGCGAACGAGAAAGGTTCTTGTATTCTTTTTCGAATCCCGGAGCAACCTTGAGTCCTGTTTTTTCTTCTTGAGTTAGCTGTTCTTCTTCTTGACCAATAGTATCTTCAAGATCATTTAGCTCTTCCTCTACTAAGGATTCTTCCTTCTGAGGTTTTTTCACAGGTTGTTGAGCTAAGACCCGTTTTGTTCTTGTCAGTCTCTTCAGTCGGCTGCTCCATATTGCATTGTTAAATACAATAACAATTATAGCAGTAATGATTGCTGTTAATAATACTATTAGATACCAAGGAATAGGTAATGATCTTGCGGTAGTGGTTGTTGCAAGCAATGGTATAGATTGTTGTAATTCTCTATCTAACTGGAGATCTTGGTATACTTGATTTAAATTATTCAACATCTGGGTTAGTATGGGGTCATTATGATTCAATTGTAAAAGTAATTGTTTAGTTCTATCTATCTCACCAAATAGTGAACTTGATAAAGCAAGGAGTAGCTTCTGGCGGTTAAGGTCTTCAGCACGTAAGAAATAATCGCGATATTCAGAAAAAGTTTCCTCTGTCTCATCTGAAAATTCTGTTCTTATAATACCCAGATTGAATAGTTGGGCTTGTGCTCGCAAATACTCTTCTGCAAGGTAATTGACTTGGGAAAATCTTTCTATCGCAGCCTCTCTGTTGCTACGATTAAGCATCAATTCACCTAAGTAATAATTGGCTCCTGTAATTTCAGGACTTGATGCCAGTACCTCTCTGAAAAGATTCTCTGCACGCCGAAAGTTGCTAGTTGCATAATAGAACTTGGCAAAGATAAATTTCTCTGAATTATTCTCCGGATTCTGTTTGTTATAAATATCCAACACCAACTTGTATTCATTAGTAGCAATATCAAAAGAGCGGTGATAATAGCGTTGTTTGGTAGTTATTGTTATCAATAGATCATTTGTCCCCTCAGTTATACGGATTGATTCTAATACCGGACTGACAAAATTCTGATTATTAGGTACTAACTCGTTCTTAGAAGCATTGTCTATGTAGATCAAAATACGCTGTTCATTTCTTTGTGGATCTATCCTATAAGTTGTCCTTTCATTAAAAGTCAAGACAGTTCTGTTAATCATCTCATAATCTATTTGATATACTTCTTTTAAGATAATAGGGCTAGCTAATAGTCCTTGTGTTAATGAAAAAGCATATAATATAAGCAGTAAAACTAGTAAATTATTTCTAAGATTCATTTAAGATACTCCCTTATAATACTGCGAAATTTGTGTATAGAAATGGATTATTGACTATATTGTCATTCTTTTTTATCATACTTAAACTCTTCATATCTTGCTTGCCAAAACAATATCCAAGCATCTTATTTGTCAATAAATAGTTTGGAGAGCTGATCATTTCAATAGCAAAGAAAAGATGACAATTATACATATATACAATTATCTTTATTCAACAGATCAATATCAACTCTTATCTGCTTTCAGAACTGCTAGGAATGCCTCTTGAGGAACTGCGACCGAACCGATCTCTCTCATCTTCTTCTTACCCTCTTTTTGCTTTTCAAGAAGTTTTCTTTTTCTTGTTATATCTCCGCCATAGCATTTCGCAGTTACATTTTTCCGCATAGCAGTGATAGTACTACGGGCTATGATCTTAGAGCCGATAGATGCTTGCAAAGCGATCTTAAAGAGATGTTTGGGTATAACTTCAGAAAGTGTCTCAGTGATACTTTTACCCCAGCTATATGCTTTATCTGTGTGACAGATAAAGGACATCGCATCCACCTTTTCACCATTTATCAATACATCTACTTTGACGATACTGGCTTTGCGGAATTCTTTAAAACTATAGTCCAAAGAGGCATAGCCCCTGCTCACAGATTTCAATTTATCATAGAAATCAAATATGATCTCGATTAAAGGCATCTCATAGGAAAGTTCTACCCTTTTCGCATCTATATATTGTAAATTCTTCTGAATTCCTCTTCTATCCAGAGCAAGTTTCATCACATTGCCGATAAATTCTTCAGGCACAATAATCTCAACATCCATAATTGGTTCAAATATGCTTTCTATTGTTGCAGGATCTGGCATATCAGCAGGATTGTAAATAGTTACTGATGAACCCTTGGTCAGATTAACAACAAATTTTACACTTGGAGTAGTAGAGATGATAGGAACGTCGAATTCTCGTAACAATCTTTCTTTTACAATTTCCAGATGCAGCATCCCTAAAAAGCCACAACGAAAACCAAACCCAAGAGCTAAAGAGTTTTCGGGTTCATAAACAAGAGCGGCATCGTTTAACTTGTATTTGGCTATACTATCCCGTAGGTTTTCATAGTCATCGTTATTGATAGGGAATATACCGCTATATACCATCGGTTTTGGTTCTCTATAACCAGCTAATGCTTTTGAACAAGGTTTTATGGCACTTGTAATAGTATCTCCTACACGAGCATCAGCGACCTCTTTGATGTTTGCAATAATGTATCCTACTTCTCCGGCACTGAGTTGTGGACATTTCATCTTATCTAATGCCAGATATCCTAATTCTTCGATCTCGAATTCTCTTCCTGTGGACATTAGTCTGATCCGATCACCTCGTTTTAGCACTCCATCATATAGTCTGACATAGACAACAACCCCTCTGTAGCGATCAAATTGGGAATCAAATATCAGAGCTTGAACCGGTTCGTTCGTATCTCCTTCAGGAGCTGGGAAATGATCAATAATACCATCTATCAGTTCTTTGATGCCAATCCCCATTTTGGCACTAACTTTGAAAATGTTTTCTGAAGGGACTCCCAATATTTCAACAAGATCAGCTTCTGTTGTTTCGATTTCAGCATTGGGAATGTCTATTTTGTTAATTACCGGAATAATTTCAAGGTTGTTATCCAAAGCCATATAGAGATTACTCATCGTTTGTGCTTCAATCCCTTGAGATGCATCTACAAGCAGAAGTGCTCCTTCGCAAGAAGCCAAACTCCGAGAAACCTCATAAGAGAAATCTACATGACCGGGGGTATCTATTAAATTTAAGATATAAGTTTTACCACCTCTATTATAGGTCATTCTTACCGCATGGGACTTGATAGTTATACCTTTCTCTCTTTCCAAGTCCATATCATCGAGAATTTGGACAGCCCGTAAACTACGATCTATTGTGCCCGTTTCCTCAAGTAATCTATCGGCTAAGGTAGATTTGCCATGATCAATATGGGCAATAATACAGAAATTTCTTATCAGTTCTTGCTGCATCCTTTAGCGCTCCTTTCAATAACCCAATTTCTCTAGTCCCTAAACTTGTCCAGTATCTTCTTTGCTATAGTCTATTTGAGCAGCAGCATCTTTCTTACTTGTGTTGTTTTTCCAATGGTCATTTTAGTAAAATATATTCCGGAAGCAACGATCTTCCCCTCATCATTTCTTCCATTCCAGATTACCTCTCCATATCCTCGTTCAGCATGAGCATTATGTAGTTGTCTGATTTTCTGTCCCTTGATATTGTAAATACTTATGTTCAGAGTACCAGGACTTTTTATATGATAAGGAATAGTTGTTGAAATGTTAAAGGGATTAGGATAGTTTTGCATCAGTTCAGTATTTGGGGGTTCAGGAAGGTATTTGTTCTCACGGAAAATATTGTTGTCATTGTAGTAACCTGTTCTCATAGTATTTCCACGATATATTGACCAAGGTGTATCCTCTCCGGCATAAAATTTATAATCGAGCACACTAATCCCTAAATTGGTTCCAAATCCTATCTCAAAATCACCATCTCTGTCAATGTCAGCTATAAATAAGGGTGAAGTTGGTTGTAATCCTAAGGGAGCTGGAAGCATATCAATAATAGTAGCATCTGGATTAAGCCCGTAAATAAGACCACTATAGGATGCTACAATTAGGTTGATATGTCCGTCATTATTTACATCAACCGCTAAAGGTGGCTGATTAAATGCTTCAGATATTGAAAACGGATAACCAGCAAGTGTCTCTCCCTCCTGATTTATTATGTAAACTTTTCCGTCTGAAGTATTAAAAGCTATTTCTAATACATCATCTCCGGTGAAATCAGCTGCAATGGGCTCGGTTATTATTCTGTTAGGTAGTTGTTTTTCCCATAGCACCACACCGGTTGGGCTGATCATTTTTAATCTATTATTTTGAGTGCCAGTTACAATGTTTTTATTAACTAAAACTATTGGTGATAGATTTATCGGAGATTGCAGATCTACAGGAAAACCATCCAAGCTGTTTCCAGCCAGATCTATGACATCAAGTATGCCAGAAACATAGCCGATTATTAACTCAACTGAACCATTATCATTTATATCTGCAGCAGCTAACTCAACTAATACATTATAGTCCAGTTGTTTAGGATAATCGGGCAACAAATCTCCAGTTGCCGAGATAACAAAGAGCTTTCTATCTATACTATGGGTGACTATTTCCAGCAAACCATCACCTGTCATATCAGCTAATATTGGAGTATTGATAAACTGACTATCAGAATTGTAGGAAAATACTTCATTACCTTGCAGATCAATACCTGAAATCAATCCGCTTCTATTATTAAAGACAACTATAGGATTTCCGTTATTGAACAAGTCACCCATCGCAGCACTTTTCATCATATTGCCATCATAGCTGAAAGATGGAATTACATTTTCAGCCCTAAAGTCGAGATAATCAATATTATTGATGGCATCAATAGCGATAATCTTCGTAAAAAAAGGATCTTCCTCATGTATGAGTGGTGCACCTTGAATAGTAGTATTGGATTGCCAAGGCCAATATTGCTGCTTTATAGTTACAGGTAACAAAAAGTTGTAATCTTTGACAAACTCATGTTCGTCATTACCAAGAGCAGATACACGAATAGTAAATTCGTAATCACCATAGGGAACATCATGAGAAAGACTAATAACAAAGGGTGTTGAATTGAAAGCTTTATCACCTGCCGGAATACAAGGATATTCAGACTCACCGGTTATTACTTCGATTTCTTGGTCACTACCGGTAAAGGAAGCTCTTACTGCAAAAGCATCCGACCAATCTTCCCTGTTGGCTAATTCAAGATAAATTCTGATAGTCTCTCCCGGATTAACCATACCATCACCATCACCAAGATAATCATCATAACTCATACTAATAGGTTCTAAATATGGGAATTGACCACTTGCTGGTCGTAAATAAGCTGAAGGGTCTCCCAAGAGGATCTGATTATAGAAAGTCCATAACATGAAGCCATTCTGCCAAAGATGGTGCTGGAAATTGTTATCTATTGCTTCGTTAACTAACGTTTCTTTAGAATAGTTTAGTGTCTTCCCTATATGTCTGATGTCCTGTTCAAAAAGTCCTTTAAAAAAAGTTAAATCAAATAATTGAGAGGCACCCTCAGTACTTCCCGGCCAATACCAGCCATAGCGTGTATTTCCGATAAAAGCAAAAAACCCACCTTCTGCATTAACCATTCTCTGTCCTATAGCATCGGAATCCGGATTAGTTGCATTGTCAAAGGCAGCTGTATAACAACCTTGAGAATATGCTAGTCCATACTCACTATTTTGTAGCTGATTTACTTGATAGTTATTCATACCAAACACGGTGTTCTCATTAGAATGACCTAAGTGGTTAAGAATACCTAAACCATTTCTTACTGCTTCTCTAATTCCTTCACCACTATAACTGCCATCCTTCTCATAGAAAGTTGTAATATGATAATCATCCGGTAGAATAGGAATTATCTCATCTTTATAATCCCCACCCCAAGTAATGGCATCTAAATTCTGTCCGATCATTATTGCAATATCGTTGCTATAGGATGGAGAAGAACCGTAATGAATATTTTTCTGAAAGAAATTGTTAAAATCCTGTTCCGAAACAGCAGGGATTCTGCCTATTGCTATCTCAGCAAACCAGTCAATCCCATCGTCTAACTCACCGTAGATCCCGTTTCCATTAGCATCCCAATTACCATCCAAGTTACTATAGTAAACATCTGAGGGGATGTTATAATCCTCATAATCAGTCCAAAGACCACTAACAAAACAGTACATTCCTCTCACAGGAACAATAACGTCATCTCCGCCAAGTAACACGTATTCGAGAGGGGTTTCGGAAAGTGAGTAAGTTTCATAAGCATCAATGATAAAGTTGCGTATCTTCTCTTGATTATCAACCCCGGAATATGAGCTGTAAATATCTTCCAAAAGAAAGACCTTACTGGAGATATTATTATCGGTTTTCCAGCTTATGTAATTATCGAAGTAGGGAGCCCGAATTGCATCAGTTATAACAATCATTGAATAAGGGTCATTTTCGTTAGGGAGAATGCTGTTCCGATAAATCGGTGTTTTCACATAAGTATCGATAATTTCGGGATTGATGACCAATCTTCTAATTTCTTCTCGAGCAGATTGGTTATTTAGAAGAAACGTATTTTGCTGTGCAGCCAATTGACTATCATATTCTGTTATTATCTGCAAGTTAAAGCTGTCTTTTTTGTGTAACACTCTGTTATCAATATCATATAGATAGGGATATAGGTTCACAATTAAGATTTCATAACCCATTTTACGGTGCGTTCCGAACTCATTGTATAGATCAGATGGATAGATACCACTACTGTGATTTTCATCTTTCGAGAGTGCATCCAATATCGATTTTGATCTTGAGATTGGTGTCTGTTTACCGAAAAAGGGTATGTCGATATTGGAAATATTTTTGCCAGAATCACGAACTTCAATCTCTAAATCAATAAATCTTTCTCCTTGCGGTAATAATATTCGGAGAGGAATATGGGGTAGCATAGGTTCATCAGGTTTTTGCATGACCGGTAGATCAGTATCAAATCTACCTCGGGAATGGTCTATAATCGGTACTTCAATGAAGTAGCTCAAGTTCGACCATAAACTACTGATTAAAACTAACAATATCAAGCTAATAAGTAGTGTTCTGAACATTCTGTCTCCTCAAATTTGTATCTCAATTTTCTTCAACTAAAAGATTTACTCTGTCAGGTCAAGTATTTTCAATAAATTCTTTTAGGGATTTTAAGAGTTAAAAACAATCTTTTGAAGAGAATTTTACCTAAATTTAAGAAGTAGTTTGACAATAAAGTCGAATAGAATTACTAAAATTGTATCAACGAGGTGTATATGAAAAAGTCAACAAAACAGATTAGTCTTGAAAAATTGATCTATAAAAATGTAGAGGGAAAATCAGCGAAAGCTGCCGATTTGCTCTTTCATGACAAGGAATTGCAGGCATTACAAGATTATGCGAATATTGTATCGATAAAACGATTAGGGTTTAATGACCATGGTCCGGTTCATATGAGAAAAGCAGCCCTAAATGCCATTATTATGCTTGATTTGCTAACGAAAGCCAATATTAAACTTAATATGGAAAAAGAGAGATTAGGTACTGCTGATGACAGCAAAGTAGCTGTTCTTTTGGCTTCTTTACTGCATGATATTGGGATGACAGTTTCACGGGACAAGCACGAATTTATCAGTATCTCTTTAGCATTACCGATTATTGAGAGAATTCTTAAAGCGATATATAGAGATGATATCTCAAAGATAGTAATAGTTCGTTCGCTGACTATCGAAGGGATTTACGGTCATATGGCAACACAAACGATCAATACTTTAGAAGCTGGATTAGTACTTATCGGAGATGGTTGCGACATGGAAAATGGAAGAGCCAGAATACCACAACTTTTATCAGATAAACCAAAGGTTGGTGATATTCATCGCTATTCTTCGATGTCAATCCAGAGCGTCTCTTTTACTCCAGGTAGTGATAAACCGATCAGGATCCAAATAGATATGAGCCAGTCTGTAGGAATTTTTCAAGTCGAAGAAGTGCTCTTTCCCAAAATCCTCTCCAGCCCAGTAAAAAGATATATAGAGTTATATGCCGGAATAAAAGGAAAAGAGCTTTTAAGGTATCTATAATCGGTAGATGAACTGAGTGATCAAACTTTTCCCTTTACCTGAAAAGAAATAAGCTAATTTCCCCTGCAGTCTGATATCTTCTGTTATGTTAGTTCTGATTATCAGATAAGTATAAATATCGTCACCAACTAACGGACGGCTTTCCCACATACCATCGAGCGAATATTCGTATATATAATGGCTAATATCAGAACGAAAGACATTTATCTGATATAGAATCCTTAGTTGTCTATACCGCCAGTTGATGTTTTCAAAGAGGAGTATTCCCTTTTTGAAATCCTTAACTTCAGGGATATAGCGGCTAATATATTCGATACCACTTTTCTTTGATAGACTATTTGACAATTCATGTGTCCAATCTATCGCTAAAACAGTCTTTTTTTCTTCTCTGATTTTTGGAAGATTATCGAGTACTCGATATTTATCGCAAGTTTTATGATGCAGTTTTAATCGGACAACATCTCTTTGTCTTTTATGTATGAATTGTATATACTGTTCAGTTCTGGTAGTAGGCATTTTCTCGAAATAGCGGGTATCAGGATGTCTCCAGACATCGAAGAATACATTAATTGTCCAACGTCTGCTTGGTCTAATTCTCAGTCCATAATAGAGACCCTCTTCGTTAGCGAAATTTGCCTGAGAAGAAAAGGGGCTACCATGCCAATAAGGAAAATCTTTTTCATAATAACGATACAATAATAACTGCTGGAAAAGACCACGTCCCCATCTGATTCCACTCACTATACCTTTTTTATCACCAAGATACGCAAATTCTCCAAAAAGGTCAAAATCGCCTTCTCTATGATAAAAGAAAGTGCCGAGGCAGTCATACCTTTTGGAGAATGCTGTATTGACGAATTCTTTATCAAATCTGTTGTGAGAGTAATAGAGACCATAAGAGCTGTTCTTATGCCTGTACCTAAGGGCTACCCCGCCTATTCTCTCCTTAGCACTATTTCTTCGATCTTTATTGGTCGTGCCGTAAGGGTATATAGTAGAGATCTGATCGTCAATTAGAGAGGCATCAATTTTGGTCTGGGAGTAAAATGGTATCAAATCAAATGCACCGGTATTGATTATGGCTGCAAATCCTTCCAAAGACCAGTTTTTATATGGATTGGAGTGAGGTCTGAGGGGTGAGTAGTTCTTCACAGGATAGGTAGTAGCGGCGGAGCTTTTGGAAAACCCCGACTTCGGAGCGAATGCTACTCCCTGACCTAAAGATAACCTGTATTTCCCTAAAACTATTTGCTCAAAAACAGTCTCTGATTGTTGTGAAAAGTAATATGAATGATAACGGGTTAGATCCTTACTTCCATAGTCGTTCAGAGAAACAAAACCTAATTTGGTTCTTTTCCTTTGTAACTCTGTTTTCTGATAGAAACGGCTGACAATTTCTGAATCAGCAGAGCGCAGAAAATGTCTCTGACTATGGTAGAATGAGATCGGTTCTATTACTCTGAAAGATATGTAGGGGAGAATACTAAAGATCTTATCATCTGAAAAACCAACATTTCTCAAACTACTGATGTTAGTGATCTCTCTACTTCTTCTGAATTGTAGAATTTTCGTCACCTCTTCTTCCGTTAAACCTGGAATTCTTCTTAAATCATTTATTGTAGCACTATTTATGTAGATCGGATAGTCAGTAGAGCTTATAAGATCAATATCTACCTCAGCTTGCCAATTATCCTCATCGATTAGTAGATCTAAATCAACATTATCAGCAGACATCAGGGTAGTTTGAAAAGATAAAAAGAAAACCAAAATTAATAGCGAAATCAATGATAAGTAAGATATTCCTACAGTAAATTTCTTTTCAATTACTGAATTCATAAGCAAGAGAAAAATAGTGAGTTGGGCTAAGATAGCGGTGAGTTAATATGCTGTATGTTATTCTCAAGGGAGAGGGGAGAAGCTTGACACCAGCTCCGATTCTATCAGGTTCATATTGGTAACTGCTTAAGATAGCTATATAAGGGTGAAGACGATAATAAGCTGCTGTCTTAAAGGAGAAATCATAATTTCTCTCCTTTTCCAGTCCTAAAGAGAGGGAACTATTATTCGAGAGTGAGTAGTTTATCTCCCAGATAACAACAACGGGTAATGTATGCCCTTGAAATCTGGTTTGGGTTAAGTTCTTAATTGAAAACCCTGATGTGATCTTATCATAATAGATTATTAAACCTGCATCTCCAATAAATGCATGTGCATTATGATAGTCACTCACCCTGTTATGCATCAACCTTAGAGAAGATCCTACTGCATAGAAGTTTTTTCGGTAATTTATAGTAAGATTGAGACTTGATTCTTTGTATAGAGGATGAGCAAGATGACAGCCACCAAGATAAAAGCCCCAATTGTTGCGGTTAGAGGAGAGGTGCAGCGTATAATAGGGAAGATCAGTGAAACTAAACAGATAAGTAACTCCCGACTCTAACCCTTGATGTAAGTAAGCGGGATTGAGAATTGTACCAGAAGGAGATTGAGCAAGAAATATCAGCCCATTAGTAGCATTCTGTATTGCTGAAGTGTTGAGTGTGAGATCAACAGCTGGCAAATTCATAACAAGTATTATGAACACTAATAATAAAATCCCCTTCCTCATAACTGTTTTTTAAAAAATATATGTCTCAGAGTCAAGGGAAAAGATATATTATTTGCCAAAAGTTATTAACAAGTTAACGGATTTAATCTTCTATAATGGATGAAGATATAGATCTTTTTTCGGGTAGTAATGAAATGATTAGGATCATCAACTGACAGTTTTTACGTTTATAAAAAAACAAGGCAACTCTCTATACAGATTGCTGCCTAATTATTAGAAAATAACCAGGTTGTGTAAATTTTTTAAATCAGATACTTTTCGGTTTCCGGATCGAAATAATGTCCTTTTGCCATATCAAAAGTAATTTTCATTTTTTTGCCCATCTCCGGCATTTTTTTGGGGTCGAAGCGGGCAGTGATCTTATTGTTATCTGTTTTTAAGAATACTATATATTCATTTCCCATCGGTTCGACTATTTCGCATACTGCTTCCAGACTCTGAGGTGATTCAGCCATAGAATCAAATTTACTGTCATAGACATCTTCCGGTCTGATTCCAAAGATAATTTCCTTATCTTCATAATCCTTTAAGATCTTCTTATGATCTTCAAACAGAGCAAGTTTGAAGTTATCACACATAAAATAGATTTCATTATCCTCTTTGATCAGTTTACCATTGAACTGATTGATAGCTGGACTACCGATAAATCCTGCAACAAAGAGATTTTCAGGAGTGTTATAAACACTTAAGGGGTCATTAACCTGTTGCACTAAGCCATCTTTCATTACCACTATTTTATCAGCCATTGTCATGGCTTCTACTTGATCATGTGTAACATAGATCATCGTAGTTTCCAATTTTTTATGCAGTTTGATGATTTCTGCCCGCATTTGAACACGTAGTTTAGCGTCTAGATTCGATAATGGCTCATCAAAGAGAAAAACCTGCGGTTTACGAACAATGGCTCTTCCTAAGGCGACTCTTTGCCGTTGACCACCTGATAACGCTTTCGGTTTACGCTCCAATAGATGTTCTATCTCCAGCAATTTCGCTGCCTCTTTGACTTCTTGATCTATTACTGATTTCTTTGTTTTGCGAATTTTCAAAGCAAATGCCATATTGTCATAGACTGTCATGTGAGGATAAAGGGCATAATTCTGGAAAACCATAGCAATATCACGATTTTTGGGAAGAACATTATTGATTAATTTATTTCCGATATAGATCTCACCTGAAGTAATAGTCTCCAGACCGGCTATCATTCTTAATACTGTCGTTTTACCACACCCTGAAGGACCTACTAAAATTGAAAATTCTTTGTCCTCTATTTTGACATCCATGTCAATCACTGCTTTTACACCACCATCATAGACCTTATTAAGGTTTTTCATTGTTACTTCTGCCATAACTATTCGTCCCTGCTTTTTATTTAAGTGAAATGAAATGATAGCAAACGACTCTGTCAAGGAATAACTCATTTAATCATATCCCTCATTTTTTTTATTGCAACTAATCATTGTCATCTCGTCTGAACCCCCTTCCTCTGTCATCTCGACTGAAGCGAAGCGTAATGGAGAGATCTCAACACCGACTCAAATTAATAAAGCAAAATTATGTATGCTTAGCTAAAATCAGTGATGAGATGCCTCGACTTCGCTCAGCATGACAAAGAGAGGAGAAAGTTTCTCTGGGAGAGAATGTACTACTGCTACTCAAAAAGGAAACTAGTTTTCTAAATGGGATGTCTTCTTAAGAATTTCACATCTATAAATCGTCATAAACATTACTGGTAAAGCCATTCCGACATTATGTAAATGAATTTTTGGGGTGATGCTTGATAACTCATTTAATCAGATCATGATTGTCTAATTGAGTTAAGGTGTCTCTTATAAAAAAAGCCCCCTTCTTAGAGAAGAGGGCTTATATTGGTTATATGGTTAATAGAACTTTATCTTCTTACATCTCGTGGAGATATTGTAGGAGTAATTCCTCTGACGGGGGGTGCATCACTGGAAGCAACAACTTTGTAGAACTTCATACCATCAGCAATTTCGCTATATCCCGGAAGACCGACCTGAGCGATTGGGTCACCCCAATCTTCAGCATAAGGATCTTCAGATGCATAGATATAGTAAGAGTTAGCACCTTCAACATCATCCCAATCAAGGATGACATTCCCGGAAACTATCTCTATACTTACAATCGGAGCATCAAGCTCCATGATACCGGCTTGAATGATGATATTATCAATATTCCAGTTATTAATATTCCATGAATATCCACCTTCAGCACGGAACCTGATCTTGAATTCTCGATTTCCGGCATGTTCGCTGATATCAAAATCGACGGTAGTCCATGGTATGCTTCCACCTTGATTATTCATGGTCATTACATGCTGCCATGTTGTTCCATCAAATACCTCAAAAGACATCTGCTCAATTGTTGCAGTGCTGTAACTACTGAAATAGATGTCAAACTGGGCAGTAACATTATCAATACCTACGGCATCAAGATTCCAGCTAATCAAGCTGATATCATAATCATATACCGAAGGTGAATAATAGAACCTGGCTGAAGGTTGTGGATTACCAAATGTCGCAAACACAGACCAATGAGTACTTTCAGCAAACCAGTTGTTGGTAGTAAGGTCACCGGAATCCCAGGTTTCAGTAAATGGAAGCTCCATCGGACCGGGCATGGCAATTTCTATTTCAACGGTGTTGGACGGCATGGAAACCTGACTGTAGTAAACCGCTACCACATAGTAGCTGTATATTCCATTCGGCAGGTTCATGTCCAGATATGGTGGCATAACCGGATCTACATTGATCTGGCTACCGTTACGATAGACATTGTAACCACGAAGAGCTCTGTCGGTACGAACTGTATTAACAATAGGTTCATCATTCTGAAGTGACATCAGAGTAGCAGGATGTACCATTCCGGGACTACGATCAATTTGATGCGAAGTTTCCGGAACAGAGATAGAAAGAAGTTCTCTTTCACCTCTGCCGCTACCCAGTTCAACGTAAGCTTCTATATTCCAATTGTAATTGAAATATACTGCTCCATCTTCCCACGGCTCTGTTCCAATTTTTAACAGCATTCCTTTACCCAGAACATTCGGACCATCATCAACTCCTAATGGATATTCTCCAAGTGGATGTGTTATCTCCAGTCCAACCCAAATAGGTTGTGTACCAGTTATTGGGACCGGATTATTTAGTTCGATTTCATACCATTGATTCAAAGCCGTCGGAGCTGCTACTGCTTGTTGAGCAAGTATTGTTGTAGGTCCTAAATTAGCATCGTCACCTGTCCAAACATAAATAGTATAAGTAGTGGCATCACCTAAATAGTTCGGTTCAAATCTGACGTTGGTCAGTTCGAAACCTTCATCAATGTAAGCAGCTAAATCTGAAGAAGCAAATTTGATTGCTCCAGCAAAAGTGCCACCATTTGTCAGTCCTATAGCATTAAAATCTAATGTTCTATTTGTCCAGCCAAACCAGCCCTCAACTGCTCCATAAGATATGTTCCAGTTAAGTTCTACATTATTGAAGTTAAATACGTTAGCGGTCAAGCCAACCGGCAGTCCGATCAACTCTTCAACACCGACACCCTGTAGAGGTACTACAATGGAAGGTGTGAAGTCACCGGTATAGATCTCAAGGTTAGCTGCTCTGGCACCTAAGACCTGAGGTGTGAAGGTAACTACTACTTCCTGTGTGGCATGATCGACTATATCGAATGGGAAGTCGGGTGCTGTGTAAGCGAAATCTGCGAAATCACCGGCTATATTGAAACCGGTAACCGTAACTGTTCCGACACCACCCGCATTGCTAAGGACAAAGGTCTTGTTAGCCGGGTTCATCAGTTCTATACTGCCGTAATCCCAAGCTAACGGATCAAGTGCCAATTCAGGAACACCGACATAAAGCTCGACCGGAATGATTATGGTATCACCCTGAGCATTATGAACGATCTCGATATTGGTATTATATGTTCCGGGTGCCAGCTCTGCAGCATCGAAAGTTACTTCGATGGTATTGCTGTCAAACGGTAAGACCAGACCTGCTGAAGGTTCAAAACTTAACCAGTCAGCTAAGGAAGTTATGGTATAACTGAGGTTAGCAGCACCAAGGTTATTAATGAACAGGTCTTCCGTCTCCGACATGCCCTGAACTATTTCGACGTAATATGAATCCGGACTGTAGGTTATATAAGGACCGGCACTATACCAGAGCATATCTACAGGTACTACTACATCGGGAACCGGAGCATTATGAGAAACTGTTATCTGAGCACTGTATGAACCGAACTCAAGCTCTAAAGGATCGAATGTAACATCGAGTATTGAGTTCATTCCGGCAGGTACTGTTCCGGACATCGGTTCAACCGATAACCAGAGTGGGAAGTCTGCTGTATATTCCATGACCCACATAATATCGTTCTGTGACATGCCGATAAATGTCCACATACCGGGTACTAACTGATTAGTAAGATTGAAACCACCGGAAATAGAGTCTATTCCCCAGATAGCTAACGGCATCAGATCTAACGACTGTACCGTTGAACCGTTTGTTAGGTCAATCTGAACTAAGTAATGGCTTGTTGGTGCTTGACAATAACCCCAAATATAGGGACCACCGTCAGTAACGCCATCCCAGGCAATACCGGAATAGCTGCCGGCAGTTGTTGTTACTGACTGCATTGTAACACCTGTTCGGTCAACTAATACCAGCGGAGAATTCCATCCGGTAGTTACCCAGAAACCGTCATTATCGGCATCGTAAGCAATACCACGAATGTTAGATACAGTAGTAGTAAAGGAACCGATGAGGGTCTCATTTGCCAGATCGAGTATATAGATAGTGTTGCTGTTTGGTGAACCGTAGAAATACTGACCGTCATAGGTCATATCTCTCAGGTTACCGGCAAAACCAGCGATAGTGAAGGAACCAATATAAGTTCCGTCAAGTTCATATTTATAGAAGTTTGCGCTATTCCACATAGCTGAATAGATATAGTTACCGTCAGTTGCTACTGAATAACCGGCTCCATCGCCTACAGGGAAGTAGTAGAGCAGATCGAACATCTCTCTGTTGAATGTATTGTAATCGGGAACTCGGGCAGCTATAGGAGCTCTTTCAGCATTTTGCGGATTATAATTAGCCAATTGTTCATCTGTCTTCTCGATTGATTGGAATACCTGGGCACTTCTTTCGGGCCAGATATATTGGATCGAGATCTGATAATCGAGATCCCCGGCACCACTACTAGTAATAGTCAAGGGCTGAATTGCCGGTGCATCATCGTATTCGATCTCTTCATCGAAGAAGGTCGGGCTAACCATGATATCAATGTTACCAAGAGTAAAGTCGATATCTGTAGTAGCCATTTCTTCCAATACTTCTACATCGAGAATCGTTTCTGTCTGATATCCGTAGAGGGAAGCAGTTACATTATAAGTTCCGGGGTATATTTCCAGTACATAGGTTCCGTCAATTAACGGATTAACTGTAATTCCACCGGCTGTAACTTCAACATCAGTAACAACACCGGTCCCACCAACGAGAGTAACGGTACCTTCGATAGTACCTGGTTCCGGTCCGGGGATAAACTGCATAATTGCCTGCGGTTTATCTGTAGATATAGTTGTTGTTGCTACTTCACCCTGATTTGCTCCGTCTGAACGAGCAAAACGGAAACCGTTAGTTACATTATAGACCCTTTGCTGACCGGAAGAGTTCCATGCCTCAACCATATCAAAGGCAGTATCAACTAAAATATTGCTGACGCCGTCCCAGACGAATGGTGTGTCGAGTGCTAAAATATCCCAATCACCAACTACGGGTGCATAAAGTGCATTGAAATATACGTTATATTCTGATGATATATCTATATGTGCTGAGGCATCAGTTGCTGTTGTGTTCATCATTCTGATACGGAAGTTGGGAAGGTTATATAGGGGTGCTGCAGTTGGATAGAAACCGAAATGACTTAACCATGAACCTGGTGTGATCCCGGCTGCTTGTAATTCAGCAGCAGAATAAACCATCTGACCGCGTAAACTGCGATAATAGATGTTGATCGGGGCTGCTCCGGTTGTTGTATTTACAGCGGTTCCTGTACCGAAGATCACTAAACCTTGCGGATAAGCGAATCCTGTCAGTGGCACGTCAGTAGGTGAATTGGATCCATTGTGAGTGATCACCATCGTTGCTTCTTTGGCACCTTCTGTAGTAGGAGCAAAGAGCACGCCAAATTGAGCACTACCACCTACCGGAACTTGAATAGGATATGTTACAGCATCAAGATAGAAGTCAGCAGCATCAATTCCGGTGAAGATTATGTCACCATCATTAATGGTTAAGATCCCGGCACCGGTATTAAAGAGAGTAAACATAGCCGGCAGTGAAACTGCGCCGACAGTACCGGTTAAATGAGCAGATGTTGGGGCAATGACCAAGAATGGATCTTCCGGTGGTACTCTAACTTGAACATTATCTATATGCAGATCATTATCAGCGTTGGATACAGTAGATTCGCCATAGAAGCCGATCCAGACTGTTCCGTCATAAGCCGATAGATCAAGGACTATTTGTTCACCTGTTAAGGATATATCGTTGTAAACATAGGGTGAGCCCTGGTTGTCCCAGATAGCCAGAGCATTAGCTGATGACCAGGTTACACCGTCGGTGGAAATTACAACTGCAAATCTGTCATCAATACCTGTTAGGTTTGGCGGATTGGGGTTGAAATAAGCGGTTAGAGCCAGATCAAAGACCAGCTGATAATCGTTATCAACTCCCAGATCGATTGGTGGTGTAACCAGCCAATGTCTTACAGTTGTACTCCAGATGTTTATTCTGGCACCTTTACCACTGGGATTGTCCGGTATATGAGCAAACCAAGTAGACTGCAACCAACCAGCGGTATAAGGAGTTACTATTGAGTTTTCTTCCAGTAAACCGGTTAAACGAGTCCAATCTGTTGGTGGGAATTCCGCAGCTTCAAAATCCTCAATAAATGGAGGATAGAGAGTTGCGTCATAACCTTCACCAGTAAGTGGAACTTCATTAACTACTCTGGTCAAACCGTCCTCAATAAATAAGGTTGCATTATAGACTATATCATCAGAAGGAGCAAAAGCAACCTGGATCATTGCCGATTGACCCATTTCTAGATCTACGGCTTCTTCAAGGTTAGTCAGAATGAAGTTAACATCGTCGCTTAGCCAGATATTTTCCGGTGCTATCTGTATAATCCCGCCACCTGTGTTTGATATGGTAAATGTCTGAGGAATACTGGTAGCACCTAAATAAACAATACCGAAATTGTGTGATTCGGGAGAAATACTGAATACCGGATCTTCTGCTAATTCGAACTCATAAGCACCGATAGAGGGTGGATCAGGACGAGGATTACCTAAGATATCATCATCGATACCAGCAATAGCGACACCTGCCTGATAAAGCTGTGGTCCGAATGGTAACAGATTCGTTGGTGATGTATACAACGGATCACCTTGCAGTGAGTTCTGAGCATGACCATAAGCTAAGCCGGCTGCCTGATAAGCAGCTAAATCGGCTTGAGCAGCACCATCGTAATATACGAAAGTAGTACCGTCAGCTACATAGTAGTTGTTATAATCATTAGCTGCGAAATTCACCGGAGTTGTCAGATAATAGGCGGCATAGCCGTTTCCGATACCTGTATAGGCAAAGGAGTTGTTTTGAACATCTAACTGTACAGCCGTTGCTGTCGTATTGATAGCTCGTCCGGTATTACCAATTACGTTGATACTATTGAAATAGATCTTGATACGACCGGAAGATGTTATATAAATACCGTTTGATGAGACACTGGCATAGTTGAAACCGGCAAATGAATTATTAGCGATCATTGACCAAGCTTCTGGGTCTGCCGGAGTACAACCGGACATATCTATCCCTCGGTACAAAGTATTAATTACTCTATTATAGCTGATATTGAATGCCTCTGAGAAATTATAGGCATAGATAGCGCGAGCAAAGTTGGTCGTTGTTCCGGTTGAACGTCCATCAATAAAGTTGTGAGTTATTGCCGGATTGGCTAAGTTATTAGTATAAACGCTATAGTAATAAGCGTCTATAACTTCATTACCGATGATCTGAATATCGGTCAATTTGGTAGCTGTTGCGCCGACAACTGAGATCCCGTAATAACCGCCGAGAATAGTATTACCTTCTAGAAGCAGACCATTAACGGGGTTACCGGCTGTTGTAGCACCGGTAGCAGAACCGGAAGCAACTATACCTGCCCAGAATGTTGAGGTAGAAGTTAACAGCATATTAGTATTAACAATGTTATTGGTAATCTCAATATCTTCTGACTGATTCATTATCAGAATGGGCCAACCATAAGTTGCACCCGCAGCTGATTCGATCGTTAGATTATTCAATCGAACGTGTTTTGCTCCGTTCAGATATACAGTATATCTGAAGTTGGTGTCAGTCGGAGAATAGGTGATTATCGCATCCTGACGTGATGTCATACCGTTTATAGTAATGGTATTGACTTCAGAAGCACCCAAGATATCAGGAATTACTACCTGTTCATTGTATGTCCCGGGAGCTACATTGAAGATAACAGGACCGTTAATACCGGTTAGCGAGATATAATCAAGTGCATCGGCAATAGAAACGAAATCTCCCGATCCGGCCCAATCGACTAAGAAAGTACCGCTGACAGGAGCTCCGACAACAGTAATATTAAGTGGCGCGGTCTCGTCATTATTCGGATTTTCATCACCGACTAAGGCAACTTTTCCGTAAACATAGGTGTTACCCTCAACCATCGGAGACCAATCCAGATCTACATCTACTGATTCCCAGGTCTCTAAGCTTACTGTTACAACCACAGAATCTATGACAGCATCAAATTCGTCCATTAGGTAAACTGTGTAATTGTTCTGGGTGTTCTCACCAACATTACGAACTGTTACTGTGTAAGTATAAGGAGAACCAACATTGACTACATCGGGTCCGGAAATAGCAACTGCAGCCATATCATTAAGAAAATCGGGCTCCATTAACTGAACCATAAATTGCATGTTGGTTCTGTTAACAGATGTTGTACCGGTTAAAGCTGCATCTGCTGGTAAGGTGTCATTCTGATAGCGAAGTGATGAGTTGAATCCATAAGCTGCATTTAAGACCGAGGCGTTTTGTGTATAACTACCCGGTATAAGATCTGTGAGTATATCTACCAGAATATTGGAAACTCCGTCCCATTCGAACGGGGTCGTGAAAGTATGATTGTTTAAGCCATTTACAGGCAGGAAGTTAGGATGATACCAAACATGGGTGTATTCGCCAACCTCAAAAGTGGTCGTCAAGGAAGTCTGTTCGGTCATTTTCATCCTGATGCGATAGTTAGGCATCGCTGAACAGGTGTTAACATTAACCACATCGAAGATCAAAGAGTTAAAGAAATGTGGTGCCGCCGGCATTCCTGCTGCTACTAACTCACTCGCTAAGATCAGATACTGCTGACGGAAATTCTTATAAAATGTACCGTAAGGTGTCGGTACACCTGACGTCCCGCTATTTATCGTTCCGTCACCGATAACAACCAAACCTGACGGTGGTACTGTCGTGAAACTCCATACAGGGCTATGAACAGAACCACTAGTTGTATTGGTTGATATTACTCGCCAATAATAGTTAGTTAACTCATCAAGCGGACCACCGATCTGAAGATTGGTCAAACTTTCGATTGCCACACCATCATAAGCTACTGCAACCGGAGGATTGACTGTATCAAACAGAACCTGAACGTCATCAGTATCCACTCCGTTAGTCCAGCTAATTCCGGTATCCAAAGGAACCAGAGTTGCCAAATGTTCCGGATTGGGATTAGTAGCTACGCCGGGAAAACCAACAGCCGGTGTGATATCAATGCCGAAGTCCATCTTTGAACCCCAGGTGAATCCTGCATCGGGATTCAGTGGCAGTACACCACCCTCTTGCTGCATTACACGCATTCTGGTAACTCCACCCAAAGCTGATGGAGGTACGGTGAAGTTGTATGATTCTGTTACGGTCGGTGTGCCGGACCAACTACCAATCAACTCGGCAGTTTCAAATGACTCACTTTGGTCATAATCGATCCAGATTGAGCCGGCATTACCATAATTACCGCCGAATGTACCCCAGGTTACACTGACTGTGTACGATGAACCTGCATTCAGATCGGCTACTAGACCTGTTAACAACTCTAAACCTATAACACCAGCTGTAGGAGTATAGTTAATTGTTTGTGTTTCTCCTACCAGGGTTACATTTGTGACGTTCGAATCAGCTGTTGAACTTGGACCAGTAGTTGAATATTGAGCCCAAATAGTAGTGAACATCCCTAACATTAAGATTAGGTACATGATTAGAAATAAACTTTTTTTCATAAGTTCTCTCCTTAATTAAAAATTTGATTACTAATTAATTTGGTTAACTTCGAACTGTCGGACCCTAATATATTCCGATAGTTCTTCGAAGTTAGTGTAAATGAAAAACCTAATGCCGTTGGAAACGGCTCTTTTCTTGTGAAATGAAGTTGATTGCTTTGTTTGACATAACCTTGCTTGCGAAATTTACTTACTCTCATATTAAACCTTCATAATAAAAAACAATAAGCTATAATTCTCCACCAATAAAAAACCTCGACTTGTTATGCTTAATCTCCGTAGTAAATAGTTTGCTTGCGAAATTAAAACTCTCATTAATCTCTAAGCTCCTTAAATGACATATCTATTATCTTTTTCATATAGCGTCATTTACCTAAAATACTATATATATTCATATACCTTGTTTACCATAGCTTTATATTGTGTCAAGCTCTTTCTTAACTTTTTGCTCTTTTTTTCAGACTGCATCTTTATTCAGTCCCCAAGCTTGTCGGAACGAATTTGGGAAAAAGTTTGTTGGTGAAGATAATAACACTCTTAGAAGAAGCTGATATTGAGGATAATGATGCGAATTGCAGAGACTCTTCAACAGGAGAAATTTTTAAACCGCTATTAGCATTTTGAAAATAAACAAACTTTTTCATTAAATTACCTCAAAGTTATTTCTTGCATTAAGCAAAAACCCTGATTCTAATTCCAACTTTCAGTAATCTCTAAGCAAGCTAACTATTGACTTCTACTAATCTTAGAAACAGTCACAAACAAATACTACATCTATCTCTATGTCTTGTTTACAACAAGAGAGAAATATGTCAAGCTTTTTCTTAAAAAAATGATAACCACGGAGACACAGAGTGCACAGAGGGGAAAAAAAGGACACAGAGGAAAAGAGAAAAAGGAGTTAAGATATTGATGCACCAGCGGAAGGAAAAGCAAGGATTTAACCACGAAGACACACGAATGAAAAAGAATTACACTGAAAAAGAGAAAAAGGAGTTAAGATATTGACGCACCAGCGGAAGGAAAAGCAAGGATTTAACCACGAAGACACACGAATGAAAAAGAATTACACTGAAAAAGAGAAAAAGGAGTTAAGATATTGATGCACCAGCGGAAGGAAAAGCAAGGATTTAACCACGAAGACACACGAATGAAAAAGAATTACACTAATAAAAACTTGAAAAATATTGATGCACCAGCGGAAGGAAAAGCAAGTATTTAACCACGAAGGCACACGAATGAAAAAGAATTACACTAATAAAAACTTGAAAAATATTGATGCACCAGCGGAAGGAAAAGCAAGAAGATACAGGCAAGATGCCTGTGTTATATGTTTTTTGAATCCGGTTGATCATTTATTTCCGTCAAATCCGTGTTCTATTCTTTTTACAAAAAGGGCGACCACCGGTCGCCCCTACAACATTTTTTAACTACATCTCCAATCACTAATCACTTTTTTTTTCATCTCCGTGATCTGCGTGAAACCTCTTTTAATGAAAAAAGCCCCCTCCGTAATGGAGAGGGCTTTGGTTTATAAATGATTGTTAACGGTTAATTATCTGCTTGAACCGGTCTCTTCCTGTGGAGTCATTATGGACGTAGGAAGAGCATCTCTTACAGGTTGATCAGTAGCAAAGACTTTATAGAATCTCATGCCATGAACATCAGTATCCAGATCTTCAAATATTACTCCTGTGATATGACCAATTTGCATCCAATTCAAGCCGGGGTATGCTGCATAAGGATCGGCAGATGCATAGATCTTATAAGAAACAGCACCGGCAACTGGTTCCCATTCCAGGACCGCATTACCTGCTGTATTGATCGTGATCTCAACTATCGGAGCTTCCAGATCGGGCAGTACATCTACAACATTCATCGTTACGGGAACGATTACCGGTAACTGTTGAGCGTTACTGGAAATAACGATATTTCTGTTATAGACACCCATATCATATCCGGTAGGATCAAATTCAACTTCTACGTTAAAGCTTTGTCCTTGCGGAACTGTGCCGCTCGTAGGTGTTACATGTAACCAGGGATCGAGTGCTTCTTCAACAAAAGCTCCGATCACCCAGCTGTAATTAAGTCCGTAACCTGCCAGAGTAGCCCAAGTTCCGAAGGCATCATCACCGATAATGATCTTACCAGCATTGTCAACATGCGGAGCTATGGCACCAAACGGGTAGAATCCTGCACCAAGGTCATTGACTCTCAGGATGATCCAATAAATACCGTCACCACTAATAGTTACCGGTTCCAATAATTCCAGTTCTACATAAGCATCGAGACCGGGGGATACGAAAGGAGCTGACTGACCGACAAGAGCAGTCGGAACGGTATAATTCCCTGTATATACTTCAGCAGTGATGCTTGCCGATGCATCCCAATCAAAATAACCGACCTTGGTTATCTTCAAACCGATATCTCCACTGAGATCGAGTATTGCGCCACCTAACCAGTATCCGGCTCCACCCAATCCAATAGCAGTTTGTGCCAGATCGCCCCATAGTCCCGGGAAGAGCCAGTTCCAGCCAAGATCTCTTGTCCAAGACATCGTCGGTCTGGATGCATCAATGCTTCGGCGAGTTACTTCCGGGAAAACACCATCAACATCATATCTATGAGATGTAACAGAGGTAGAACTTGAAATACGGGAAAGATCATGCGGATGATAATCTATGTCAAATGGTATATTGAACCTGTAGTTCTCTAAATTATACCTGTCGAGATATCTCATCACTCTGCCTAATTCAGGAGTAACATGCATTGAAAACTCAAGATCTCCGGCACCGGCATTGATAATTGCTAAGTTTTCGGTTACAGGATCAGATCCATAGAGTACATACTTATCAAACTCAGTCGGATTAACAGCTATCTCTATAGAATACAGATCGAAGTCAACTCCGTAAGTTGTCATACTTTCTTGGATAACAATACCGGAGAGTGTTTGTGGAGCATAACCAAATACTGAAGCTGTCATATCATAGGTTCCCGGAGGGAAGTTAAGGAAGTAGTATCCTGTATCGTCAGGATAGACTGTTTTCCAGCCGATCTGAACAGCAACATTTTCTACATCACCTGCCGGATGAAGTGTAACAAAACCTTCGACGAAACCGTCATTGAGCCCTTCACCCCACATCTCCAACATCAGGTCGTGAGGAACTGAGCTTCGTGAACCCTTTTGATAGGCAAAATCATCGCCCATACCCTCTACTGCAGAGAGGAGTAAGATCCAGCCACCGGCACCACTGATACCATCTATTTGAGCTGATACCCAGCCCTCTTGGAGAGTAACCGGAGCTGGTAAGTCTATCTCAAATTTGTAGCCGGGCCAAGCACCCCAAACCAAACCATAATAGTAGGACTTAGCATTGACGTTGAATACATGAACAGGGTTGAGCCAATCAGGTTCTGTAGCAATATCTTCATCATAAAAACGAACGATAAACGGTTCGGTTTCATTCGGTGTCCAAGGTACCCATGCTCCTTCTATATTTGTCATAGTAAGAGCATGAATAACAACTTTATCAATCTCTACGATACCTTGATTTGAATAATTATCGGCGACTTCATAATCTACTTCACTATCTAAAGCTGATGTATAGGCATTACCGCCGATTTCGTATTGGTTCCATAACAGGTCAAGGTTATAGTCGGCAAATGTTGCCTGAACCGTATAATCGTTATTCATAGTAATTGTAGTTCTGGGATTTGTAGGTTCAGCAACGTTAGTAGTCCAGGTATCGAATGTATAGCCGGCATGCGGATAAGCATTTAGATTTATTACCGTATTACCTTCGATCTCTGTATAAACACCGGGTGCCGGGTTTACAGTACCTGATCCTAATGGATTAGGTTCTAACATAGTCAGATCATAATATTCTAAAGGTACTGCTCTAACCGTTACATCATCAATCTTCAGATAGAACCAGTCGTAACTATTATAATGACGAAAGGCGATCCAGATGGTTTGACCGGCATAAGCTGCCAGGTTGTAGCTCCTATAATACCAATTACCATCAACCATAGTTTCGGAAAAGACAGGATCTACGGGGAAATCAGCAATATTATTGCCGACGGTGGATATAAATACTCCGTAATGGTCTTCTGGATAAGCAGGATCCTGAGCACCGGCATACCACTCAACCATGTATTCGCCTTCTACAAGAGCCGGTAATTGAATTGCTGGTGTAATCAGCCAGTTATCCGGATTGAGTGGACCGGTTGTACCTGTCCAAGATGCCGAAGCAGCACAGGCAACTCCTGTATGGGGAGCACCATCAGCTATGTAACGGAACCAACTCTGACCATCACCATTATAATCAACATTTAGCCAGCCGGCAGGTGGGAAAAATTCGTCTTCAAATCCTTCAGTCCAGGGGAAAGTATCAATAAGAACTTCCGGAGTAGTTGTAAATGTCCAAACAGGACCAACGGTGTCACCAATAACGTTATAAGATACAACTTGCCAGCGATAAGGAGTATCATAATCAAGACCGGTATAAGCGTAACTGGTCTGATTACCAAGGTCCATATTATTAACAATATCCCATGCAGGAGCAGCGGCGACTGTACCGAAGTACAATCTATATCCAGTAGCTAAAGCGCTTCCTGTCCAAGAAAGATTACCATCTAAAGGAACATAAGTAGCACCATCAGAGGGAGAAGGATTGGTTGCTGCCGGTGGTGGATCTGTCAATGCTCCACCCCAGAGTTGCATACCCATATCATAAGTTAGAATGCTACGATTGGCACTTCTTTGGGTAGATCTAACAGCATCTCTTGCCATTAAAGAACCTAACTCTCCAAACGTTGATGCTAAACCAAGAGTATGGTTATCAACATTAGCTCTGGCAGGTACTCTTTGCCAGGCAAAAAGATCACCGGCTAAGGAATTTACCCATAAGAACCAGCATCCAGATCCCAGATCGGCATTGATCTGAGCTGATATCCAAGCTTCATCTAATACAACAGCAGAGGGGAATACAACAGTGAATTTATACAAATTATAACTACCCCAAGCACCAATACTTTCGACAGTTGCATTGAGATTAGAGAAGCTTTCTAAAGGATTTGTCCATTCTGGTTCTAAGACAACAAATTCTCCAGGTGGCTCTATTCCCATGGGTCCCATATCTGCAATAACTATCCCGTTGGGGTCTTTTATTGTATAAGAACACTCATCAGAATACAATCCGTCAATAGTAAAGGTTGTATGGATTACATCCCCTATGTTTGCTGTAAAATAATATGGAGGATCTGATACTGTACCATCATCTAAATAGATTTCATTAAGTACGACAACACCATTTACGAAAACAGAAAGTGTGTGGAAATGATCACCGCTGACCGGCCAATCACCAGCCCATCCGTCTCCATAAGAGTCGTATAATGTAACAGTATAGGTTCCATCCATTTCAGCTATAAGACCACCTGATGGCTCTTCTGCATACTCATAAAACTTGATGTTAAATGGTTCAATAGGATCGGGTGTTAATTGAACCCAACCTGTTCCATCAACATATGTTAGAGTCAATCCGTAGAAGATAAACTGATTAATTGGATCAACTACTCCCCAGAAGTTATCAGCAACCTCATAATCTACAGCTTCTGCTGAATCATAAGCACTTGTGGCGGCGGTACCAGTAGTAGAATAAGGCTGATCGTAAATTAGGTTATACTGGGCTGAAAGAGTTGTAAACATTCCTAACAGTAAAGTCAGGAATAAGATAAGAAATAAGTTTCTTTTCATAATTCTCTCCTTAATTTATCAAATTTGATAAGAAAGTGAAACTATTTAATTGATATATCATTGATAATTTTTCGCTAATATACCTCATCTTTGGAAGTTATAGAATAGTCTAATACCGCTGTAAGCGGTAGTTTCCTTACGACATTACAACATGTAATTGGAAAAACAAGGTTCTCATAACTATGACGATCTTCTCGCATAATCACCTAACAATAAAAAAAATCACTTTACCTTAAAACCCATTTTTTAAGTCAAATCAACCAGAAGTAAATAAACCTGCTTTTGAAATTCAGTACACTCAAAACTAAATCTCCTCACAAAGATCTATCCTATCTCTCGGTTCCTGGGAGAGATGTTACTTTAATTTATACCTCTTGAAACAAACCCTTTTTATGACGTCTTTGATATATGTCAAGCTTTTTCTGGCAAATCTCTTAAAAGAGAGGTTCTCGCTGATCACGCAGATGAAAAAAAGTTATTAGTTAAAAGCCTACGGAAGAGAAGCAAGCATTAACCACGAATACACACGAATTATACCACTGATGGACACAGAGAAAAAAAAGATAAATATGATGCTCCAGCGGAAGGAATAGCAAGGGAAGAAAAAAAGTTATTAGATATTAGATATTAGTGATTAGTGAAAAACCGGAGGAAGCTATAGCAAGTCCATTGGAAGTAAAGCAAGCATTAACCACGAAACACACTAATTATACCACTGATGGACACAGATAAAAAAAACATACAGTGATGCTCCAGCGGAAGGAAAAGCAGGAAGAAAAAGTTAAAAGATATTAAAAAACAATGTCATCCTGAGTGTTCTGCTGTATTCTTCATGCTAATGTTAGCAGCAGAATGTATCGAAGGAGGAAGGATTAGCAAGGGAAGAAAAAAAGTGATTAGATATTAGCTATTAGTGATTAGTGAAAAACCGGAGGAAGCTATAGCAAGTCCATTGGAAGTAAAGCAAGCATTAACCACGAAACACACGAATTATACCACTGATGGACACAGATAAAAAAAAAATATACAGTGATGCTCCAGCGGGAGGTATAGCAATCAAGAATGAGTTTTTTATTGTAACATGGACTTCAGTCTGTGACTCTTCTCGTTCCCAGACGGCTAAAGCCAGTATTCCAGCTTGCTATTCCTTACTTCTGGTTTTTAACTAGTAACTAGTAGCTGGTAACTATTAACTTTCTTTTTGCTACTCTTCTAAAGTTCTTCCCTTTACTCACAACTCATCACTCATAACTCTTTCCCCATTTCACCTAGCCCCTCAAACCTAACACCTAACACCTATTTTTCCTCCGTGGTTATTTATCTCTTCGAAGCTATCCTCCCGTAGGTTTTTAACTAGTCACTACATCTCTAATCCCTAATCACTTTTTTTCATCTGCGCGATCTGCGTGATTTTTTTTCCTGATCACTGATTACTGATAACTGATCACTTTTCTCATTTTTCTTGCTATTTCTTCCTATGGCTTTTCTCATCACACGTAACCCATCACACGTAACCCTTTTCCCCTATGACCTAAAACCTAATTATTCATTATAATAGATCGCTTCGATGGGATTGATCTCAGAAGCTTTCAGTGCCGGGTATAAACCGGAAAGAAAACCGATCACCAGAGCAAATCCAATGCCGAGAAGTATTCCTTCCGGGACAGCGGGAAAAGTGAATTTTAGAGCCATGGATACTGCCGTCAATCCTAAGAGAGCGAGTGAGATACCAATTACAGCAGCGATAAGGGCTAATATGAGAGATTCGAGAATAAAGTGGATAAAGATATCTCGGGATGTAGCACCAACACTTTTACGAATACCGATCTCCAGCATCCTCTCACTGATCGAGATGAGCATCGTACTAAAAAGCCCTAAACCACCGACAATTAAGGAGATGGAAGCGATCGTTGTTAGAGTAATATTCCATTTTTCCATGAAGTTATCCAGTTCTTCAGTTATCGTTACCATCTGGGCACCTACATCCTGAAAGCTAAAATTATGACCCATTTTATGATTAGCCAGCAAGATTTGCCGGGTACGGTTCTTCATATGATTATAGGACTCGGTATCATGGCTCTGGATATAGATATAATCAATGGCATTATCCTGTCTCAGATAGAGTGCTCCCGTTGAAAGGGGGATATAGACAGCTTCCAGATCCTGTCGTCTCTCCCATTCATTGAAATTCATCCCGGGACCAAGATTAAGTACATCATCAGCCAGAACTCCGATTATTTTGTATCTGTTGGCACCGAGAGTAATAATTTCTCCCATAGGCTCACTATCAGGAAAGTACTTTTGGGCAAAATTATGACCGACAACCGCTACTTTAGAGGCAGATCTTTGCTCAAAATGATTGAAAAACCTACCTTTAGCGATTGGATAGGTCTTAGTAATAAAATAATCGAGATTAGTCGCTCTCAATCTAACCCAATCCTGCCTGTTATCAAGATTTATTCGAGACCAACTGTCGATCATAGCATAGAGATGCTTATACTCCACGTTACTTCTCAGGACCTGCATATCACTCAGATCGAGTGGTTTAACCTGCCGTCGCATATACATGAACCTTCTGCCAACTCCTAATCTGCTGCTAACTGTCGTCTGATGCCCTTCAGAAGGATAGATAATTATGGAATTATTCCAACCCATTTGTTCTACATTCTGCGTAATGAACTTTTTAATCCCATAAACCGAAGAAAACATCACCACAACCGAGAATATCCCGATAATAATGGCGATCAGGGTAAGAAAAGAACGGAGTTTATGGGCAAAGATGTTGATAAAACTACTCTTGAAAGAGTCCACCAAAAACATAATTAACTCATTTCCTGTTTACATTTCGGACACTTAAGCTTTCTTTCGTTGTTATTTGACGAGATCTCTTCAAGATGATCATTACCGCACTCCGGACATTTTGTAGCTTGAGGTTTATTATACGAGCGATATTTACAATTGGGATAATCAGAACAGCTATAATAAATCCTCCCTTTCTTACTCTTATGCTCTACCACTTCGCCTATCTTGCAGAGCGGACAGTTGATCCCGAGAGTTATCTTCTTGGTAAACTTGCATTTCGGATAGTTGGAGCAACCGAGAAATTTACCGTATCTCCCCTGCTTAACAACTAAAGGGGCTCCATCTTCGGGACATTTCTCATCTGTTACTTGTTGTTCGGCGATTTTTATTTTACCCTCTTCTGTTCGTTGAAAATTGCTGGTATTCTTGCATTTCGGAAATCCGGAACAGGCAAGGAACTGACCTTTAGGACCCCACTTGATGACCATGGGACTATTGCATTTATCACAACGAATATCGGTCTCTTCTTGCATTGACTTTTTCGATTCACGAACATCGATCTTACCGATCAATTCTGTGATCTTGTCATAATAAGTAGCGAGGAGCTTCTGCCAATCCATCTCACCTTCGGCAATGCTATCCAAACCATCTTCCAAGATCTTGGTAAATTCGACGTTAAAGAGTTCAGTAAACTTTTCTACCAGAAACTTGTTCACATTCATACCGAGTTCTGTCGGATGAAATCTTTTTTCCTTTAAATCAGCATATTTCCTTTCTAAGATCGTACTGGTAATGGATGCATAGGTTGATGGTCTGCCAATCCCTTTAGATTCTAATTCTTTAATAAGAGCTGCTTCAGTGTATCTTGAGGGTGGTTTGGTAA
This sequence comes from Candidatus Cloacimonadota bacterium, assembly GCA_019429305.1. Taxonomy (NCBI): domain Bacteria; kingdom Pseudomonadati; phylum Candidatus Cloacimonadota; species Candidatus Cloacimonadota bacterium. Next base: position 315,049 of record JAHYIR010000001.1, read on the forward strand.
AATGCTGCAGACCTTTTAAATCCTTGCTCTGCAGGATGTCCTGCTCAAGGTATCGAGGATGAATATCTTCTCCCAGATTGAGATTTATATGCTTATATACTTCCAGAAAACCGCGGTTCTGAATGATACTACCAGAGGTTTTGAAGATACCTTCTCCTGCTTGGATAGACAAGGAAACTGTCTCGATCTCTGCCGGGACCATCTGGGTTGCTGTAGTTCGTTCCCAGATCAATGTGTAGAGCTTCAACTGCTCTGGTTTAAGATAATCTCTGAGAGATTCCGGAGTATTCATGATATCAGTGGGACGGATAGCTTCGTGTGCATCCTGAGCTGAACTCTTGTTTTTGTAGGTTCTGACAGCCGGATTTAATTTATCTTTGCCGAAACGTTCTTTAATCAGGTCCCTTGTTTTATTGATCGATTCCTGAGATAATCTTAAAGAGTCGGTACGCATATAGGAGATCAAAGCAATTGATTCCCCTTTAATATCTACACCTTCATAGAGCTGTTGTGCTATGATCATCGTTCTTTTGGACGAGAAGTTAAAGATGCGGGATGCTTCCTGCTGCAGAGTGCTGGTTATAAAGGGTGGTAAGGGATGTACCTTACGGGAGGATGTTTTTCTCTCTACGATCTGATAGCCGGCTTTTTGAAGAGCTTTTAATATCGGCTCTGTAGCTTGTTTATCGGGAAGTTCAACTTTCTTACCCTGCCATTTCTGGAGAACCGAATGGAAGGGGGGAAGATCATCCTTAAAGAGATCAACTTCGATCGTCCAGTACTCTCTCTCTCGGAAGACGGATATCTCCTCTTCTCTCTCACAGATCAGTCGTAAGGCAACCGACTGAACTCTACCGGCACTTAATCCGGTGGTGATCACTCGCCAGAGCAGAGGGCTGATCTGATAACCGACCAATCTGTCCAGCAATCTGCGGGCTTGCTGAGCATCTACTTTATTGATATCAATATCTCCCGGGTGCTCAATTGCTTCTAAAACAGCTTTTTTGGTAATTTCATTAAAAGTTATCCGGTATATTGGTTTATCACCGGTAACATCTTTCAAGACATAGACCAGATGCCAGGCGATAGCTTCCCCTTCCCTATCGTGGTCGGAGGCAAGATAAATCGCATCACTGGAAGCAGCTGAGTTCTTAAGATCTTTAATTACTTTTTGTTTAGAGCGGTCAATTACATAAACGGGCTGGAAATCCTTGTCTATCTTGATCCCGAGATTGTTCTTGGGAAGGTCACGGATGTGTCCCATAGATGCTTTGATACTGAAATCCTTTCCTAAAAACTTGCTCAGTGTTTTTGCTTTAGTTGGTGATTCTACTATTACTAATCCTTTTCCCATTATTCGTCCTATCACTTTATTTTAATGCATTTTGTCATCATCAATGATCTCTTGCTCAAATTCTTTGAAGAAATCTGCAAATTCTCTGTTCATCACAAACATATTATCGCAAAAGAGGAGCATACTAACTATCTTCTTAGTTCGTTCGAGAGATAATTTTTCTTTTTCATAATAAGCAATTGTCAGGCAATAATCAATATATTGCTCCAATTTGATAGTATCTATAGTTCCTATTTGATACAGACTCAAGAGATAACCGAAAGAGTCAGTATCCAAGAGTTTTCTCTCTTCGGGCGTGAGGATACGGTTATAGGTCTTGCTGACAATAGCTATATCGGCTGTTAATCCTTTCAAACCCAGCCGTTCGAGGATCTTCTGCAAACCCTGTTCTTTTCTTTTTAAACGTTTCATTTATATATCCTTATTGTTATAAATTATTAACCACGGAGGCACGGAGTACACAGAGACAAAGAGGAGAAAAAAGAGAGATAAAATTGTGACGCACCAGCGGGAAAAAAGCAAGTCCACTGGGAGCATAGCTGCGAAGATATGATAACCACAAAGGCAGAGAGTACACAGAGTTAAAAAAGGACACAGAGAAAGCTTTTAACGCTCCAGCGGAAGAATAGCAAGAAACTAAGCAGTAACTTTTGAGATACGATGGAAATGAAGTACACTGAGAAAAAAGAAAATTGTGACGCACCAGCGGGAAAAAAGCAAGTCCACTGGAAGCATAGCTGCGAAGAAAGAAAGACCACAAAAACACAGAGAATAATATGAGACGCTCTAGCAGTGAGATAGCAAGAAGATATGAATTCGATAGTAATAAGAAAAGGTTCTTCTTTATAAATGAGCCCGACAAAAAGTTAAATACAGATTGAATTTTAACTAATGTCATAATACCATTCTCTTAATACCCTTTTTCAAAGTAGGAGCATTGAAGTTTATTATCAAGCCTACCTTGATGTTAGATAACTTTAAGTAAGTTAATAATTGTGCCTCGTGTAAAGATGATATAGTTTCTACACTTTTCAATTCTACTAAAATTTCCTCTTCTATTACTATATCCATACGATACCCACAAGTCAGATTATGTTCTTTATATTTAATATCCAACGGTCTTTGTCTCTCATATTTCAATCCTATCTGATCCAATTCATAACACAAACATTCTTCATAGATCGATTCTAATAAACCGGGACCTAAATTCTTATGAACTTCGATCGCTGCTCCTATCACTTTCCCAGATAATTCTTCACCTTTTAATGCTATGTTATCCATCTTGTCATACCGTAAATTCCAAATTCACTCTGTGAAACAATAGTTTTTGTTTCAACTAAAGCCCTTTTTCTTTTCTTCATGCTAGCTTTCCTCTGGGGAACCATTAATACTTTTCCTTTGTTCCATGCTATCTTTCCGCTGGGGCATCTTATACTCTTTTTTTCTCTTTTTCCTCATTTTTTTGTCTCCGTGTACTCTGTGCCTCTGTGGTTAATTATATCAATTTTCGATTGCTCCGCAGCATTTCTTGTATTTTTTGCCGCTACCGCAAGGACAGGGATCATTCCTCCCTACCTTGGCTTCCACTCTCCGGGGTTGAATCTTCTGTGGTCGGGATGGAGGTGCTGACGAATAACTGTCTCCCTGTGGTTCCACATCAGCACTCTGATAATGGAATGCCGAGATGTCAGAATGGGTAGTACGGGCAACTCTCAGCAGATCTTCCAACTGCTCGCGAGATGTTATAAACTGAACGGTGAAAACCCGTTTCGTTACACTGTCCTGGATATTGGCGATCAAACTCTGAAAGAGGATAAAGCTCTCTTTCTTATATTCTATCAGCGGGTCTTTGTTAGCATACGCCCTAAAACTAACCCCCTCTTTTAAGAGATCCATTTCGTGAAGATGATCTCGCCAATGGGTATCAACTACTTGCAAGAGCGATAATCGCTCTACTTTACGAAGCTGTTCTTCACCAATGTCTTCTTCCCTTTTTTGATATGCTTTAAAGACCAACTCTTCAATATTTACCTTGAGAATATCAAGTGTCAAATAATCACTGATCAGATCTTCCTGTTTAACTACTATAGCGAGATTTAGTTTCAGCCATTGGACGATCTTATCAAAAGCCCAATTCTCCTGATATTCACCCTCCATGATAAAGCTATCAACCATCCGCTCAATACTTTCACTGATCATCTCCATGATCTCATATTTCAGATCATATCCTTTGAGAACGGAGCGACGGTATTTGTAAATAACCTCCCGCTGCTGATTCATCACTTCATCATATTTAAGGAGCTGTTTACGGATCTCAAAGTTATGTCCTTCGACCCGTTTCTGGGCTTTTTCGACTGCATTGGTCATCCAAGGATGGGTGATGGCATCTCCCTCCTTGAGCCCGAATTTGGTCATCATGGGCGCTATTCTATCCGACCCGAAAAGACGCATCAAATCATCTTCCAAAGAGAGATAAAACCTGGAAGAGCCGGGATCTCCCTGTCTTCCGCTACGTCCTCTGAGCTGCCTGTCTATTCTTCTGCTTTCGTGTCGTTCAGTGCCTATGACATGTAAACCGTCTTCAGGAATACCGTAAGGATAATGATCAGAAACTGTCGGGCTCATCTTGCGATATTCCTCTTTGAGTTGAGTTATTACACCTTTTCCAAGCTTGATATCGGTGCCACGACCTGCCATATTTGTTGCAATAGTCACTGCTCCCGGTTCACCGGCATCGATGATGATCTCTGCCTCTTGCTCGTGGTTCTTGGCATTAAGAACATTGTGTTTGATACCACGTCTGGTCAATAATCTACTCAAAGTTTCCGAAACTTCTACAGATACTGTGCCAACTAAAACAGGTTTACCTTTATCGTGCCAGTAGGAGATCTCATTCATTATAGCATCATATTTATGCTTCTTGGTCAGATAGATCATATCATCATAATCAATACGGGTAACAGGTAAATTTGTCGGAATAACCATGACCGGCAGCTTGTAGATCTCCATGAACTCTGCCTCTTCGGTGACTGCCGTTCCTGTCATACCGGCAATTTTATCGTACATACGGAAGTAATTCTGGAGAGTGATCGTTGCCAGAGTTTGGGTCGCTCCCTCGATCTTGACCCCTTCCTTAGCTTCCAATGCCTGATGCAAGCCGTCACTGAATCTTCTGCCGGGCATCATTCTGCCGGTAAATTCATCTACTATCACGACCTGATTGTTGACCACGACATAATCGACATCTTTTTCAAAGAGAGAATAGCTCTTGATCAGTTGAGCAATGTTATGCAGTCTTTCATTCTTATCAAGGAACTGAGTAGTGATCTCCTCTTTCTTCTGCATCTTTTGCTCTAAGCTCAAATTCTCCTGCTGGTCAAGTTCATCAAGCAGATCATCGAGCTGTTCCATGACAAAGAGCTGAGGATCATTTTTGGAGAGTTCATCACGCCCTTTGTCGCACAGATCTGCACTATTACTCTTCTCGTCTATGACATAAAAGAGATCTTCGTCGAGTATGTGCATCTTCTTGTCGCGAAGGTAGATACCCTCCATATCATTAACCAGCTTCTTTAACTCACCATCTTTCATTAATTTCTGATATGCTTTATTTCTGGGAGCTGCTCGTTTTACGAGTAAGAGTTTGCGACCTACCTCTTCCCAGTTGGGATTATCAGTATCAAGCATCTGCCTGACTTCGGACATATAGCGATTAACCAAAGCGGTCTGAGCGGTAGCAAGCCGAACTATTTGCGGCTTCAGTTCAGCATAGAAATTCTTGCTTTCCGCGACTGGTCCACTAATTATAAGAGGGGTTCTCGCTTCATCTATTAAAACACTATCAACCTCGTCTATGATAGCATAGTAGAGATAACCCTGTACTAACTGCTCGGCATTTGTAGCCATATTATCTCTCAGGTAGTCAAAACCGAATTCGCTGTTGGTACCATAAGTTATATCACAGCTGTAGGCAGCTTTTCTCTCCATGAAATCCATACCGGTGGTAATAACACCTACGGAAAGATTATGAAATTCGAATATTGGGCGCATCCATTCCGAGTCACGTTGAGCAAGATAATCATTCACCGTGATCAGATGTACTCCTAATCCGGTCAAAGCGTTGAGGAATAAAGGCATTGTAGCAACCAAGGTTTTACCTTCACCGGTAGCCATCTCTGTTATCATGCCCTGATGAAGCGCTATAGCTCCAACTAATTGTACATCAAAAGGCACCATGAACCAGGTCTCTTGATGACCGCGGACTTCATATTCGGTTCCGATCAGACGACAACAAGTCTCTTTAACAATAGCAAAAACTTCCGGTAGATACTGGTTAAGTATAGATTCGCGTAACTCCCTGATCTCTTTATTCTGACGATCTATCTCAATCTCCAGTCGTTCTTTTTCCCCCTCTTCATGTTCCTGCTGAAAAGTTTTTTGCATTTCATCTAATTCATTGATAGAGGGATTTAGATAATCTTTTATCTCTGCTCTAATCTCGGATATCCTGCTCCGGAGTTCTTCATCCGTTTGCTTTTCCATGAGAAGAGATTTTTCTTTTATCCGTTCCAAATATGGTTCTATTTTTTTATAATCACGGATATTCTTATCACCGAAAAGCTTTTTGAGTACTTTATCAAACATCTCTTTATATAACCTCTGCCTGTCATTCTTTTTCAGTCAATGCTAGTGTCAAACTTTTTTGAGATTATTCGCTACTCTCCAGCGGAAATGGAAAAAGGATTTAACCACAGATGAACACGAATAAAAAAAAGATGAACACAGATGCACCAGAGGAAGGAATAGCAAGGAGAAAAATAAACCACAGAGAGAATAGAAGAAATAAGTTTTTTAGTGCTCCAGTATTAGATAAGAAAGTAAAGATGGTATATCTCTTCTAGACTGCCTAACACTACTTTGTCATCTCGACTGAAGATAGGATCACCATAGTGAGCCTATCGTAATGGAGAGATCTCATTACTGCAAAAAGTTAAAAATATAATAACCACGGAGGCACAGAGAACACAGAGTAAAAAGAGGACACGGAGAAAAAAAAGAGTTATTGACCCTCCAGCGGAAGTAAAGCAAGGATTTAACCATGGAACCGAGGAAATCACCTCTTCGTGGCTGCTTCCGATCCTTTGACCAGCTCAGGACAGGGTTGACGAAGTCATCTACACAGATAAAAAAAAGATGAACACAGAGTAAAAAGAGGACACGAAGAAAAAAAAGAGTTATTGTCGCTCCAGCGGAAGTAAAGCAAGGATTTGACCACGGATGAACACGAATGAAAAAAAAGATAAACACAGATGCACCAGTGGAAGAAAAACAGTCGAGGGAGAGAGGGAGCAAAAAAAGTAAGTAGTATGTAGTAAGTAGAAAAAGACCGGAGGAAGGATAGCAAGTCCATTGGAAGCAAAGCATGCTTCAGAACGGTGGGAAAGGCAGAGAATCAAAGTCTATATTTATAAAAAATGGCGGTTCGTGAATCGAGGAAAATGCTTCTTCAGTTCAGGGATGATATTAGTTTTGTCATATTAATAAACAAAATTGTCATTAAAAAAGATATTAAACGGACTTTTTCATTAATAAGAACGAAATATCATCCGGTATCTCTTTTTTGTATTGGTTGGCAATGAGTTCTTTGATCTTATCAAGGATCGTATCAGCATCATCTTTAGGATCCTGAATAAACTTTAACAATTCAAGTTTTTGTGAATCAGGGTTAATAGCAGGCATGATCTCCAGAATACCGTCCGATAGAAAGAGCATGGAAAATGTAGCAGGAAGCACTTTAGTAGAGTATTCATAGTCTGTTTTTTCCACAAATCCGAGAGGCAAACCTTTCTGTTCAATAAAATAGCTATTTCTACCATCAAAAATGATCGGAAAGGGATAAAGACCGGCATTGGCAAAGGTCATATAATTTTCCCGCATGTTTACAATGCCATAGAAAATGGTAATATGCCTCATATAGTTCTCTTGTAGTAATTCGGCATTCAATAACTCTAATATCTTAGCGGGGTTCAATATTGTATCATCATTCATCTGGCTATACTTTTTCAGATAGAGAGTAATAGAACTTTTGAGAATGATCGTAAGAAAAGCTGCTGCTACTCCATGTCCAGCCACATCAGCCAAATAAAAGCCAAAATGATCATTATCTATCATAAAGTAATCAATAAAGTCACCGCTGGTATCTATAGAAGGTATAATATGGCGGTTCAAAGAATAATTATTCCAGACAACCTTTTCATCCGGGAAAAGTCGTTCCTGCATTTTTTTTGCAGCCAGAGAATGCCTTTCCAGTCTCTCTAAATAGACCTTCTCCTTCTTCTGAAAATAAGCTTTCTCTAACGCCTTGAAGATTGTGTTATCGAAAATCTGGAAATTTGTTACCGGCTTAAGGATATAATCCCAGGCACCACGTCTCACCGCTTCTATAGCTACATTAATATCATCAGTACCTGATACCACTATAATCGGAATATTATCAGAAAGCGCCCTAATTTTTTCAATAACCTCTAATCCATTGATATCAGGAAGAGATATATCAACCAAAACGATATCCGGTTTGTATTCTTCAAAAAGTTTAATTCCACCTTGTCCAGTCTCGGAAATTACTGATTCATACCCCTTTTCAGCCAGATAGTTTTTTAGTATATCGGCAAATAGACGATAGTCTTCAACTATTAAAACCTTATGACCATTCTCGATTTTCATATATAAAAATCCCTAACCTCAAACCAACTTTAAACGGGTATTACCCAATCTTCTACCATTAACGACACTACCTCAAGAAAATTATCCTAAATTTACAGAAAAATCAACCACATCATCCCCTAAAAAAGTCAAGAGAAATCATTGATAAAATTAATTCTAAGTTAATTTCCCATCATTGCTATGCCTTAACATTGACCACAACATCCTTAAAACGAGCAGGTGCTACACCATGAGATAGATGCATTGCCTGACCCGGTTCACCTTTACCACAATGGAAAGTACTAAAGTATCCCCACTCTTCAAGTCCACAGATACGATCACAAGCATTCCAAAATTCAGGAGTAATGCCATAATAAGTCGGTTCTTTAACGATCCCGATTATTTTTCCATCTTTTATTTTCCACCCTATCTCCGTTGTAAACTGGAAATTATTACGGTTGTCATCTATTGACCAAGTCTTTGTGTAATCAACCAGATATCCGTTTTCAGTGTCTTTGATCATTTCGTCTAAAGAACCTTTACCCGGTGCCAAACAGAAATTAGTCATTCTGATCAATGGGAAGTCATCTGCGAAGGATGCCTTCATATTAGAACTCGGCTCTAAACCTAATTTGTGAGCTACTTCACGAGAAGTTTGCTGATTTACGAGAATACCATCTTTGATTATATTTACTCTCCGACCTGGTACTCCATCATCATCCACTGGATGATATCCAATACCTTTAGGGTCTGTACTATCACTATATATATTTACATGTTCAGAACCATAACGAAATTTACCGAGCATCTCCGGTTTAATGAATGTTTTCCCGGCATAGGAGATCTCCATCCCAAAAATTCTATCTGCCTCAGTAGCATGACCTACCGACTCATGAAGTTGCAGGGCAAGGTGACCACCTTTGATGATTAAATCTGCTCTCTCTTCTGTTATCGTTGATGCAGATAACAGATCTATCGCCTCTTGAACTATCTCTTCCGCATGAGCAGGAAAATCATAATCTCTAACAACTTCAAAACCACCGCGTCTTGCAGACATGTGCCCCGGATAGGTACGATTCATTACCTGTTCTCCGTCAGATGCTGTAACCTCCATAACCGGAAGAGTATCATAAACAAGCATATCGGTAAAAGTACCTTCTGAATTGATGTAAACCTTATACTGTTTATGGAAACTGCAATAGAGATTTGAATGGACGATTTTTTCATTACCAGTAAGCATTTTGGCTATTTTACCAAGATAATCTAACTTCTCTTCGTCAGATAACAAGAAAGGATCTTCCAGCGGTTTGAATTGATAACTACCGACAGTTGGTTTAATTGCCGGGAAAGTAATTTTCTCCTTCTTGAACAAACTGCCGGCTCTGGCATTATTCAAGGCACGATTAATCATCTTATCTATTCCTGCCGGATTGAGATTATTGATCCCAGCAAAACCCCAGCAACCATTGATGAGTACTCTGACACCTAAAGCTATAGAATCATGTTCTGTGCTAATGTTTTTTAGAGCACCTTTTTCAAAATATATGCTCTGATAGTCGGTTGAGGTCAATCTTACATCTGCAAATGTGATCTCTGCTGATTCGAGTTTCTTCATTATATCATATACTATATTCTTCATATCATTTATCCTATATTGTTTTTGTGGATGAGGTTATTTTGAATGCCGATACTTTGACATGAGGCATTGCATAACTGTTGATACCGAATTCACCATAATTCTCAGAAGCCGGCACGAGTGATAATTTATCTTCTATTTCTGTGATCTTGTTTATTACATCTACGATTTTGACAGTATACCGGAGATTGTTAACCACATTCTTTAGTTCCCCGTTTTCGATGAGGAAAGTGCCGTCACGCGTCAAACCTGTTACCGATGTCTCTTTTCTATTGATGAAATTCATGTAATGCAGATTAGAAATATAGAGTCCTTTCTTGACACCTTTGATCATATCAGACAGTTTTTTATCGCCTTCTCTCATGACAAGACAGTTAGCCTCTGCCCCATTCTTTGCTAAACCGGTTTTATGGCTATAATAATTATCTACTAAAAAGTTTTTGAAAACACCATTCTCAATCACATCTAGTCTACGATAAATATGACCTTCCGAATTGTATTCATAATTTATTATTCCTGGATAATCAGGGTCATCTGCTACATTTATATTATCCGGAAAAACTCTCTGATTAAGCTTGTCTTCGAAATAACTCACTTTCCTGTCATAGGCATACGCAGACATGCAAGCTCCGACAAGATAAGCCTGAAATTCCCCAATACAACGAGGTGCCAAAATTACTTCGTAATGATCCGGTTCTACATCAATAATATCTTTTGTGGCTCGTTCTACTTTAGCAGAAAGCTGTGATATAAATAGATCCAGATCAAAAGCTGTTATATCTTCACTACCAAAAGACTCGATGACTGTTACTTCATTCTTTTCTGAGACAGCTTTCAGATCAAGCATGATCGGACTGTTGCACATCTTTTTGTTTACACCGTTACTGTTAACTATATAGTCAGTTTGATAGTTGCAGATAAAAGTCCCATAGATCTTAAAACCATAAGGTGCAATGGTTTGGGATATCTTCTCCAATATTTCTATCTTTTTCGCTAACGGCACTTTTTCTATATTACTGACCTTCTCTCTCTCTTGAGCTTTATCAAGGTTATCTTCAATATCGACAAAATCAGGATCCTCCGGCAATCTGTCAATTACAGAGAGAGCTTTTCCGATATTGGCCTGCAACTTGCTCTCATCGGGATCAGTCAAATCAAATGAGTAGTTCTTTTTCCCTTTATAGACCGTAGCCGACAAAGACCTTGCCTGCTTTGAAATATTGTAATTGATCTCGCTCTTAAAAAAACGAAGGAAATCGGTTTCCCAGATCTTATAACTGAAGCTGAATTTGACATCATCATACTTTTGTACTGTTTTCTCAAGCAATTCAATGAAATTATTCACCATACCTTCTCCCATGTCTATTTTCTCTAAGTATTAATGCAATTTTTGTTCCATAATCCTATATGCGATTTACATATTATTAAAGCGTAATTTTTCTCCCTTTTTTTTGTTGTATCTATAGAGAGCATATTGGATGAATAAAAAAGGAGGTAATCATGTACAAGATAATACTCTTAACCCTCTTACTTTTAGCTTCGACAACTCTTACTGCCAGAACTTTCAATGTTGGTTTACGAACAGGTATGATAATGGCTGAGCATGAACTCGAGCCAGGAATTATTAACGGTCTGACAATTGGCTACTATCTGACCCCTTTATGGAAGCTCAATTAAGTATAGACTATCTTAAGCAGAGTTTAACAGCACCACGTAAGATAATTCAGACAACAACACCTTATGAACAGAGAGATGAACTAAGCGAAGTAGAAACCACATTTATTCCTCTTACGTTTAATCTTCAATACAATATTCCGCTGAGCCAGAAAATTACTACTATTGTTGGTAGTGGTTTCGGGCTTGGCTTCCTCAATGAAAAGGTTACACCAATTAATCCTGACTATTCTCATAGTTATGATACTTTTGATTCTTATGCCGGTTTGAGTACAGCTGCATGGACTGGCTTTAAATACACTATTACTTCGAACTTTCAGTTATTAAGTAAGTTGATTTATCGATATAGTAAGATGAAAAGTGAAATAAATCTGCAACCTCATGGTTTTATAGATAGCATTAGGGAAATTAATGGTTTCTTGATGAATATAGGTATCGAATACAGTTTTTGAAATGACTCTCTCATAGCAACCCCAAAGAGAGAAGAAGAAATTCTTCTCTCTTTATTTTCTCCGTGTCATCTTTTACTCTGTGTTCTCTATGGTTTATTTTTTCCCGTGCTATTTCTTCCGCTGGAGCGTCGTTAACTCTTTTTTTCTCCGTGTCCTCTTTTACTCTGTGTTCTCTGTGTCTCAGTGGTTGTATTTTTTTGAACTTTAGCAGTAATGAGATCTCTCCATTACGGAAGGCTCACTATGGTGATCCTTTCTCCAGTCGAGATGACACCCTCCCTCCTTGTCATGCCGAGCGAAGTCGAGGCATCTCATCACAGATGTTGGTATAGCAATTATGATTTTGTGTTTAAAGTGATCTGGTGTTGAGATATCTCCGTTGCGCTTCGCTCCAGTCGAGATGACAAAGAAAAGGTGTTCAGTCGAGATGACAAAAAAGTGGGAGACGCTTTAGTCTCGATGAAAAATAGTGGGATGCAATCCTGTCGAGATGGCTGATTTTGGTAAATTAAGAGAACGTTGATTAGTCCCCCCATATTATAAATCTTATCACTATCACCTTGTAACCATTTTAACACATCAACTCTGTTCAACCTTTTTATCTTTTGTTACAAGTACTATTCAGGTTTCTATACTCTTGAAAAATACCTCTACCTTTAGAGAATTATATAGTCGGATCTATCCGACTATATAGTTACCTAAGGGTAGATAAGTTGTATATTACTGATATTTAATGATTTATAGTAGGCAAAGACGAAGGGGATGAATATACTTCCTACTTCGATACATCCTGTCGTTGAGAACAGCAAGTAGATGCCGACAGGACACTCAGGATGACAATTGTTTTGAAGATTATAACGTTGATTAACGCCATCAAAACTAGATTATTATGATATCTAGTTAGATGCTGTTATGCTCTTTAAAAAGTTGGGTAGAAAGCATATAAGATGAAATCTTGACAAACAAATGTATTAAAGATTCTTAGAATAGGTTTGAGTGGAGGAAGTTCAAGAATGATCATTGATTCTCGATACAAGGTAATAGAACGGCTCGGGATGGGTGCTTGGGCAATTGTCTATCAAGTCAAAGATCTGCGCACAGATAAGATATATGCCCTGAAAGTCTTCCAGAAATTAGATTCCCAGAGTATCTATGAGAAGTTCTCTGCCGAAGATATGTTCCTGATAACACAAATCGAACACCCAAATTTGATCAAAGTTTTGAATTTCGGCAATAGTGATAAACATATCTACTATTTAAGCGAATATTACGAAGGCAAGACCTTATCGCAGTTTAACTTTAACTCCAGTAGTATCTCAGATTTATATAAGATAATTGTGCAGACTTGTTATGGATTAGATGAGCTTCATCGGCTAAATATTGTTCATAAAGACCTCAAGCCAGATAATATCATGTACTCTCTGGAAGAAGGAGGTATCAAGGTCAAAATCCTTGATTTTGGCTTTACTAAAGTAGATTTGCAAAAGAATCAACAACACGTATCTGGTACTCTACCATATATTGCACCGGAGATCTATAGAGGCAAAAAAGGTGTTCCGGGAAGTGACTTCTATGCTTTAGGAGTAACTTTGTACAAGGTAACAACCGGCACACTGCCCTATACATTAGAGCAGTTATCAGACATGATCACCGGTAGCAGAAGTAGCTTATTCCCGAAATTTCCCAGAGAGATCAATCCTGCCATACCACCCAGATTAGAAAAATTGATCCTTAAACTGATGGAAAAGAATATAGAAGACAGATTTCCTGATGCGAGAAGTATTATTGGCTATATAAACCGTATCCAGACTAATCAATATCCCTATTCTCTCAAGTTTTCTTTGGTGAATTCAATTCAAAACAGCTCCTATCTATTGCGCGAAGATTATACACATGATCTACTCGATTATATACCGCTGGTTAAAACACAGAACGGAAAAGTTGTAGTACTTTCCGGTGAAGAAGGACTCGGCAAGGATAATATACTTACGTTGTTTCGTTACCACTTGTTAACTAACGAATATTTTGTCTTTGACTACACCTGTTCGACGAATTTGAAAGACCCATTCTTTGCTTTAATCAAGGAGTATCATTCTTCGTTAGCCAATAATCAGAAAATTTCTAAGAATTTAGTTAACATCTCAGCGAAATTAAAGAAATTCCTTTATGAATCAGAGGAATTAGCCAGTACTCTTAAAGAGAACCGAAAGGATCTAGCTCGTGATTTTACTTTCTCCAAAAATTTTATTGAAGCTCTCTCAGAAGAACGTCCACTTATTTTTATCATTAGAGCCGGTCATTTTCTCACACAAGAGACAATCGATTTTATCAATCATATCTCCAAGGTCATTCGTTTAAATAAGATACTGATTATACTAAGTGTCGACAATCCTGGTAGTGTCAGCGGCTTGATCCATCCAATTCACATTGAAGTTGAACCTTTTGATTTCCAGAAAACTAAGTCATATATAGAGCAATTGTTAAATACTGAAATTCCAAGCAATTTTACTAAGCATATGCATCAGAAGACAAACGGTAATCCCTCTTATATAAGGGAACTCTTGATTGATCTGATAAACAAAAAAATGCTTTGGAAGAGAAATCATTTTAGTTTTGATATTGATTGGGAGAAATATCCACTTCCTGAGCGAATAATTCATAATATATATAACAATCTTAGTCATGTCTCAGATAGCAGCTATAACGCCTTACAAATATTATCAGTGACGCATACCCCTTTATCAGCGAATTTGATAAAATATCTCCTTAATATCAAGAACAAAGAACTCTTCTTTTTACTAAAAGACTGTATTAATAACCATATTCTTGAAAAAAAGGGTGATTATTACTACTTTACATTCCAAGAGGCAAGAGAACGCTTGTTTTCAGAAACAGACAAAAAAACTAAAGTCGCTATCGCTAAAAAAACATTAGCATATTTCGAACTCCATCCAATAACTGAGATATCGATCTGTGAAGGAATAATTAAAAATGCTAAATTGGCAGGTGATCATGATCAAATCAGAAAATACACTCTGCATTTAGCAAAACTCTATTCGAATTCGGGTAATCAAGAGAAGTCTTTTGAGTTGGTTAGCGATATCATTGCGCAGAATTTTTCTGGTGATTATGAATTACCGCAAAAAGATATCTTAAATGACTTACTCTTATTTCAAGAATTATCTGAGTTGACTGGTAGGGCTAGTTCTGCCTTAAAACTCTTTAACTCGATCAGCAAAATGCCTAATATATTTGAAAAATATTATATCAGAGGTATCTTGAACAATGCTTGTGAAAATTACCCGGAAGGTGTAAAGGATTTTGAGAAAGCAGTCAAACTGGCAATAACGGGAAGACAACAGATCATCGTAATGATCAATCTTGCTTGGACTTATTTAGTGTTAAACAAACTGGATAAATCTGCTGAATATCTAAATAAACTTGATTTGTTAGATATGTCACATGATCTAAAAGTTGCTTATATAGACCGAAAGGCACTCTATGCGGCAAGGACAGGTAACAGAAAAGAAGCCATTCAGTTATTAGAAGATTTTAAGCAGAATCTGGAACCTATGGAGACGCCCGGTTATTTTGCAAAATTAGGGAGTTTTTATAATAATTTAGCGATTTATTACAGCCAAGAAAAGGCGTTTGATGAAGCCCTTTATCACTTCAACATGGCGAAAAAGGTTTGGGAACGAATAAATTATACCCGAATGCTGGGGATGGTCTATAACAATATAGGTGATCTGGCATTAAGGCAGGGAAATACAAACGATGCTCTGACTAATTTTGAAAATGCCTTAAAGATCTGTACATCAATTGAACATCTCCGCTGTGAAGTTCTAACCTATCTCAATTTTGGAGAAGCATATATCAAACTCGGCAGATACGAAGAGGCTGAGAATAGTTTACTGAGAGCTAAATCTAAGATTGCCAAATGTCGAGATAAATCATTTTATGGGGCTATCATTCATAATCTGGCTATAGTTAAAGTCAAGATAGAGGGTTTCAAAGATTACTATCAATTCATAAAAGAAAACAACCCGGAACTGCTTAACAATGTAATAACCGAAGTAAATCCACTGGTAAAAACATATATTAACTTCTTGATCGATCTTGGTCAATATGATCTGGTCTCAAATATTTTGATCAAAAGCACTAAACTAGATTACTTGAGCAGCCAGGAAGAAGAATTTTATTATCAAGCTTTAGGACTTCTTGATTTTAATAAGAGAGAATATAATTCAGCTTTAGAGAATTTAAATACATCTTTTGACTATGCTGAGAGAAACCGTAGTTATTATGCTCAGAGTATTCTTTATACTAAGATGATAGAATGTCATCTCGCTCTGGCTAACACTCCCAAAGCAAGAGAGCTTTCGGATAAGGCACAAAAATTAACTAAACTATATAATTATTCTTATTGGAATCTTGTCTTGAAAATCCTTAATGCTCAGATCGATCTACAGGATGAGAATATTAATTTACGTATTGTCCTCCGCTCTCTCTTTTCAGTTCTTGAAAAGATACAGAAAGAAAAACTCTTCCATCTGGAAATCAAGGTCTATAAACTTCTGACTATTATTTATTGGGATCTGAATGCCAGACGACAAGCCAATAAATACTATAAACTTTATGTATTGGCAGTCAGATCAGCAGTTCAGGGTCTTCCCCGACAATATCAAACCAGCTACAAAAAGAAGACTCTTGTAGATATGAATAGCCCCCTTGAGCTGATTCAGGAACCAATTGTCAAACGGCAATTCTTCACTTTCGAACCATGGCAAGAACAATTATATGAATTACTCAAGCTTGATGAAGTAGAGAGATTTAAGTTTTTTATCGGTAAGATGCTCAATAAACTATTTGCTCCTCAATCATACTCACTCGTCTTACTTGATGATTACAATAAAGGGCATCGTCCATTCTTGAATCATAACTTCCGAGAAAAACTCCTCTTTACAGCAAAAATTGACAGATTGATCAGAGAATGTATCCGTAACAATGAAATTTTTCAGGAAGAGATTGAAAATAACCACTTACTTTTCATACCTTTACGATTTAAGAGCATTATAGTAGGTTGTTTGATAATTGGTGATCTGGGAGAATTGGCTTTTACCCGACAAGAACTGAAGGCAGCACGAGAACTTCGTCTTCATCTAACTTCACTGTTGATCAGAATCCGTGATATTTCTGCGATTAATAAGAGCATCAACCAGATGAAGCAACTAATGACCTCTACCAATGAAATCTTTTCTCTGTTAGACTTAGAGAAAATAGAGCATGCCATAATATCATTCTGTATTGACTTCGTTCAATGCAGCAGAGCATTTCTGATCAAGAAAGATATTTACGGAAACTTCGTGTATCAGATCGCTATGGATAGTTACCATAATATCCTGCAAGACCATACTTATATCAGCAAGACAGTGCTAAGTGAAGTTTACAATACACGAAATTCTGTCTATACTATCAATGCTATGGAAGATAATACTTTCAAGAACTCTATTAGTGTTCAGGATTATCAATTGCACTCAATCTATTGTGCTCCCTTGGTGGTAGCAGATAAGATCCATGGTTTACTCTATTTGGATAATTATGGAGAACCTGAAAGAGAATTGATTATCAACCATGATTTGATGCAGATAATGCTCCTACAATATTCAGTAGCTCTAAAAAATTCACAACAGTATTTTAGTCTCATGAAGAGCATTCAAGAGCTTAAATCTTTAGATATAGCTAAGAACGAATTTATGGGGCTCATTTCACATGAACTCAACACTCCGCTAATGGTATTAAGGAGCTATATGAACAAATTAAAAAAAGAAGAGGCAGCATCTCCCGAAGAGAAAAAAGAAGTTATTACCAAAGCAGATGAATTCCTCAGAAAGATCTCTGATAAGATCAATGATATCTTTAGTTTTACAAAATACAGTATTCTTTCTTCTATCCCTAAAGTCAGAATTAACATCAGAAACATGTTACAGGTCATTGTTGATGAAGCAGAGACGATAGCAAAAGAAAGAAACATGATTTTCTCTCTGGAAGTGAAAGATGATATACCGGATATAGATGCAAACTGGGAAGCCATATATCTGATGATTTATCAGATCGTGATTAATGCAATCCGCTATACTAAAGATTTTGGTACTATCAAGATAGGTGCCAGAAAATCCTCATTCCACAATGAGGAGATTGATAATAAAGAAACCTTAGTGATTTATGTTCAAGATAATGGAATCGGTATCCCCGCTAATGAACTGGAGAATATTTTTATCCCATTTCATGAACTTACAGATATTCTAACCCATCATTCAGGTACAATAGAATATAAATCGAGCGGATTAGGACTGGGATTGTCTACTGCTAAAAGAATAGCTGAGCTTCATTCCGGTAAGATTAACGTTAAGAGTAAAGAAGGAGAAGGAACAACCGTCTTTATTATGATCCCCTATTCGAAAATTGATGGTTCGGTCTCTCATGATAAAGTAAAATAAGATGAGATAATTGGTATTATAATTAATGATTAACACCGCCTTTAATCATGTTTTGTGACTTCGTCGAGCTCGCATGCAACCACGAAGAAGTGTCTTCCTCAGTGCGAGCGAAGTCGAGACGCCTTAAGTTTATGATAGATAACAGTGTCACCCTGAGTGATTCCCGGTATGCTTCTTGCTTACCCGTTCGGGAATTGTATCGAAGGGGGAGGAAGATGCAAAATCAAGTATGTATAGTTTATCCTTCGATAAATTCTGCTGTCAAGGATAGCAAGAAGCAAACAGCAGAACACTCAGGATGACAAAGATAGGAGGAAATCTGTTGATATGATTAAGCATACCATCTCCGGAAATGGTATTTCCTTCTCTAAAATCTTCAACGACAAAAAGAGCATTGCCCTCTATTTTCCGAAAGACTTCGGAATGAACTATGAGATAGTCAAAGAGACCATTCGGTGGACACCCTGCTTCCAAACAATGCTTCTTGTTCTACCAGAATACCAGCGTAATTTTTTTAATGCATTAATTGACGAACCGTCAGTAAACATTGAAGCATTAGAAGAACATAGTCCCAGTGGTAAAGATAATCTTGTTTTAATTCTCTCCCGTAACAAACAAACACAAAAAAAAGCAGAAGGCAACTCTTCTTCCGCTACTTTCGGTTTTGGAAAGAGCGTCAATGTTCGCTTCAATCCTCCAGTAGAGAGTCCTCTTGAACTATGCAGAAATATGGCAGAATTACTACAAATAAAGCCCTCTAAAGAAGCTAAAGGAAAGAAATTCCCCGGCACACCGCAGGAACTATTTGATAATGTTTTTCAAGAACGAAAATTTGTTTTTGATATTAATAATCCAATCACTAGGATTGGAATTAGGTTATTGATGAAGAAGTATTCTTCACCTTATGAATATCTCTTTGTTAAGACGAAATTTCCCAAAAGTAAGAGTCATTTGGTCAAGCTTTTACCAGAAACCAAATCCCCCAAGCATTACCCTTTGAGATACGACCTTTATGAAATAGTAAAACATTGCAATCAGTCAAAGATAGTTATCACCGATAACAAATCTTTCTTTGATCTTCTCACTAATTTTCCGCTTCAGAACAGACTTTTGTTCTGCAAGGGTCTGTTTTTAAACCACAAAGTAAGTGATTACCTGAAATAAAGGTAACAAAAGATGTTCATAATAGTTAACATTATGTATAAAAACTAAGTATTTAATAGATGAGGATTCTATGAAGAAATTGTTTTTGATCGCAATCTTGATTTTAGGAATAGCAGTTATATACTCCGGTGAGCTTGACGATTTTCGCTTTGCTTTAGGTTTATATTCTGATCAGAACTACTCACTGGCAAAGGTTGAGCTCCAAAAATTCCTTAATCAATATCCGGATAGTAATTTTATTGAAAATGCTCGTTTCCTGTTGGCTAACATCTATCTCAAAGAACGGAGTTACCAGCAAGCAAAGGAGCTTTTTGAACAACTTCATGCAACCACTACTGACCCGGTTATCAGACCGGATATAGTTTTAGGTTTAGCCCAAACTTATTTCTTTACTAACCAGACAGATAAGTCACATAGTACTTTTTTGCGTTTCACCAGGGAATTCAGGCAACACAGGTCTATCTGGAAAGCACATTATTTTCTAGGACGCATTGAATATCAAAGAGGGAATCTGCAAGCTTCTCTTAATCACCTTAATACTGCTGAGCAGCATTCTACTGATTGGCAGATCAAGATCGCCAAAGTTGAAACAGAGCTTGCCTTGGGAGATAATGAATCTGTAGCGAGATTATTGGATCATTATCTCTCAGGGGAAACGAGAAATGAGTATTTCTATCAAATGATAGTACTCTATCTCAACCAGATGCTAAAACTTGGCGATTATGACACTGTTATTGCCTATGCTTATGACTATATTCCGAAATCATCGCAATACCATGACGATTACCTGCTTGTTTTAGGAGAAGCAAAGTATGAGTTGGGATATTATGATAGTGCTATAGATAGGTTAACAACAATAAAGAGACCTATTGAAAGAGCAAAATATCTCATTGCACTCTGTAATATGAGTATGGATAATCTCTCTATAGCCGAGCATCTCTTCACTGAATTGAGCAATGAAGCAGCAAATTTGGAAATTCGTACCAATAGTTTCTTCTTCTTAGCGAGCTTGCGAGGAAGAGAAAATATTGAAAATGCAAATACTATGCTACACCAATTTATCGAACAGAACCCTCAGCATCCCTTTATTGGAACTGCTTATTATCAGATCGCTCTCAATAATTTCCGGCGAGATCACTTCAATGAAGCAATTACAGGATTTCAGAGAGCAAAAGAACTCGGTATTGTGCCTGAATTTGAAGAAAGAACTCTTTATCTGACAGCCGAATCTAATTTCCAGTTGCGGAATAATCAACTGGCAAGAGATGGATTCGATGAATATCTGACAAAATATCCTGAAGGTAGTTTTGTTGATGAAGCACTGTTTAAGACCGGTCTATTTTATTATGAAAGAAATGACTATCCGAGAGCACTCGTCCAATTCGAGAGGTTGGTTAATGAACATCCTGATTCAACCCGCTTGAGCATGGCTCTTTTCTATCAGGGTGAAATATTTTCAGAAAGCCGCCAGTATGATATTGCCATGAACAAATATCAGGCAGCAATGCCCGGTTTTGATGATCGTAACCTGCTTTGGATTAGATTAGCACAGGTCAATTTCTTGCAGGGTAATTATGATAGAGCTTTGACTAACTTAAGTAATGTACCCGATACACCAGATTTTCTCTATGAAAAGAACATCATTACCGGTAACATTCATTTCGCCAGAGGCAATTATCTAAGCGCTCTGAGGAGTTTCGATAACGCATCAAGCCATAGCACTACCGACAAACAATGGGTAGATGCTGTTTTGAGACAGGCTAGAACTCTCTACCAACTTAAAGAATACCGTGAAGCTACAAATCTTTATCGTCGTCTCCACGACAGAGCTCCTGATGAACAGTATATATTGATGGCTGCTGCTGCTGCTTTTACTGCTGAAGATTATCGAGGTGCTATTGAACAATATCAAAGGTATATTGACGAATATCCTTACGGTCGGGATTTTTATCAGGCAAAACTTCATATCGCCGATTCTTACTACAACTTGAAGGATTACGTTACTGCTGCAGATAAATATCAGGAGTTAATCTCTCCCGAGAGAGAAAGAGCTATTCTGATCAACAGTCTGAATGGCTTAGAATGGTCAGCACTGCAAAGTGAACGTGTAGATTTTGTTGCTCTGATAAATGAATCAATCAGACCCGATAGTCCGACTGATTTTGTGCTACTCCTCTATGACCGTAAAATAAAATACTACTACTCCCAGAGACAATGGAATGAAGTGATCAATACTGCCCGTTTTATTGAACAACTGTCTCCTGCAGCCCCGAACATTTATGAATATCGTCGCTTGATGGCTATAGCCCATACCAATCTAAATCAATTTAATGACGCAGAAAGAATTTTCAGTGCTTTACACAGAGAAAAAACAGATCCACAGGTACTATATGCCTGGTCACGGTTAGATTTAGCACAACAAGATAGCACCTCAGCCCTGCAGAAGTTGCAACAGGCAACACAATTGACCAACGAAAGCCAGATCTGGTTAGATATTTTGACACTCTCCGTAAAACTCAACGACCAACAATTCCGTAGAGATTATGACCGGTATCTCAGTTTTGCCAGAGGAGCTGAAAGAGAACAGGCAATGCTGCTCTTCATTGAATGGAATATGCAGAATAACCGTTATCAGGAAGCTCGCCAAACCATAGATACTCTCCTGCAAAGCAGCTTTGAACCCATTAAGGCAAAAGCTCAGTATTACAAAGGGGTTCATCTTTATAAAACTGGAAATATTAACGAAGCTATCCCGGAACTATTGAGAGTTAGATACCTCTTCCCCAGAATCGAAGATGTACGATTGGAAGCTGAAATTCTGGCTATTCAAGCTTATATGGAAATCAACGATAAAGATAATGCACAAAAGCTTTTTGACGCTATAAGAAACAGTCTTGATCCTGAAAAGCGAGAAGAACTCAGAAAATTGGTGGAGGGTTGATAAATGAGACTGCTGATCACAATAGTTATTATGTTCTTTTTATTACCTTTAAGTCAGATTTTTGCTCAGGCACCGGAAGATGAAATTAAACTGCCCGATATTATAATCCTCGGTGAAACGGAAAAATTGCTTGATACTATCTCACTTGAGGAGCGACTGAGACCATTCTGGAACCTGCATTCCCTGAAAAGATTCGAATATGAACCCTTTCTTACCCCCGAATCAATGATCCCTTATCAGGAGAAGATCAAACGTTACGATGGACTGATCTCCTTACACGGTGGAAATACCTATTATCTTAACTTCCTTGGATTGTATGACAATCCCCGTAACAACTGGTTATCTTTCTACGCAGGATTTCAAAATCGCCAAAATGACAAAAACAGGATCAGACGCTCTTTCTTTGCCGGTTGGTCACCATCCTATAAAAGTATAGCATTTGATCTTGAGACCTCATATTACTTATTTGAACAGCAAACTGATTTACAAACAGAATCTATTAACAGAACAGAAGAATTAGGTTTTTCTCTCACATTGGAGACAGATCGAGCCGTTATAAATCCTATCGATATTAGGAATGTTTATTTAAACATCTCCTATAAGGACTATAAACAAGTTCTGCCTTATTATAATGGCGAAAATGATCTACCTGGAATTACTACTAAGATTACTGATATCGATCTTCATACCAGAATGACTTTTCCTCTGGAAGAAGCAGAATTATCGATACCAATAGAGATAATTCTGGTAAAGCAAACTTCACCGGGTCTTAATGCCGGCGTGAGAATAGAGGATTTTTTCCTGCTCGACAATATTAGTCTGCATTTAATCGCTGACAGATATGCCCTCTTCCCCTCAATCGGGTTTCAATTCAAGTACGACTTAAACTCATATTCCCGCATATTCCTCGCTAATGAACCGCAAATAGATACAAGAAACCGCTCTGATTTCCTGCTCGATAACCCAGATCAGGAATTGAAGGTTAATAAACGGATCGTAAAAAATCCTCTTAATGCTTCTCTGACTTTTGAAAATGATCGCTGGCTTCCCCTCTCTCTGGCTTATAAGATCAGATGGCATAAAGATTATCTCTATTATTCGGAATCAACAGAGCAATACCTTTTCGCTCAGAATAACACAGATCTCATGGAACAGCAATTATCGCTAGTTCTGGCATATCATATAAAAGATATTCTGCTCAGAAACAGCTTCGAGTATTTCAGTTATAATGAAGATATCCCATTTATCCCTCAATGGCAGAATAAGACTACTATTGGCTGGTATGCCGTTGATTGGCAAATTTGGAGTGATCTTATCTATATCGGAAAAAGGAAGAACCTGATTGACGTAGCTATGAAAGACGCTCTGTTACTTTCTTTCACGGCACGTAAGAAAATAATAGATAACCTAACTGCTGAAGTGAGTGTCAATAATCTTTTAGATCAATCATATAGAAAATACGAGCTTACCGATCCTCAGTATTTCGATAATCCGGTTGTAACTAATCAGATACCAACAGAACCCTTATTCTTCAAGGGTGGACTGATCTGGAGATTCTGATCATGAGAGGGTGAGATAGCTCGAAAGAGGACAAATCCGGTGGAAGGAATAGCAAGAATTTAACCACGGAGACACAGAGACACAGAGAAAAAAAGAGAAAAATGAGAAAAAAAGGATAAATATGACGCTCCAGCGGAAGGACAGGCAGGAAGAAAAAGTTAATTGTTATTAAGAAACAATGTCATCCTGAGTGTTCTGCTGATTACTTCTTGCTAATGTTAGCAGCAGAATGTATCAAAGGATTAAATTATAGCAAATCCATTGGAAGCAAAGCAAGCATTAACCACAGATAAACACAGATTAAAAAAAGATTAACACAGAAGCTCCAGCGGTTGAAATAGCAATGGGAAAAATCAACAACAGATGATACAAAGCTGTTTAGTGCACCCACGGTTGAGAAGCAAGAAGACTACCACAAGAATGCCTGTGTTACATATATCGTAACATAGGATTCACAATGTATTGTATCTTCTATCCTTTTTTCCTCTGTGTACTCCGTGCCTCCGTGTTTCTCATTTCTTCGCAGCTATTCTCCCAGTAGCCTTGCTTATTCTTCCGCTGGGGCGTTCAAAGCTTTCTCCGTGTCTCTTTTTCCTCTGTGTACTCTGTGTCTCAGTGGTTAATTATTTTTAAGCTTGCTATACTTCCTTAGAGTATCTACAAATAATCGCTTGTAAATCTTCTGAAGATACTCGTCAAAATCGAAATGGTTTGACAGAATTAGCTTAAAAGCGTGGAATTGATTTTAATTAAGTAACTTATAAAGGAAAGGTAATGTTTAAGGATCTCGTTATAGCGAACCGTAGTTATCGTCGTTTTTATCAAGATTACAATATATCTGCAGATCTATTAATCGAATTGATTGATAATGCCAGATTGTCTGCATCTGCCGCCAATTTACAACCTTTGAGATATATCATCGTTAGTGAGAAGGAGGCAAATGAGCGGATCTTTTCCTGTTTACGTTGGGCAGGATATTTGCCAGATTGGGAAGGTCCGGAAGAGGGTGAAAAGCCATCTGCCTATATTGTTATGCTCGGTGACAAGGAATTTCCCAAATTTCATCATTTTGACGGTGGAATAGCAGCTCAAACTATACTTTTAGGTGCTGTTGATAAGGGTTTAGGTGGTTGTATTTTTGCCTCAGTCGATAAGGAGAGGTTACAGCAGGAGATCAATATTCCGTCAAACATGGAAATAATAGTTGTTATTGCTTTAGGCAAACCAAAAGAACACATAATAATAGAAACAGCAGAAACTTCGGGAAATATCAAGTATTGGCGTGATAAGGATCAGATCCATCATGTCCCGAAACGTAAATTAGCTGATATCCTAATAGAAGTTATCTCGTAGAAAATAGTTTAAGGTTTTACCGATGCGAATGCCGATCAAGAAAATAGTAATACTCTTTATCATCATAGTTTTACTTGTTTTCTACTATCTCTATTTAGAAGAAAATCTGGGGAAAAAAGAGCTCATCGCCTCGATAATCAATGTCATCTGGGGTATAACGATCTTCACAGTCATCATCGTCTTGATCATGGAGAACCGTAGTCCTTCCAAGACCCTCGCCTGGATATTACTGCTCGTCTTCTTACCGATAGTAGGGTTTATAATGTATCTGATCTTTGGAAGAAACTTCCGCAAGAAAAAGATCTATGCTCATAAAGAATATAGTGATTATGAAAAGTTAAGAAAGATAGACGAAATTAATCTCGATCATCCTTATAACACAACTGCAGAAAGTATGAAAGAACCTGCAATAGCTCTGATCACAAAGCTATTGGAGAATAATAATAAGGCATTTCTAACTTATAAGAACAGATTAGATGTCTATACTGACGGTGAACAGGCAATCAATGCTATTTTCGAGGCAATAGAGGGAGCAAAAGAGAGTGTTCATTTGGAATTTTTCATCATTAAAAGTGACGAAACCGGAGAAAAACTAAAAGACTTGCTCTTAAAAAAAGCTGCTGAAAAAGTTCAGGTTCGTTTGCTTTATGATTCTGTCGGGAGCTGGAATATCAGTGGTAAATATATTCGCCTCTTAGAGAAAGGTGGTATAAAAACAGCTGGCTTCACCCCTGTTGATTTCCCCTTTATTAGCAGTAAATGGAACTACCGAAACCACAGGAAAATTACAATCGTTGATGGTAAGACAGGTTTTCTCGGGGGGATTAATATTGCAGACAGATATATGCATAAAGACAAATATTACGGCTTCTGGCGCGATACACAGTTGAAGATAGAAGGAGAAGCAGTTCATTCTCTCCAGGCGATATTTAACAATGACTGGTCGTTCACTACCGGTGAAAATCTCTTGAATGACAATTATTTCCGAGAACAACATATCGATGACACCAATCCCGTGCAGATTATAACAAGTGGTCCTGACTCCGACTGGGAAAGCATTATGCAAGGTTATTTTGCTATGATTACCTTAGCTACTACAGAGATAAATATTGTCACTCCCTATCTGATACTCAATGAAAGTATGTTAACCGCGATCAAGGTATCTGCTCTCAGTGGTGTCAGAGTACGGCTCATTGTCCCCTGTAAGCCAGATCATCATCTGGTTTTTTGGGCTGCCCGTTCTTATTTCCAAGAACTGATGGAAACTGGAGTAGAGATCTATGAATACCAAAATGGGTTTATTCACTCTAAATATATCACAGTTGACGGTATCTTTTCATCTATCGGTTCAGCCAATATGGATATACGCAGTTTTTTACATAACCTGGAGGT
This sequence comes from Candidatus Cloacimonadota bacterium, assembly GCA_019429305.1. Lineage (NCBI taxonomy): Bacteria > Pseudomonadati > Candidatus Cloacimonadota > Candidatus Cloacimonadota bacterium. Next base: position 341,777 of record JAHYIR010000001.1, read on the forward strand.
TAATGCCTTCTTGTTCAGCAAAGAGCTAACTAATAGATTAAACTATGTTTTTGAAGAAGACCTGCAAAACAGTACCAAAATAAAATTAGAAGAATATATGAAGAGAAACTATCTTAATCGCGCTAAAGAATCATTTAACCGCCTATTTTCACCATTATTATAGAATGAATTAGAACAAGGAGTAGAGTAATGTATCTATACCGTAAAGATCTGGAAGAGAAAGAAGCGGTAAAAGTAGAAGTTCCTCGCAAAAGAATAATGATGTCTCTCAACGAGAGTTCACTCAATCCGCTCGGAGTCATCAAAGAGGCTTTTATCAGCAATCTTGGTTCGGTCTCTCTTAACCGCTACCTCAGTGATATAAGCAATAAGCTGTCCGAAATGCTGCTCGAATATATCGGATATAATATTGATGCGGATCAGATCTTGATGGGTAATGGTGCTGATCAGATGTTGTATTATCTATTTCTGGCAGTACGAGACAATGCCGATAATTTTGCTCTCTCTTTAGCCCCCTCATATTTCGATTATAAAAGCTATTGCTCTGCTGTCGGACTCGGTTTTAAAACCCACGAACTCAACAGGGATTTTGATTTCTCGCCGGATGAATATCTAAAAAGTGCCGATGACCCTAATTGCCGTCTGATCATTATCTGCTATCCCAATAATCCAACAGGTAATCTCTTCGACGAGAAGAAAATTATCCATATCCTGAAAAAAGCCAAGGTCCCAGTATTGATCGATGAGACCTACTTCGAATTCAGCGGTAAGACATTTGTCAATCATCTATCTGACTTTAAGAATCTGATCATAGTCCGTTCTTTTTCTAAGTCATTCTCTGTTGCCGGTTTAAGATTCGGCTATATGATCTCCTCAGCAAAAAACATTAAAGAAATAGGCAAGGTATTCACAGCTTTTAACTTGAGTTTACTCATTCAAACATTCGCCTATACACTACTGGAAAACAAGGATAAATTTCTCGAACATACTAAACGTGTGATCAAGTTAAGACAAATTCTCTATAACAACCTGGCATCAATTAAAGGAATTACTGTCTATCCTTCAGAGACAAATTTCCTGATCTTTACTATGGGCATAGATACCATGGAATTGTTTGACTATCTAAGCAAGCAGGATGTCTCAGTACGCAGCATGCATAAACTCCCCTTATTAGCGAATCATCTGCGGGTTTCTATCAGTTCTGAATCCGATAATCAGTATTTTGTCGATGCAGTAAAAGAATTCATGAGATCAAGGAGCAAAGAATGAATTTAGGTGCCCATATCTCGATCGCCAATGGTATTGAATTGATCTTTGAAAGAGCCAAGCAGGTAACTGCCAATGCTATTCAGATCTTCGTTACCAACCAGAACCAATGGTCAACGAGACAACCCAAACCACAAGAGTTAGAGAGTTTTTTTCAATTAAGAGAAGAATATAAACCATTCAGCATTATGGCTCATAGCCGATATTTGATCAATCTCTGCAGCAATGACCCGGAGAAGGAAGAGAAATCGATCAGAGCTTTTTATGAAGAACTGCAGTTATGCGAGCTTTTTAAAATACCTTATCTGGTCATCCACCCCGGTTCATATCTTGATCAAACAGAAGAATGGGGGTTAAACAGGATCATCTCCAACATTGATCTGACAATAGACAGGTTTAAAGACCTGAAAACAGTCATACTTCTCGAAACAACCGCGGGACAGGGAACCAACCTCGGATACAAATTCGAGCAGCTGGCCTATCTGATGAAGAATTCCAGGTTTCAAGAAAATCTGGCTGTCTGCTTCGATACCTGTCATACCTTTGCAGCAGGTTATGATTTAAAAGACAAATATGACGTAGTATTCACTGAATTTGAAAATGCTATCGGTATAGATAAACTAAAGGCATTCCATCTCAATGATACCAAAAAAGGATTAGCAGCAAGAGTTGACCGTCATGAGCATATTGGAAAAGGGGAGTTGGGTTTGGAACCGTTCAGAAAATTGATGAATGACAATAGATTCAAGAAAATACCAATGATCCTGGAGACTCCCAAAGGTGATAATGACGAGATGGATATTGTTAATCTGCAAACACTCAGATCTCTTAGAACAGGGGTATAGTCCATTGTCAGAACTCCATCTTAAAACCCGAAAGATTATCCTTACAGCCGGCAAAATGCTCAAAGAGACGATTGGCGACAGTGATAAAATCTCTGTCCGGACTAAATCTACCGATTCTGATCTGGTCACTCAACTCGATACAGAAATAGAAAATTTTTTAAAGGAAGAGCTTAGTCGTATCTTACCGGGCTCTGTTTTTTTAGCTGAAGAGACCGATCCGAAACTTAAAGATACCGAGAAACTATGGATTATTGATCCGATAGACGGCACGACCAATTTTGTACACGGTTTCCCTTTTGTTGCCATTTCTGTTGCTTTACAGATCTCAGGAGAGTTAACCCACGGCTTTGTCTATAACCCCTTTATGAATGAATTCTTCGCAGCAACAAGAAATGAAGGTTCTTTCTTAAACGGTAAATGCATAAGGGTTTCAAAAGTTCAAAGACTCTCCGAAGCTCTTTTGGCTACCGGTTTTGCCTATAACTTCAAGACTGCTTCCGAAAACAACATCCGATTTTTTGAACATTTCCAGAGCAAATGCCATGGCATTAGGAGACCCGGTAGTGCCGCTCTTGATCTCTGCTACGTAGCTAAAGGTGTCTTCGATGGTTTCTGGGAATGGTATCTTAACCCCTGGGATGTTGCTGCCGGTATATTGATAGTCGAGGAGGCTGGTGGTAAAATTACCGATTTGTACGGAATAGATCACCTATTTACTTCTGACAACATTCTGGTCACTAATTCAGCCCTGCACAATCAAATGCTTCAGGAATTTAATGAACTTTTGATCAAATAACAGCGAAACTTTCTCATAGTTCAGAAATCATTTGACATCTTTCGGCTTATCATTTAAAAATACCTGTTTAATTATTATTAGGTCGTGATCTATGGCGAAGTTGTTCAGTAAAGAATATCATGAGTTATCTAATACTTGGTATTTCAAGAGTAAGCTCTTACCATTATTGGAAGGTGATCTACATTATCAAGCTGTAAAGAATGAACAAGGTCAACTAATTATAAGGTTTTATGCAGATCCGGAAAAGAAGAAGTATATGCCGGAAGAGCTGGTACTAAAATATGATCCTGCCAAGGAAGAGATCGTTGAACATGCCTGCCTCAGTTGTCCTGATAATGAAAGCTGTAATCATTATTTGACGATTCTAGATTATGCTTATCGATACCTTACAACTTCGGCAAAAACCAAAGATCAAAGCGCAAAAAATTCTGTAGGTACTCTTCAGATCGATAATGAATTAGTTGTTTACAGCAACAGATTTCTAGCTTACAATACTTATTGGCAATTAAAGACACTAAATGGTAAGATACTGATCGAAGATATCTATAATGAAGAATCGGATAAGATCAGATTTCATTTCTCCGGGTACGAAGATGTTGATCTCCGATTGATCGCTCTTTTCAGCACTAATAAGTTGCTCTTCGATACAATTAAGAAAAGGCAGAAAACAGCTGGTATTAAGTCCAGGCAAGCTGACAAAATGGATAACAAGTTGCTTAAAGAACAAACATCTGCTTTTAATGACAGCGAATTGGCTCTTCTGCATCTACTCCAAAATATCAAATGCTCTTACAGCAACAAATACAAATACTTTACTATCTATAAAGAGGACTTTATCAAGGTGTTCCCTTTTCTGAAAGATCTGCAGTCTAAGGTAATGATCAAAGAGACTGGAGAACAATTAATCTTTTCTGATGAAGTACTCCCTCTGACTTTACGGATCAATAAAAGCCGGGATTCATTTTATACGATCAAAGTAGCTCCTGGTATCTTTTACTCGAATTTCTATATGGGTAACGAGATCTACATTTTTGTCGAAAATGTTGTCTATAAAGTGCAACTCCCTTTTTATAAGGAGATCTCCTATCAGATTTTCAGAGGTGGTTATCAGTTTCCCGAACAGGATCTGGTTTACTTCGCTTCTATAGTCGCTAAACAGACCGGGTTGAGCAAATGCTATCTAGATATAGCTGAAGATATTGATATCCCACCATATAATTCCACTTCACCACAGGTAAACCTAAAACTGATCAAGGATAAAAATGATATAGTCCTGAGTGGGTATCTCCTCTATTCAAACGTTAAGAAACTCCCCTTTAGATCGATACTATATAGTTCTGAATTAGTCGCTTTCACTGATGATAAGGGTGTTCAAGAATGGTTTTACATTCCTTTCGATACTCGTCAGGAGATTCAGAAATTTCTCCATCTTTTACCCACACCACAAAGAGACCTTATGGCGGATAGTTCGCAGTTGGTCTACTCTGCTAATATCAGTAAAGACCGCCTGAAAAAGGTCCTCTACGAAAAGCTACCTGCTGCTTGGAGCTTAGATTTAGACGATGCCTTGAAAAAGGAATTCATCTACCGAGTGGATCTCAAACCGATCGTATCTGTTAATAGAACTGATAAGATCGATTGGTTTGAGTATCAGGTTTTTTATAAATACCAAGAAATTACTTTTACTCATGAAGAATTGAGCCGCTTTTTCAAAGGAAAGGAAAAATATATGAAATTAGCTGATGACCGGCTTGTCTTTTTCAGCGATAAAGAGAATTTTACACGAATTGACACCTTCCTCAGTAATGCCCGTAAACAAACGAAACAAGCAAACTATCTCTCTAATTACAATCTTTCCTATCTTTATGTATTGTCTAAAGTAAACGACACTATCAGATTAGAGGGCGAGACCTATCTGGACAAAATGTTTGGAGATCTGTTGAGAAGACATTCTGAAGAACCTGTAGAAGTACCGAGAGCGCTCTTCAATATTATGCGAAGTTATCAGAAGACCGGATTTTATTGGCTGAAGATGCTGCAACAATATCATCTAGGTGGGTTATTAGCTGATGACATGGGATTGGGAAAAACTCTGCAATCGTTGGCTATCCTTTCAGACTATCATGAACAACCCAATCAACAAAGAAAGATATCTCTTGTGGTATGCCCCAAAACTCTTTTATTCAACTGGGCAATGGAGATCGAGAAATTTCATCCCAATCTGACTTATATCATCTATGAAGGTTCCAAACTAGAGAGGGTTAAATTGTTAGATAACAACTCCAGTGATATAATCATTGTTTCCTATTCATTGGTTCAGATGGATATTGAACATTTTAATCGGCAGAGTTATGCCTACATTATTCTCGACGAAGCGCAGCATATTAAGAATCCACTCACTCTCCGCAGCAAAGCAGTTAAAAAACTACAGGGGGAATATCGTCTGGCTCTCACGGGTACTCCTATAGAGAACAATTTGATAGATCTCTGGTCTATTTTCGATTTTCTTCTCCCCGGTTATCTGCTCCCCTTACGATCTTTCCGCAAAGAATTTATCGATGATAATGGTGATACTGCCGAGAAAAATGATCAGTTAACCCAGATCATCTCCCCTTTTATCCTGAGAAGAAAGAAAAGCGAAGTTCTCTTGGAACTACCCGATAAGCAGGAACAATATTTCTATAATAAGATGACACCTCTGCAGGAAAGAACATACTTAAAGATACTTGCTCTGGCGAAAGAAAAGATCTCGTTTCAGAAAGATAAAGAGTTAAAGACAGATTATATCAATATTCTGACTGCCCTCATTCGCTTAAGGCAGATTTGCAATCATCCCGGCCTGATAGACGATGAGTTATTGAAGAAAATAAATGTTTCAGGCAAGATGGAGCTGCTGTTGGAATTAATACAGGACGCTGTTGAGAATAGAAGGAAAATTCTTGTCTTCAGTCAATTTGCTTCGATGCTCAAATTGATCTCAGAAAAGCTGGAAGAAAAAGGTTTGATCTATGAGTACATGGACGGCAAAACTGTTAACCGACAGGAAAGAATTGAGCATTTTACTAATAATGAACAGGTCAGGATCTTTCTTCTCACCCTCAAAGTCGGTGGTCTCGGATTAAACCTGACCGCTGCAGATACGGTTATCATAGTTGATCCTTGGTGGAACCCCATGAGTGAAGATCAGTCCATAGATCGAGTCTACCGCATAGGTCAAACCAAGAAAGTCCTCGTTTATAAAATTATTACGAAAGGAACTGTGGAAGAAAAGATCCTGCTCCTGCAGGAGCAAAAAAAGCACCTCTTCAGCAGTGTTATTGAAGGAAGCCAATCTTTGATCAAGAAATTGTCTCCTGCTGATATCCGCAACCTCTTTGAATATCACCAATAACACACACTGATCTAACCTTGTATCTTCACCACACCTCAACATTCTTAATCTTCCTTCCTGCATTGTTTCCAAGGGACTTGCTTTAACTTCAGTGTATTTTAATCTTCTTTTTCATTAGCTTCTTTCTGAGTCATCAGTTGTATGCATTCGTGGATATCTTTTTCCTTGACCTCTGAACATACTGTCCAAGATAAGAGTTTAGATATATTAGACAAATTTGGAGGTTGATATGAAACAACTCAACATTATAACATTGATAATAATTTTACTCACGTTCTCTTTACTGAGTGCTGAACTAACAACAAGATCAATAACCCGTCGAGGAACTGACCGGCTTGATCATCCAATCCCCGATCCTCCACCAAGAGGCGACAGACGTGACCTAATTCCACCATTAAACTTAACAGCCACGGTAGTCGATCTCGTTAATGTCCAGCTTAATTGGGACACACCAACCGATCTGATCCGTATCTCTTATCACGACAATACTCCCGTTGATGGCTATTATCAGGAATCTGTCATCGGCTACGGTACTGTATTCGATCTGACTGCATATCCGGAAGCTACACTGGAATATCTTGACTTCCGCCACTCCCCATGGGGTTTGAACGGTACTTGGGAATATGAGATTCATATTATAGATTGGGATGATGGTACTCTCCTGGCTATTTTTGAAGATATGTTCACTACCCTCAATAATGGCTGGGAAACCGACATCTATCTCAACAGCATACTCTCAGTTGAATCTGTCGGTATTTTTTTAGTACCTTTGGGGAATGACCCTATGGATGCTTATCCTGTCTTCGATCTCGATTCTGATATGGATGGTGCTTCTTATCTGATCAATGTCTTTGATTATTCACTCATCGAGCAGGCAATCGGTGACTTTCTCATGGATCTCTGGATCAGAGAAGGTGATGGACCAGCAACCAGAATATCGTCTTATGATATTTCAGAATCGATCAGGAAAGAAAGACCAGCTCTACCGCTCCGTCAAGAACTGCAAGGATACAAGATATACCGTAATGATAATCTCATTGACGAGATCCCCTCTCCCGATATCCTCAGCTACTTAGACGAAGACCTCTTTGACGGCACTTATACATATTATGTCACTGCTGACTACGATGAAGGTGAATCAGAGCCCTCTAATACTGTAACTGTAACTATCAACACCGGCATACAGATCATCTGGAGTGACAACTTCGAATCTTATCCCGATTTTGTTACCGACTTCCCACCTTGGACTTTGATAGATATTGATGGCTCTAATACATACGGATTTAATAATATAACCTTCCCTGGGGAATATCAACCTATGGCTTATATTATCTTTAATCCTTCTCAGACAACACCACCTATGACCGATCTCATTCCACCGAGTGGAGAGAAAATGGCTGCATCCTTTTCCTCTGATACTGCCCAGACCAATAACTGGATGATCACCCCTCTCATCGAGCTCGGTACTGAATCGTCAGTCACTTTTAAAGCTCGTTCATATACTTCTCAATATGGTCTGGAAAGATTCCGTGTCGGCATCTCTACCACCGACTCTGATCCAGGTAGTTTTTCCATTATCACTCCGGGTCAATATGTACAGGCACCTGTTGCCTGGACTGAATTTACCTACGACCTCTCCGAATATGATGAACAGTCGGTCTATATGGCACTTAACTGCGTCTCTAATTATGCCTTCGTTTTCTTCGTTGATGATTTTAAGGTCCTTTCTATAGGTGAAGTCTCCGTTGATGATGAATATTTACTGCATCCTGCCCCATTGACTGCCCGTAACTATCCCAACCCCTTTAATCCGGAAACTACCATCGAGTTCAATATCAGTCAGAGCGGCAGAACTAAATTGGAGATCTTCAATATCAAGGGACAGAAGATCGCTCTCCTTCTCGATGAATATCTCACCACCGGTACGCATATGATTGCTTGGTCAGGCAGAGACAATCAAGAGAACGAAGTAACCAGCGGGATCTATTTCTACCGCCTAACGACAACTAATGATAACTTTACCGGAAAAATGATGCTATTAAAATAACCGTTTTTAGCAAGGAGGCTCTTAGAGAGTCTCCTTGCTTTCTTAATCTACTACTGCCACTACCCGGAAAAAGTACAACTGATGATAAATTGAAACAACCCACTCATTATCTATAGTCATATCTAAATATTCCCATTGTTCACTATACGGATCTTCCGAACCATAAATTTTGTAATGATTAGCATCTTCAATAATATCCCAACTCAAAATAAAATCAGAACCTTCTCTTATTAAACTAACATTGCTGGGTGCTGGCAAGTATTGATCAGGGAAGTTAAAAGTCTGCCATTCAGAAAACATTGAACCGGCATAGGCGGAATCAATGGTCTGAACTGCCCACTCATACTGTCCGTCAGGCAAACCTGTAATAACAAAAGAATTACTGTATCCAGCATTTCCCGGTCTTCCGACTTTCCTGAATCCACTGTTCAAGTCTGCCATCGGTGCCATTAACTGTAGATTTGGAGAATTCAATTGTTTTAACCAAACATTGTAACTCAGTCCGTTAAGAGGTGTTTCCGCATCTAACCCGTTACTCCATTGAAAAGTCACATTCTCTTCTCCAACTATTGTATGCAAGATCTGTGGTGGAGCCGGAATGCTGTTTTCTATATCGATTTGATTCATATATATATTAAACTCTCTCTCAGTACTGGAAATCATACCTGTGATTATCAGATCTGTTTTCCCATTATTATTGATATCAACTGCGCTGATAGTTGAATTACTAAGTCCGGTTGGTTCAAAATCAGTAACTTCGCTAAACGTTTCATTACCATTGTTAAGGAATAATTTAGCGGTAAGAACCGCAGTAACTCCGGAAACACCAGATATGGCTCCACAATACGCAACATCCAGTAAACCATTATTATTGATATCTACCCAAATAGCATCACTATAAGCAACTCCGTCAAAATTAGCGATATTACTAAAAGTTCCGTCACCATTATTCTTGTACACCCGGCTGATCCTGGTTACTCCTACTTCTGTGCCGGTAATCAAGATATCAAGTAACCCATCATTATTATAATCTCCTAATGATAGTGATCCTGATTCTACTCCCGGAAGCCCAGAATCATCTTGTAATTCAAAACCGTTACCTAAATTGTTGATATACAATTTGGTGATCCTCATATTATCATGTCTTCCGGCTATTATTAAGTCAGGATATCCATTGTTATTTAGATCTCCCCAGACTGAGTCAGAATAACGAATCCCAGGAAACTCGAACTCTTCACGCCAAGTGAAAGTGCCATCACCGTTGTTCTGATACAATCTGGCTATATTACCCAATTCTGTGCCAGCATAACCGGTAATAAACAGATCTAACCACCCGTTATTGTTGAAATCTACCCAGTTTAAACTACCTTCTCGAGTCCCGGGAAGATTAACAGCGGTGTTCTCAGTAAAAGTACCATCACCATTGTTATTAAATATTTTTGTCACCAACTGACTTTCGTTTGTTAAACCGCTTATGACTATATCAAGATGCCCGTTATTAGTGTAGTCAGCCCATAATCCGGAATTCCAACTTACATCAACCAAACTGATATTTTCTTGATAGGTAAGGATCCCATCACTAGAATTCATATAAACTCTTGAAATCCGTCCAGCTGAAGATGTAACACCTGTTACAAGTAAATCAAGATTCCCGTCATTATCATAGTCGCCCCAATCGATTGAAGATTGAGAGACCCCCGGTATATCATGATCTGATAATTGGATGAATGATAAAGAACAGAGCAAGATAGGGGGAAAAAGTATTATAAATAGTATTATAGACCTCATAACAACCTCCTCTAAATAAAGGAGATATATATGAAGCAAAATATGTCAATCTTTTTTAAGTTTTAGTGTTAATTCTTTTTAGAGTAATTATGTTTAATTTGTAAATATTTTTATAATGCTTACGACCTGTCATGCTTGTCAAATAAAGAATAGTGTAACAGATCTCTTAGTCGGAATTATATGATAATTTATCCTAATTACATTCTTGCAGATACAGTGCTAATAAAAACACTTGAAACAGTATTAATTTGACGTAGTTAGTGGAAAGTTCTCTTAACCACCTAAGTAATAAACTAAATTTCTATTCTGATAGCTCAGGGATCTCTTTGCTCTCTTCTTGAGGGGCATTCTGCAAAGCAATAGCTTCTTCATTAAGTCTAAATATAGGTGAAGAGCCCTCTTCAATGATAAATTCAGTTTCAGCTATACGGCCTGTCGGGGTATGGAGTACTTCTATTCTTACTGTTTCACCATGCTTCCAGTCAACAGGAGCACCTGCCAGACCGGGAAAATTACCGAGATTAAAACGGATGGTAAATATCTCTGCCTGCATATCGGCAAGACAGGTGGGAAGCTCATCAGTCAGAATATAATCAGGTCTATCAGTGATCCAAGCACGGAATTTGATGGATCCCTCTTCGGGATAGACTATATTATCGGGGTAGCTACCGAGATAATCGTAAACTTCCTGAATCACCATTCTGGGTATAGTCATTTGACTGTAAACATTGGATATAAATAGTCCGCTAATCAGAAGAGTAATGATCAATAATTGTCGCATTCTTTCCTCCACTAAGAATATCTGGCACGCCCGAAGGGACTCGAACCCCTAACCCTCTGATCCGAAGTCAGATGCTCTATCCAATTGAGCTACGGGCGCACTACTTATCAAAGAAATCAATCCCTCATTTGCTGTCTATGTTTTTTTAGTAATGTCAGATCATCCCGCTTTCTTTAACAACAACTATATATTGTCTTCTCGACTGGAGAAAGAGTCACGAATGGAACTCTCTCTCCAACCAATTTGTCATCTCGACTGGAGAAAGAGTCACGAATGTGAGTCTTGCGGAATGGAGAGATCTCATCACCGATGCAAATTAAGAAACGCAAGATCATAATTGCTTTACCCCCAGCAGTGATGAGATGCCTCGACTATTTTATAAAGAGGTTATCTTACTTATGCTTCCAGTCAAAAAAGTTTTGGCAACATGAAAGAAAAAGCCGGAAGGGGTTTGTATCTTCCCTTCCGGCATTTATATGTGATTTTCTTTCTAAATATTATTTTTTCTTAGCTATGCCTTTCTTGGCGGGATGACGCTGTCCGAAAAACTCTACGAGCAATGGACTGGCTACGAAGATTGAGGAATATGTACCGACAATGACACCGATCATCAAGGCAAAGGCAAAGTCACGGATAACCGAACCGCCGAGAATGTAAAGAGACAAACGACAACGAAGGTCGTCATAGATG